>JAYVNN010000233.1:0-4639 GCA_043758435.1 Chthoniobacter sp.
AGCTTGAGCTTCGAGGCTGCGCCGCCGAACGCGGTGTCGCCGACCGTGAGCGTCCCCGTCCGCGTCGCCGCGAATTCCGCCGGGCCCGCGATGTCGCCGGGAGCCAGGATGCCGCCGGTTTCGACCTCGAGATTTCCGACCGTCCCGCGACCGGCGAGCGTCGCCAGATTGCGCACGCGCGTGACGAAGCTCGCCGCGATCGAGCCGCTCACTTGCAACGTGCCTGCGTGAACGATCGTCGCGCCGCTGAAGGTATTCGTGTTCGTCAGCTCCAGCGTGCCGCTGCCGGTCTTGAGAAGATCATTGCGCACGCTGCCGGAGACGACGCCGGAGACGCGCGTGAAATCAGCCGTTGAAGTCGTGCCGTCGATCACGCGGACTTCGCGAAGATTGTAGTTCACGTCGTTACTCGCGCCGGTCAGGACGGTGGGCGGCTGCGTGAGGCTGAGGTTGCTCGAGAAGGTGAGCCGCGCGTCGGAGCGAGTGGATCCGAACACGAGAGCGTGGCCGCTGTTCACAAACCCACTCTGCTCCCACGAGAGGTTCACGCCCGCAGCGGCGGTGCTGAGACTGACGATGACGGGCACGCCGAACGCGGAAAAGCCGCCGCTCCCGCGATCGTTGCTATTCGTCGGGTCGCTCCAATCCACGTAGCCCGCGGCGCTGCCGACCAGCGCATTGTAGGTGAAGCCGCTCGCCCCGGTGAGCTCGAGCACGCCGCCGCGCAGCTCGATTTTTCCCGAGGGCAAGGTGGAGCCGGGCGTGGCGCGCACCGTCCCGGCGTTGATCGTCAGGGTCTTGTTCAAGGTAACGTTGTCCGTGCTGGTCAGCGCGAGGGTGCCGAGGCCGGCCTTGGTCACGGAGTCCTGCGCGGGCGTCGCGCTGGTGTCCAACTTGGCCAGCGAGACGCCGACGGTCAGCGTGACGTCGGGCTTTTGCACATGAAAATAACGCGAGCCGCCCGGCCCGCTCATGCCTCCGGTGCCGCCGGCATTGATGATCGAAAAATCGTTGTTGCCCGCGAGGAGGATCGCGTTGGTGTTCAGCGATCCGGTTCCGGTGATGCTCAGGCTCTGCCCGACGCCGGGGTCGATTTTCAGCGAACTGAGCAGGAAATCGCTCGCGCTGTTGATCGTCCCACTGCCAATGAGCCGCGCGTTCTGCGTCGCATTGCTCGCGAGCGTCCCGCTGACATTCGTCGTCGCCACCGCGACCACGCCGTTGGTCGCATTGTAGGTCGCGAAACCCGAGCCATTCACCGTCGCCCAGCCGGCCTGCGTCGTCACCACATTGCTGCTGCTGATGAGGCCCCCCGCCGTGAGATTCACCGTGCCGCCAATGAAGATTTTCGGAATCGCGCCGAGCGTCCCGGTGCCGCCGTTGGCCGTGAAATCGACGGTCGTGCGCGGCGTGCTGACACTGTCGCGGGAGTAGGATTGCATCGTCAGCGAGACGGCGCCCGCACCCGGCGCGGTCACATTGATCGTCAGCGCCCCGGCCCGCGCACCGTTCGTGATGTTCGAGCTGCCGAGCTGCAACCGGCCGATCGTTTCAGCCGTACCGCTGGCATTTCCGAGCAGGGAGAAGGTGCCGCCGCCGATCGTCTCCAGCCCCGTGTCGATCGTAAAGCTGGGGCCAAAGTCGCGCAGCCGGTTATTGTTGTTGGTCGCCGAGTTATCCAAAACGAACGTGCCACCATTCACGACCACCTTCCCCTTGTCCGCAGTCCCGACGACGCTCGTGCTGCCGGCAAAAACGAGCGTGGCCCCGCGCCCGACGACGAAGTCGTTGTTGACCGAAAGCGCACCGGCGGCGGTCTGCAGCGTTTGCTTGCCGACGCCCCGAACGATGAACTGACCCTCGACCGTTCCCGCTCCGACCCGTGTGTTGATGATGCTCCCAGTGAAAGTGGCGTCGCCCAAAGTCGAGAGAATGATGTCCTGCCCGTTCCCGGTCGTCAGGTCCTGGCCCTGCAACGTGCCTGCGCCGCTCAACTCGCCGAGCCGCAACTCCGCGTTGCTGCTGAGTGTCGCGCCCGCGGCGATCGTCACGCGGTTGGAACGCAGGGCCGTGGCCGAGGAATCGACCGCATTGGCGGCGGTCCCGGCATTGGCAAAAGCAACGGTCCCGCCGGAAATGGTCAACCCACCGAAAAACGTGCTCTCCGAGGGCACTCCGGCCGCCGTCGCGCTGAACCGAACCGTTCCCGCGCCATTTTTCGTCAGCCCGAACTTGCCCGAAATCAAACCCGAAATCGTCAGCGCGCCACTGCCGGTTCCGCCGATCGTGGTCGGCGCACCGAGCTGAATCGGCGTCCGGACGACAAACTCCGCCGCGCTATTCTGAGAAATTTGCGGACTGGTTCCGGCCAGCTTGATCGCGTTCCCTGTGATCGTATTGAAAGCCGATGTCGCCCCCGAAAAAGTGAGCTGATTCACCACGAGCGGCGCCGGTGTGGCGATGTCGTTGGTCGAAGTGTAGCCGCTGCCGGACCCGAAAACGAGCTGGTCGGTCGCGTCCGCACCGCTGGGCTTCTGCCCCCCCACCCACTTGGAAAGATCGCTCCAAAGACCGTTGACATCGAGCCAGGTGAAGGTCTGTCCCAGAGCGGAACCGAGACTTAACACGCCTGCGGTGGCGAGGACCGGGAGGGCGAGTTGGCGGAGGATTTTCAGGGATTTTTCGAAGAGCATGGGGAGAAAAGAAAAATGCTTTATCACCTATCATGAATTCGTGGGCCTGTCCAGTCGCCGCCACGGAAAAGTCATCAAATCGGGACACTCCCATACCCTCCGGCCCGGGGAACCTGCCCCGCCTGCCCGCCTCAGACGTCGACTTCGGCCGCCAATTTCCCGACGGGAAGATTCAAAACGATCGTCGTCCCCTGCGCGAAGACACTCTCTGCGCGGACGGTGCCACCGTGGGTTTGCACGATGTGCTTGACGATGGAAAGCCCGAGACCGGTGCCGCCCTGCTCCCGGCTGCGCGCTTTGTCCGCGCGGTAAAATCGCTCGAAAATGTGCGGTAAATCCAAGGGCAAAATCCCGACGCCATTGTCTTCGACCCGCAGCTCCATTTCTTCGCCAATCAACGCCACCCGGACCGCGACGTGCCCGCCCGCCGGCGTGTATTTGATCGCGTTGTCCACGAGGTTGCTGACGACCTGCTCGATTCGCAAAACGTCGGCGACCAGCGGCGGCATCCCCGGTGCAATCTCGAGCGAGATGGTGATGTTCTTGCGGGCGCTGCGGAGTTTCCAGTCGCCGATGATTTCCCGCAGAAAACTCTCGAGGTCGATCTCCTCGAGTTGCAGCCGTACGTCGCGCGACTCCAGCCGGGCGAGGATGAGCAGGTCTTCGACGAGCGCATTCAGCCGCAGCGAATGCTTTTCCAAAACGCCGATCGTCTCGACCAGCTCCGCGCGTGGGAGGTTCGGATTGTCGCGCAGATTTTCGAGGTAGCCGTGGAAAATCGAAAGCGGCGTGCGCAGCTCGTGCGAGACGTTCGCCACGAATTCGCGCCGCATTTCCTCGAGCTGTTTCAGCCGCGTCACGTCCCGGAAAATGGTCACCACGCCTTCCTCGCCCGACGCATTCCGCATCGGCATCGCGTGGACGGAAATGTGGTGCAGCGCTTTGCTCGAACTCGCGGAAATTTCGCGCGACTGCGGCTCCCAAGTCGTGAGCGCGCCGCTGATGATTTCGTCGAAGCCCGACTCCCGCAGCGTCTGCAAAACGCTGCGCCCGAGCGGATCGAACGTCAGCCCGAACAGCCGGAGCACGGACGGATTCACCAGCCGGATGGTGTGCTGCCGATCGACGACCATCACGCCATCTTCCATGCTCGCGAGGATCGTTTGCAGGTTCATTTCCTCGCGACTGCGCCGCCGCCGCAGCCGCTCGCGGGAGTCCGTCAGCCGCTCGAGAGAATTCGCCAAATGGGTGAATCGGCCTCCGTTCAGAAAAACGAAACTCTTCGGTTCGCGGCCCTGCCCGAGTTCCTCCACGATCGCCATGAGCTGCGCCCAATGCCGCCGAAAACGCCGATGCCGCCACCAAACCGACGCCAAAATCCCGGCGAAAATCAGCGCAAGAAACCAGCCCATTCGCCGTAAAATTATATGACGGTGAATGCGCGACCAGTGGTCGCGGAAACATCGGTGCGGAGGAATTTTGCCACGGACAGACACGGACAGACACGGACAAAAGGATTCGGAGAAGCAGGAAAACAGGAAAACAGGAATGGAATCCGGACGTTCCTGTTTTCCTGTTTTCCTGCTGAATCCTGTCCCCCTGTCTGTGGCTGGCCGTAGCTCATCCTGGCTTTTACGGTCTCGGAGAAGACTGCCCAAATACCCGAAGCCATCAGCGCCCGGGCTCGATGATCCGGTAGCCGAAGCCGCGAATCGTTTCGATGCAATCGGCCGTGGTGCCGAGCTTTTCGCGCACCCGCCGGATGTGCGTATCGACGGTGCGCGTGTCGATCGCGCTCTCGTATCCCCACACGTCGTTCAGCAGCGTGTCGCGACTCTGCACGCGGCCCCGGCGCTCGATGAGCAGCGCGAGGAGCTTGAATTCGGTCGCCGTAAATTCGACCGGCTTGCCTTTCACCAGCACCTCGTAACGCGCGCGATCGAGCT
>JAYVNN010000234.1:0-4638 GCA_043758435.1 Chthoniobacter sp.
GGGCTTGGCAGATCGAGCATGAGCATCATATCAACCGGGGCTATGTCTATTGCTCGCAGGCGATCTCCGACGAGGACGCGTGCGCGGAGTTTCAGCGCAAGAATCCCAAAGCGCCCGCCAGCCCGCGCGTGGTAAAGTTCCGCTCCGGGCGCTACCGGCGCGTGTGGGTGGAGAATGTGGTGGCCATCGGCAACGCCGCGGGTTTTGTGGAGCCGCTGGAAGCCACTGCGCTCATGGTGGTGAGCGCGCAGTGCGAAAAGCTCGTCAAGTTTTTCGAGCATACCGTGCTGCGACCCACACCCACCGTGCGCAAGCTCTACAACGAGCTGACTTGCGACTCCTTCGACGAAATCCGCGATTTTCTCGCTTTGCATTACAAGCTCAACACGCGCCTTAACACCGATTTCTGGCGGCACTGCCGCGCGGACACCGACATGGGCAAACTTGTTCCGCTTCTCGATTTCTACCGAGACAACGGCCCCACCGGCATGGCCCGCTACACGCTGCCCTCGCAGGTCAATGACTTTGGCATCGAGGGCTACCTCGTCATGCTCGTGGGCAACCAGGCACCCTACAAGGCGCGGCATGTTCCGACGGCCGCCGAGCAGTTCATCTGGGAGCAAAACCGCGCGACCTTTATGACCCAGGCGCTCAATGGCATGAGCGTGGCCGAAGCTCTCCGGATTATCCGGATGCCGGAGTGGAAGTGGAATCATGCCGCCGCGGCCTAGGCGGTAAATCGCGGCCTCCGCGCCGCTTGCCGAGGGCGGGGCGGGGCATTAAGAAGGGCGCTCTTTTTCCCATGCCCGACGCCCTCGCACCCAGCGCTCCGCCCGCCATTTCGCACGCCCCGCTCGCGCCGATCCGCGTGCGGGCGAAGTTCTTTTTCGAGGGGGACCGGAAGTGGTTCATCAAGGGCGTGACCTACGGGCCGTTCGCGCCGGATGCGGCGGGCGATTTCGTGGGCGACCCGGAGCGGGCGCGGCGCGATTTTGCGCTGATGCAGGAGATGGGGATCAATCTGCTGCGCATCTATCATGTGCCGCCGCGGTGGTTTCTCGATTTGGCGAAGGAGTTCCGGCTGCGGGTGCTGATTTCGATCCCGTGGGCGGAGCACATCGAGTTTCTAAACAACGCGAAAATCCGGCGGCAGGTGGAGGAGACGATCCGCGCGGGCGTGGCGAAAAACGCGGGGCACGAGGCGGTCTTCGGCTACTACGTGGGGAACGAGATTCCGTTCGCGATCGTGCGCTGGCTGGGGGCGCGTCGGGTGATCGAGTTTGTGGAAAGGCTCATCAACATCGCGCGGGAGGCCGACCCGCGGGCGCTCTACAGTTTCGCGAGCTATCCGCCGACGGAATATCTGCTGCCAAGCAACGTGGATTTCGTCTCCTACAACGTCTATCTGGAGCGGCAGCGGGATTTTGAAAAGTATCTGGCGCGGCTGCAAAATCTCGCGGAGGACAAGCCGCTGATCTTTGGCGAATTCGGCATGGACACGATCCGCAAGGGCGAGGAGGAGCAGGCGAGCGTGCTGGCGTGGCATCTCGAAAGCGTGGTGCGCGGCGGCGCGGCGGGGACGATCTTTTTCGCGTGGACGGATGAGTGGTTCACGGGCGGGCACGACATCACGGACTGGGCCTTCGGCCTCGTCACGCGCGAGCGGCAGCCGAAGAAAGCCTTTCATACGCTGAAGGAATTCCTGCGCGGCGAAAGCTCGATGACGCAGCGGGTGGCGCTGCCGCGGTATCCGAAGGTCAGCGTGATCGTGTGCAGCTACAACGGCGGCCAGACCCTCGGTGAATGCCTGCGCTCGCTCGACGAAGTGACGTATCCCGACTTCGAGATCGTGCTCGTGGACGATGGCTCGAAGGACAACACCGCGAAGCTGGTGCGCGGGTGGCAGGAGGAGCGCCGGGCGCGGGTGCCGGAGGTGGTGAAGAACGAAAGCGCGGAGGTCAAAGGACAGCATCACGAGGCGCGGGTGGAGGTGTACGAGGGCGGCGGAAAACTGCCGGGGCTCATCCACATCACGCAGCCGAACATGGGCCTGAGCTACGCGCGCAATGCCGGCGCGCACGCGGCGCGCGGCGACATTTTCGCCTACACCGACGGCGACTGCATGGCCGATCCCGACTGGCTTTACTTCATGGTCGGCACGCTGCTCAGCGGCGATTACGTGGGCGTGGGCGGTCCGAACATTTCGCCGCCCGCGGTGAACTGGATTCAGGCCGCTGTCTCCGCCGCGCCGGGCGGGCCGAGCCATGTGCTGCTCACGGATGTCGTGGCCGAGCACATCCCCGGCTGCAACATGGCGTTTCATCGCGCGGCGTTTGAAAGCGTGGGCGGCTTCGACACGGAATATCGCAAGGCGGGCGACGACGTGGACTTTTGCTGGCGGCTGCAAACCAACGGCGGCGTCATCGCGTTTTCCCCGAGCGCGATCGTGTGGCACTACCGGCGCTTCACGCTCAAAGCGTTCCGCGCGCAGCAGGAAGGCTACGGCGAGGCGGAGTCGATGCTGCGCTTCAAACACCTCATCTTTTTCGGTCCGACCGGCACCGCGAAATGGAAAGGGCAAATCTACGGTGCACCGCGTTTCACCTGGCTCTTCAACAAGCCGGTTATCTATCACGGCGTCTTTGGGCAAGGGCTTTTCCAATCGATCTATCCCACGCCGCAAAGCGAGCTGGCGGCTTATCTGAGCAGCATCGAATGGGTCGTACTCACCGGTTTCATCGCGGTGCTCGGGTGGCCGCTGGAAAAGATTCGCATGGTGCCGCTGCTGATGTTTCTCGGCACCTTCCTTGTGGCGCTCAGCTACATGCTGCACGCACGCATCGAGCGGAAATTCGACACCGTGGGCGCGCGGCTGCTCGTGGCGTTTCTCGCCTTCATGCAGCCGCTCGGCCGCGGGTGGGCGCGCTATTTCACCTGGATGAAATACAAGCAGACGCCGCGCGCGGTCATCGCCACGCCGGAGCCGGACGTGGCGCGCGTGAGCCGGCGCGGCGGCAGCTCGAAGATCGACCTGTGGAATGAGACGGGCAAAGGGCGCGAGCAACTGCTGACGGAGATTTTCCAACTGCTCGAAGACGAAGGCTGGCGCTATTCCGCGGACACAGGCTGGAAGGATTGGGACATGCAGATTTACGGGAATCAGTTCTGGTCGGTCACCGTCCGCACCGTGACGGAATACCACGGCGGGCCGAAGTGCCTGACGCGCGTGCGGCTGAATGCGCAGGCGGTCGCCGCGACCATCCTGCTGAATTTCGTGCTGCTCTCCGGGCTGCTCTACCGCGTGGCTTTTACGAAACATCACGACGCCGTGTGGTGGGTGCTCTACGCGCTCATCGTCGTGTGGCTCTGGCTCCGCGCGCACCGGTTGAAACGCCGCGTCGCCGACCTCATCATCGCCGCCGCGCAACGCTGCGAGCTGCTGCGTGTCTTTGGCGCGGCGAGCAAGCCGGCCCCCAAAGCGTGAGCCTGCGCACGGCCGATTACGATTACGCGCTGCCGGACGAACTCATCGCCCGGCATCCCCTCGCCCGTCGCGAGGACTCGCGCATGATGGTGCTGCACCGCGACGGCGAGCGCATTGAGCACCGGATGTTTCGCGACTTCCCGACGTTTTTGCGGCCCGGCGATCTCGTCGTTTTGAACGACACGCGCGTCATTCCCGCGCGCGTTTTTTCCGACGACGGACGCATCGAAACACTCTTTCTCGAAAACCTCGGAAACGAACCACGGGGAACACGGGGGGCACGGGGAAATGAAGGACAGTTACCCGCATCTGAATCTTTTCCCATCCCCTCATCCCCCCGTGATCCCCGTGCCCCCCGTGGTTCCAATGACACGAGCGAGCGCTGGAAATGCCTCGTGAAACCCGGACGCAAGATGCGGCTCGGCGCGACGATCACGATTCGCGGCACGGCGGGCACCGTCATCGGCATCGAGCCGGAGGGCGAGCGCGTCATCGAATTCGCCGGCCCCATCGACCTCGACGCGGCGGGCGAGCTGCCCATCCCGCCCTACTTCAACCGCGCGGTCGAACCCGCCGACGCCGAGCGCTACCAGACCGTCTTCGCCCGCGAGCGTGGGGCCGTCGCCGCGCCCACCGCCGGGCTGCACTTCACGCCGGAGCTGCTCGCGCAAATCCCGCACGCCTTTCTCACGCTGCACGTCGGCATCGGCACTTTTCGCAGCGTGCTCACCGACGACCTCAGCGCGCACCGCATGCACGCCGAGCGTTTCCGCGTCTCGGAGGAAAGCGCGCGCGCCATCAATGCCGCGTCGCGCCTCGTCGCGGTCGGCACCACGAGCGCGCGGGTTTTGGAAACGTGCGGCCTGCCCGCCACCGCGCGCGCGGGCAGCACCGCCATCTTCATCCACCCGCCCTACACGCCGCGCGCGGTCGGCGCGCTGCTCACGAATTTCCACCTCCCGCAAAGCACCCTGCTCATGCTCGTCAGCGCGCTCGCGGGCCGCGAGTTCACCCTTCGCGCCTACGCCGAAGCCATCGCGCAGCGCTACCGTTTTTACAGCTACGGCGACTGCATGCTCATCGTCTGAGAGGGTATACTGAAAGTCGGAAAACCACGGGGGACACGGGGAGCACGGGGAAAAACAGATTTGAAA
>JAYVNN010000235.1:0-13911 GCA_043758435.1 Chthoniobacter sp.
AGGCCCGCGCCAAAGCCGTCGTCGCGATGCACGGCGGAATGGGTGCCGTGCATGTAGTTGCCGAAGATGTCGAGTTGGAGCTCGTGATCGCGGAAGCAAGGCTCCGCAACGGGAACGACAACTTTTTTGTCAACGGCATGGGGACCGGCGAAGACGCTGCTCGCGACTCCGAGACCGGCAATGAGGGTGAATACGATTTTTTTCATGAGATTTCTTTCTTGGTTTGTGGGTTTGTGGGTTTGAACCGGGCCGGGAACCCGATTGAGGCGCGACGGTTAAAACATTTGCCTCGATCTGTAAAGGACTCTCTCGCATTTTTCTTAGCACCCATCGGGCGGCGGCACGGCCAACCGCATCTTTGCGGGGCCGTCGAAACACATTTTCACGGCCGCTTGCGCAACCAAAAAACCGCCCGGAAATGCGCCGGGAATTTCCGTTTGTGTTTCAAGTGGAGCAGCCTAGAGTCGCCGTCCCATTTTCCCGGAAACATGTTTCGCTCACAAACAGAGATGAAGATTTTCTGCGGCTCGGCGCATCGCGACCTAGCCCAGCGCATCTGCGCGTGCATAGGCGTGCCGCTCGGCGATGCCACGGTGAGCACTTTTCCCGATGGCGAGACCTTCGTGAAAATCAACGACAACATCCGCGGGCGCGATGTTTTCCTCGTCCAGCCGACCTGTCCGCCGACGAACCAGAACCTGATGGAACTGCTCATCATGGTGGATGCCGCCCGGCGCGCGAGCGCGGCGCGGATCACCGCGGTGCTCCCGTTTTTCGGCTACGCCCGGCAGGATCGCAAAGACCAGCCGCGCGTGCCCATCACCGCGAAACTCGTGGCGAACCTGCTCACCGCGGCGGGCGTGGATCGAGTGCTGACGATGGATCTCCACGCGCAGCAGGTCGCGGGGTTTTTCGACATCCCGGTGGATCACCTTTTCGCCGCGCCCGTGCTCATCCGCTATTTGCGCGCGAAGCAGATCGTCAATCCCGTGGTCGTGTCGCCGGATGTGGGCGGATTGAAAATGGCGTCGGCCTATTCGCAGGCGCTGAACGCCACGCTCGCCATCGTGGCGAAGCGGCGCAAAAGCCCGACGGAGATCGAGGCGCTGAACGTCATCGGCGAGGTGGAGGGGCGCGATGTGATCCTCGTGGACGACCTCACGGAAACCGCCGGCACGCTGTGCAGCGCGGCGAAGATTTTGAAGGAGCGCGGGGCGAATGCGATCATCGCCGGCGTGTCGCACGCGGTGCTTTCCGACCTCGCCATCGAGCGGTTGAAAAAATCCGCGATCACCGAACTGATCACCACCAACAGCGTCCCCGTGCGCGACGGCGACGGCTTTCCCATCACCACGCTCTGCATCGCGGAACTGCTCGGCGAAGGCATCCGCCGCATCCACGACGACGAGTCCGTGTCCTCTCTCTTCCGCATCAACGAAACCGAAAAAATATAACTCCATTATGGCCAAACAACTGAAACTCACCGCGCTGACGCGCCTCACCGTGGGCCGCACTGCGGTCAAAAAAATCAAAGCCCAGGGCCTCGTCCCCGCCAACGTCTATGGCGGGCATGACAAGCCCATCAGCATCTCGCTCAATGCCCGCGAATTCAGCCGCATGATGGCGCACGCGACGAGCGAGCACTTTCTCGTCGATCTCGAAATCAACGACGGCGGTGCGACCAGCAGCCGCCTCGCGCTGATCCAGGAAGTACAGCACGACGCGCTCAGTCGCGAGGTGCTCCATGTCGATTTCCACGCGGTCAAAGCCGACGAAATGCTGCACTCGGAAATCCCCGTCGAGCCTTACGGCGAACCCGACGGCGTGAAAAACTTCGGCGGCATTCTCGAAATCAACATGCACTCCGTCGAAGTCGAGTGTCTGCCCAAAGACCTGCCGGATGTCATCCGCATCGACGTCTCCGGCCTTGGCGTGGGTGCCTCGATTCATATCAAACATCTCCAGCTTCCCGCCGGTGTCACTGCCCGTGGCGATGGCGAACTCACGGTCGTCCGCGTGGCCGCTCCGAAGGTCGAAATCGAGCCTGTGGCCACGACCGAGGCTGCGCAGCCCGAAGTCCTCAAGGAGAAAAAGGATGACGCCGCCGCGAAGCCCGGTGCCGCCGGAGCCAAGCCCGCTGGGGATGCCAAGCCGGCCGATAAGAAGAAGTAACCGGCCCGACGAAGCGTGCATGAATGTCTGCGAACGCCGAACCGCCGGGACTCCGCCTGCTTGTCGGGCTGGGCAATCCCGGTCGCGAGTATCGCGACACGCGGCATAACATCGGTTTCATGCTCGCCGACCGACTCGCCGCGCGGGAGCGCGCGCCCTTTCGCACCGAAAAAAGCTGGCAGGCCGAAGTCGCCCGCGCCGGTGACCTCCTGCTCTGCAAGCCGCTCACTTACATGAACCTCAGCGGCCAGGCCGTGCGCCCGCTCGCGCAGTTTTACAAAATCGACGCCGCGCAAATGCTCATCGTCCTCGACGACATGGCGCTGCCGCTCGGCAAACTGCGCCTCCGCCCCGACGGTTCCGCCGGCGGGCACAACGGCCTCAAATCCATCATCGAGCACTTCGGCACGCCCGCCGTGCCGCGGCTCCGCATCGGCATCGGCGCCGCGCCGGGCGAGGCCACCGGACATGTGCTCGGGCGATTTACCTTGGAGGAAAACGCCGCGCTGGCGCAGAGTCTCGATCGCGCCGTGGAGGCCGTCGATTGCCTCAGCACGCGCGGACTCGAAGCCGCGATGAACGCCTTTAACTAAAAACCATCAGCACCCAAACCAACCCACCAAAATGAAAAACCGCTACGAAGGACTCCTCGTCCTCAATGTCAAAGGCAACGAAGACGGAGCCAAGGAAGTCATCGAACGCCTCGAAGGAGACTTCAAAAAAGAAGGCGCGAAAGTCGAGCAGGTCCAGAAGATGGACCGCCGCCAATTCACCTACGTCGCGGGCGACCTCGACAGCGGCTACTACGTGAATTTCATCTTCAGCGCCGAGCCCCAGGCCATCGCCAAACTGCGCGCGAAATTCACCCTCGACGAAACCGTTTATCGCCAGAACTACCTGCGCCTCCCGTCGAAGGTCGTTGAGAAACCCGTCCGCACCCCACGCCCCGCGAAAGCCGCCTAACCCGCCTCCCCGGAACGCAAGGCGACACTACTTATGGCCAGCTTCAACAAAGTCATGCTCATCGGGAATCTCACACGTGATCCCGAGATCAAGTACACGCCCAAAGGCACCGCCATCGCCGACATCGGCCTGGCCGTGAATCGCACCTACACCACGGAGGGTGGAGAGAAGCGCGAGGAAGTCACCTTCATCGACGTGACGCTCTGGGGCCGCGTGGCCGAGATTGTCGGCGAGTATTGCAAAAAGGGCCGCCCGCTTTTTGTGGAAGGCCGCCTGCAACTCGACACTTGGGACGACAAAGCCACCGGCCAGAAACGCAGCAAGCTCAAGGTCGTCGGCGAAAACATCCAACTCCTAGGCGCGCGCGAAGGCGGCGGTGGAGGTGCTGGTGGCGGCGAGCACGGAGAAAGCCGGAGCGAGGGCCGCAGTGAAGGGCGTCCGCAGCAGAGCCGTCCCGCCAGCCGCCCGGCATCTCCTCCTCCGCGCCCGCCGGCTGACCCGGACTTGGACGTGCCGGAAGACGACATCCCGTTCTAACCGCCGCGCGCACCGCGCAAATCTCACGGCTGTAGGGGAAGCTGCCAGCTTCCCCTACAGCCTTTTTATTTTAAGCCGCGACCGCTACGACTCGCCGGGCGCGTGCAGTTCGAAGACGGTTTCGGCTTCGTCGCCGCCTTGGCCGGGGCGAGGCTCCAGACTCAGCGTCTGGTAGGCGCGTTCGAGTGCAGTAGGGTTGTTGCGGAGTTCGGGGAAAACGGCGACGAGGCGCTGTTTGATCCAGCGCCGCGCCATGCCGTGCTCGACCGGATGGATGGCCGGTTGGCTGCGGAAGGCGCGTTTGATGAGTGAGAAGAGTCCCGTTTGCATGTTGCCAATAATAACGGCAAACCCGCTGGATTGTTTGAAGAAAATAAATTCCGCGCCCGGTCAGCCGCGGAGGAATCGCCCGAGATTGGCGGCGAGAAAGACGGCGTTGAACAGGAGGAAAATCGCGATGGGCCGGGCGGAATCACGGCGCGCATCCGTGGCGACACGCTCCTCGCGCAGGAGAAAAGCGAGAGTGCTCGCGGCGAGAAACCACGCCGCGTAGCCGGTCCACGGTGGCGTGAAAAGCGGCGGTGTATTTTCCACCGACGCGCGCCAGAACCAGAAACCGCGCAGCTTCGCAGCGACGGGTTCGAGATTCACATCCGCGAGCAGTGCGAGCCCGCCGGTGCCGAGCGCGAGCATCCCCTGCCCCACGCGCGGCCAGCAGCGCAGCACAGTTTCGCGCGCACCGATGATGAGCGCGAACCACAGCAACGGCAATCCGATGGGCAGCGGCCCGAGTTTCATCCCGAGCTGCCGCGAGTACTGGATCGCGCCGAGCGGCCAGCCCGTGAACGCACTCGCGACGGCGAGCATCGCCACGCCGCCGCCCACGATCAGCGCCCAGCGCCGCGCCGTGGACAGCCCTTCGTTTTCCGCCAGCCAGAGGTGCGTGCAGGCCGCCGCGAGCGTGATCCACGCGATGTCGCCGACACCGATGAGCCATGCGAGCACCGCGCGCAAATCGCGATTGCCGAGCCCATGCGCGAGCGCGCCGTCGCCGAGGGCAAAAGTCCACACGCACGCGATCCCCGCCGTCCAGACGAGAAAGAAAACCCACAGCCCGGAGACAAATGGTTCCAGCCAGCGACCCATGCTCGAAAGGCGGGAACCCATCGTAATTTCACATGCGGCCAGTGAGCCGCTGTCGCGTTATGCCGCCGGCTCCGCGTCCGCCAGTTCGTGATCGCGCACCTTCAGACTCTCGATCGCGTGACGCACTTCCTCGCGGAGCTGCGCCATCATCTCGCGGGTGATTTCCATCTGCGCGGCCTTGAGCTGCGCCCACTCTGCGGTCGTCGCCTGCAGGCGCGCGTAGGTGCGGGTGAAGTAGGCGCGCGCGGCATCCGTGAGGTGCGGGCATTCGAGTTTCGACTCCATGCGGCGCTGCGCTTCGCCGAGTTCGGCGAGCAGGATTTTTTCCGACGGCACGCGGCGGAGATTATCCGCGAGACCCACGCGGTTGAGCGTCCAGATGATCCATTTCGTCGGGTCAAACTGCCAGGGCTTCACGCCGTTGCGGTAGTCGTGCTGAAACTCGTGGTGATAATTGTGATAGCCCTCGCCAAAGGTGACGATGGCCGTGATCCAAGAATCCCGCGCTGAGCACCGCGAGGAGTAGGGGCGCTTGCCGATCCAGTGGCAAAGCGAATTGATGCAGAAAGTGCAGTGCTGGAGAAACACCACGCGCGCCACGCCGGCGATGAGGAAAGCGCCCAGCGCCGCCGACCATCCGCCCCACGCAAAGCCGATCACCGCCGGTAAAATGAAAGCCACGAAAACCGCGATCTTCTGCGTGTGGCGATGCTGCCACATGACGAGTTTGTCCTTCTGCAAATCAGCCACGTTTTCGTAGGTCAACTGCGGGCGCAGCTTGAACATCAGCCAGCCGACGTGTGCGTGGAAAAGCCCCTTGTTGATGTCGTAGGGATCGTCGTCGTGATCTACATGTTTGTGATGCGTCCGGTGCTCGCACGACCACATCAGCGCGGAATTTTCAAACGCGCCCGCGCCGAAGATGAGCGTGAACAATTTCACCGACCAGTGCCCGCGGAAGGCGAGGTGCGAAAACATCCGGTGGTACCCGAGGGTGATCGAGAACCCGCAGGCGCACAGCATCACGAAGAAAAGCGCGAGCTGAAACCAGTCGATCCCGAACTTCCACACGTAGAGCGGCACCGCCGTGAGCGAGAGAAAAAGCGTGCCGATGAGGAAGGAACTGGTGACCCAGTTGACGCGGGCGAAGGGGATATTTTTGAACATGATTTGGTGACGAAAGGAGGGATGGAAAACGCGGACGTATAGGGGCAAAGCAGGTGGCGTGCAACTGGAAAACCGAATGTGCGGCGAGCCCGTGCTGACGGCTCAACCGGCGCTTTGGAACCAGCCAAGCTTGGCGGGCGCGAGGTTGATGTTGATCTGCTTTGTCTCGAGATAGGCATCGAGGCCGAAGGTGCCCAGTTCGCGGCCGAGGCCGCTCTGCTTGTAGCCGCCCCACGGGGCTTCGTTAAAAGTCGGGTGGTACGTGTTCAGCCAGGTGATCCCCGCGCGGAGTTTTTTCAGCACACGCAGTCCCTTGCCTTGGTCATTGGTGAAAACGCCCGCGGCGAGTCCGTAGATGGTGTCATTAGCGAGGCGGACGGCTTCGTCTTCGCCGTCGAAAAGCAGCACCGCGAGCACGGGGCCGAAGATTTCCTCGCGCACGATTTTCATCTCCGGCTGCGTCTTCACAAAGATGGTCGGCGCGACGAAATTCCCTTCGGCGAGCGCGCCGTCGGTCAGCCGGTGTCCGCCGCAGATGGTCTCCGCGCCTTCGCTGCGCCCAGACTCGATGTAGCCTAGCACTTTCTCCATGTGCGCGGGGGTGATGAGCGGCCCCATCTCGGTCCGCGGATCAAGCCCGTCGCCGACCACGATCCCCGCGCTCGCCTCGGCGAGACGCGCGAGAAATTTGTCGGCGATCTTTTTCTCGAGGATGAGCCGCGAGCCCGCGCTGCACACCTCGCCCTGCCCGGCGAAAATCGCGAACATCGCGTATTCGAGCGCGACCTCAAAATCCGCGTCGGCAAAGACGATGCACGGCGACTTGCCGCCGAGTTCGAGCGTCACCTTTTTGATGTTACCCGTCGCCGCTGTCATGATTTTCCGGCCCGTCGCGGTGCCGCCGGTGAAGGCGATCTTGTCCACCTCCATGCTCGCCGCGAGCGCGTACCCCGCCGTCGCGCCGGGGCCGAGGAGAAGCTGCGCCGCGCCAGCGGGAAACCCCGCCTCAGCGATGAGTTTGAACAGCTCGATGGCCGTGAGCGGCGTCGTCTCCGCGGGCTTGAGGATGCAGCAGTTTCCCGCCGCCAGCCCCGGCGCGAGTTTCCACGCGGCCATGAGCAGCGGGTAATTCCACGGGATGATCTGCCCGCACACCCCGACCGGCTCGCGGACGACCATCCCCTGAATCGCCGGGTCGCTCACCTCGTAGGTCTGCCCGAGCGGCTTCGTAATCAGCCCCGCGTAATAGCGGAAACACCCCACCGCATCGGCCACATCATACTTCGCCTCGCGCAGCGGCTTGCCGTTATTGCGCGTCTCCAGCTCGGCCAGCGCATCCGCGTTTTTTTCGATCAGGTCGGCGAGTTTGAAAAGATACCCCGCCCGTTCCGCCGCGCGCATCTGCGGCCACGGGCCTTCATCAAAAGCCCGCCGCGCATGCGCGATGGCAAACTCCGCTTCGAGTTCGCCGCCGTCGGTCACGAGCGCGAGCGGCTGATTGTTCGCGGGATTGAAAATCTCGCGCGTCGCGCCGTCGCCGGCCTCGATCCATTCGCCGTTGAGAAACATCGGGAGCGTTTTCATTGGAAAAACCTTTCGCTGAAATGTCGGCCCTCGCTCCGCGGAAGCAACCTGACACGCGCAACATTTCCCGCTATCGCTGCCGCCATGCACCGCCTGCTGCTTCCCCTCGCCCTCTGCCTTGCCTTTGCCACCGCGTCCGCCGACGAAAAAACGGACGCCGTCAACAAACTCATCCCGTGGCTGCTCAATGAAAACGAAGCGCTCAAAGGCATCCGTTTCGCCGATGTCATCGCCGCCACTTCGGGGAAAAAGGTCATCACCCTCGACGCGAAGGACAAAGACGACCAGCGCGTGCTCGCGCAAATCGGCACCGCGCTCGATGCCGTGCTCGCCGCGATGAACGCGCCCGACAGCAAGACGCGCGGCGTGAAACGGGTGAACGAAATGAGCAGCAAGTTTGAGGACGCGATCCACGAAAAGCTCAACGCCGTGCCCGGCCTCGAATGTGCGGTGCCGACGACCACGACCGGCGTGCATCTCCGCTCCGGCTACCCCGACCTGCGGCTCGTGGACAAGGCGACGGGCCGCGTCTTTTACCTCGATCCGAAACTCTTCGCGCAGGGCAGCAAGACGAGCGCGCTGCGGACTTTCTATTTCGAGCCGAAGCGCGCGACCAACAAGGTCAACGACGACGCGCATCATCTCATCATCGGCATCGAGCACGACCGCGATGCGGAGGGCGTGGTGCGTTTTACCAAATGGGAACTCATCGACCTCGCGGGCTTCCGCGTGAAGCTGAAAGCGGAATTTGAGGGGAGCAACGCGGACATGTACCGGCCCGAGTCCGTCGTCGGCGCAGGCCCGAAGTGACCGCGGAGCGCAGCGCCGCAACTGTAGGGGAAGCTGTCAGCTTCCCCTACAGTTGCGCGCTGCGCGCGCTTCTTTCTTCCGCTTGAACGTGCCGCGGTGAAAGATGCTCCGCCTTCCGATGACCCCCGAATCCCGCCTGCTCGCACTCGAACTCGAACTTCCCCCCGCGCCCAAACCCGTCGCCGTTTACAAGCCGCTCGTGGTCGCGGGCACGATGGCCTACCTCTCGGGACACGGCCCGCTGCGCGCGGACAAAACGCTCATCACCGGCGTCGTCGGGCGCGACCTTTCGCTCGATGAAGGGCACGCCGCAGCGCGGCAGGTCGGGCTCGCAATTCTCGCCACGCTTCGCGCGCAGCTCGGCAGCCTCGACCGCGTGAAGCGCGTGGTGAAAGTGCTCGGCATGGTCAACAGCGCGCCGGACTTTTACGAGCACCCAAAAGTCATCAACGGGTGCAGCGATCTCTTCGCGGAAATCTGGGGCGCGGACGACGGCGTGGGCGCGCGCAGCGCCGTGGGGATGGGGCCGCTGCCGGGAAATATCGCCGTCGAGATCGAGGCGATCTTCGAGCTGCATTGAGCTTTGAAAATGGACTGGTTCCGCCTCTCGAACGAAGCCGAAGTGCCGTCGCCCGCGCTGCTCATTTTCGAGGAGCGCGTGGACGCCAACGTGCGTCTGATGCTGGAAATCGCGGGCGGTCCCGCGCGGCTGCGCCCGCATGTGAAGACGCACAAACTCGGCCTGCTCGTCGCGCGCCAGCTCGCGCTCGGGATCACGAAATTCAAATGTGCGACCATCGCCGAGGCGGAGATGTGCGCGCTCGCCGGTGCGCCGGATGTACTGCTCGCATTTGCGCCTGTGGGGCCAAACGTCGCGCGCCTTTGCGAACTCGCTCGCTCTTTTCCCGCGACACACTTTTCGACCATCGCCGACGACTCGGCCGCGATCCGCGCGCTGAGCGCCGCCGCGAGCGCCGCGCACCTCACGCTCGACGTGCTGCTCGATCTCGATTGCGGCATGCACCGCACCGGTGTCGCGCCCGCCGCGGCGCTCGCGCTCTACCGCCAGCTCGCGGGCAGCGCGGGCCTGCGCGCCGCCGGACTGCACGCGTACGACGGGCACATTCACGAGCCCGATTCCTCCGCACGCCGCGCACAATGCGACGCGGCTTTTGCACCCGTCATCGCACTGCGCGAGGCGCTGGAACACGCGGGCCTGCCCGTGCCCGCGCTCGTCGCTGGCGGCACGCCCACGTTTCCTTTTCACGCCACACACGCCGACCGCGAATGCAGCCCCGGCACCTCGGTGCTGTGGGACTTCGGCTACGGCGACAAATTCGCCGACCTCCCCTTCCAATGCGCCGCAGTGCTCCTCACCCGCGTCGTCAGCAAGCCCGGCCCGAACCGGCTCTGCCTCGACCTCGGCCACAAAGCCGTCGCCGCCGAAAACCCGCACCCGCGCGTGCGCCTGCTCGAACTCCCCGACGCCACCGCCGTCATGCACAGCGAGGAGCACCTCGTCATCGAGACATCGCGCGCCGCCGAGTTCGCCGTGGGCGCGGCGCTCCACGGCATCCCGCGCCACGTCTGCCCGACCGTCGCGCTGCACAGCGAAGCCGTCCTCGTCCGCGACGGCGCAGCCGCGGAGCGCTGGCCGATCACCGCCCGCGCGCGGCGCATCACCATTTGAACCATGACCGGCCCCGACCTGCTTCTCCTCGGCGCGGCCCTCGCAGCGGTCGGGCTGCTCGTCGCGCTCGTCACGCTGTGGAAAGTGAACCCCTTCATCGCCCTCGCGCTCGCCTCGCTGGTCGTCGGTGGCAGCGCCGTCGCGCTCGGCGTGAAAATCGCGCCAGCAGCCGGCGGCGACCTGCGCGCGATGACCATGCCGGATGTCGTCGAGGCGTTTCAAAGCGGCCTCGGCAAAACGCTCGGCAACATCGCCGCCGTGCTCGCTCTCGGCACAATCCTCGGAAAATTCCTCGCCGAATCCGGCGGCGCGGAGGTGCTCGCCCAGCGCTTCACGCGCCTCTTCGGCTCGCAGCGCGTGGTGCTCTGCATCATCGCGCTCGCGCTCGCGGTCGGCCTGGCCACATGGTTTGCGGTCGGTGTGGTGCTTTTGCTCCCGATCCTGCTCACGCTCACGCGCGAATCCCGCCGGCCTTTTCTGCTGCTCGCGCTGCCGCTGGTTTCTTTTCTCATGGTCATGCACGGCCTCATGCCGCCGCATCCCGGCCCGGTCGTCGCGATTGCCCGGCTCAATGCCAGCATGGGCCAAGTCCTGCTCTGGGGATTCGTCATCGGCATTCCCATCGCCACTCTCGGCGGGCCGGTCTTCGCGCGCCTCGCGGTGCGGCATGTCCTGGCTACTGCGCCGCTTTCCGTCGTGCAGGTCGGACGCGAAAAGGCGAGAGCGCCCGACTTTGGACTCACGCTGCTTTCCATCCTGCTCCCCGTCCTGCTGATGCTCGTCGGCACGGCAGTGGAGCTGTGCGGCGCACAAGCGAGCGCGCTCGGAAAAGCCGGCCTTTTCATCGGCAACCCAACCATCGCGCTGCTCCTCTCCGTGCTCTTCGCGAGCTGGTCACTCGGCTCGCGATGCGGCTTCACCGCGGCGCAGTTGCTCGGCTTTACCGAAGCGGCCATCGCCACCATCGGCCTCACGCTGCTCGTGGTCGGCGGCGGCGGCGGCTTTGCGCGGGTGCTCACGGATTGCGGCGTCGCGCGCTCGCTCGGGGAGCTGGCGAAAGGCGCGCATCTCTCGCCGATTTTTTACGGCTGGCTCGTCGCGGCGTTCATCCGCATCGCCACCGGCTCCGCCACCGTCTCGATCACCGTCGCGGCGGGTCTGCTCGTGCCGGTGGCCGCCGAGCATCCCGAGGTCAATGTCGAGCTGCTCATCATCGCGATGGGCTGCGGCTCGAGTGTCCTGTCGCACCTCAACGACGGCGGTTTCTGGATCGTGCGCGACTCACTCGGCCTCACCGTCGGCCAGACCCTGCGGACATGGACTGTGCTCACCACCATCATCGGCCTCTCCGGCCTCGCGCTCACGCTCGCCGCGCAGGCGCTCTGGGCCATGATTCCGCACTGAACGCGCCGGCGCAGGTTACCGTTTCAAGGTAACGTGACTTGCAAGTGGAGGAAGCGCTTGGAATGCGCCGCGCTGGCCTCTGGATCAGTAACCGTCACCGAGCGGGTTCCGCCGGTAGTGGATTCCGCGACGGCTCCAGCTCCGGTCCACGTCTCGCTTCCAGCGGCGAGTTGCGCGAGGGGGAGCCAAGAGCCCAACCCATCGGATGCCGCGACGGTGTAAGTAACGTCTGACGGCGACCTTCGAGTGAAGCTCAGGGTCAAATGGCCGGCCACTTTTTGCGTTACCGGCAGCCCTGCGACGCTGGCCGTGGTCGGAACCATCGAGAGCGCATATTTCATCAGGTTGGGCACGCCATCGCCGTATGGAATGGCAAGATCCCAGGAGTTGCTCGTGTTTCCAAAGTAGAGGTTTTTCCAATCATTGAAAGTGATGGCTGAAGCGACGACGCGAAGCGTGGCCATGGTCGCCGTGTAGTCGGCGGCGAAGCCGCCATTCACCGCGGCAAAAGTGCCGGAAACGGTGCCGGCGGTCAGGAAGTCGAAGGTGGTTCCCACCGCCGGCAGATAGCCGTTGCGTTTCGCCACATTGACGGTGCCCCCCAGATTAGCGGTTGCGCCGATGGTCAGGCGATCGAACTGGGAAACGGAAGGACCGCCGACCTCCACGTTAAGTGCGCCGCCCGCGGATTGCGTGAAACTCCAGGCCATCGTCCATTGCGAAAGGGGTGCACCGATGACGACACTGCCGTCATTGATGAACGAGTTGCCACCGTTGTAGTCTGTGAAGTTCGCATTGGCTGCGGCATTGAAGGCGCTCCCTGCCAGGTTGTGGACGACACTCCCGCCGATACCGCGCAGATTGCCGGCATCTTCGACTGTAATCGTTCCAGAATTCTCGATCACCGAATTGGTTGACAGATCTCGGTTCTGCGCGCCGGAAAGAAACAGCGAACTGGACGCCGCCACTTTGATCGCGCCCGAGAATGTTCCTGAGGTCCAGTCCCAGCGGCCGCCAGCGAGCGTGCCGGTGCCGTCCGAGTGTCCGGCGAGGGTCGCTCCATCGAAGATTCCATGTCCGCCGAGACACGTCGTGCTGCCTCTTAACACGGTCGTCCCGCCGCTGAAATGAACTTCCGTGAGGCCCATGACAAAGCCGCCAGGATTGAGATCGATCTCGCCGCCGTCAAAGACAATCGCTCCAGAGCTGGCGATGATCTTGTAGGTATTCTTGAACGTCCAACTGTGGACATTGGCCGTCCCCGCGCCGGCGGACTTGATGAAGTTGCCCGCGTTATTGAAGACGTTGCCGCCGTTGTAGTTCTCGAATGGTGAGCCATCTGCCGCCACGTTAAAGGTGCCGCTGCCGAGGTTGTTGATCGTGCAGCCTCCTCCGGAGTCACGCAGGTAACCGCCGTTACCAGCCGTCCAGTTGATGGTCCCTGAGTTGTTCATTACCGCGCTGCCAGCAAGCAACTTAATCGAGGGGCCCGTGAGGTTGAGAACCGACCCAGAAGGAATGTTCAGTGTGCCCCCCAATGTTCCATTGACCCATTCCATCGTCCCATTAGCAGCCGCGCCAGATGGACAATTCAGAACGCCACCGACCAAACTGACTGCCGTGGAAATGGTAAACGCGGCATTGGCGGTGACTGTCCCATTTAGATTGATATGTCCCGCCCCGGTCAAGCTCGTGCCTGAGTTCATGTTAAGGACCCCATCAAATTGCAAAATGGAGTTATTGCACCGGATCGTGCCGGTATTGATGAAGGTCCATGAGTGAACGCTCATCGGGTTCGTCCCGCCCGAGCGCACGAACGTTCCCGCATTGTTGAAAGTGTTGCCGCCGTTGTAGTCCTCGAACGGCGAACCGTCCACGGCGGCGTTATAGGTTCCGCCAGCGAGATTGTTGATCGTGCAGGCTCCCCCCGAATCACTTACGTAGCCGCCGTTGCCCCCCGTCCAGTTGATCGTGCCGGCGTTGTTCAACACCGTGCCACCAATGAGATATTTCGCCGTGCCTCCGGTAATGTTGAGGATCGCGCCCGCCGGGATGTTTAGCGTCCCGTTGATGACGCCGCCGGACCATTCCGTGTTGCCGTTGAGCGAGGCGCCGATAGGACAAAACAAGGTGCCGCCGACCAGACTAACTGTCGCGGGGATGGTCACCGCGGTATTGGCATGCACCGTTCCGTTGAAATGAATCGGAGCAGTTCCCGTGAAGCTCGTGCCGGCGTTCAAGTTGAGCAACCCATCGAATCGCAACACTCCGACCTCGCAACGGATGATGCCGGTGTTGTTGAAGGTCCATGAGTGAACGCTCATCGGGTCCGTCCCGCCAGAGCGCACAAAGGTTCCCGCGTTGTTGAAGGTGTTGCCGCCATTGTAGTCCTCGAATGGCGAGCCATCGACAGCGGCGTTGTAGGTTCCTCCGGCAAG
>JAYVNN010000236.1:0-13910 GCA_043758435.1 Chthoniobacter sp.
CGCCCCGGCCACCGTCACCTTCGATGCGCTGGATGCGAACGGCGACACCTTCACCGGCCCGACGCAGTCAGCCACCGTGCCGGAGCCTGGGACTTTCTCCCTCATCGGCCTGGGCCTGCTGGCCCCCGCCCTGCTCGCCCGCCGCCGGAGCCGCCAAGTTTACCCGATTCAGTCAGACCTCAACCCATAACATCACAATAACTATGAAACTAACTGCCAACACCCGCCGCTTCACACTGGTGAAGCACGCCGCGAAACTTGCCGCCGGAGCCGCCTTTGCCGCGACTGCCTGGCTGGCTCCCACACCCAGCGCGCTGGCCTCCAGCCATAGCGATGCCCCGCTGATCAAACTCGATCCGCAGGCCAACCTCACCGACGTGTATGCCTTCATCCGGCTGCGGCCGGGCGGGGAGAAAGTGCTCGTCGTCGAAGTCAGCGTGCATCCTTTCTCGGAGCCGGGCGACGGCGTCATGTATGAGGCTTTTTCCTCGGATGCCTTGTACAGCATCCACATCGCCAATCCCACCACGGGTGAGGAAGCGCAGCGCTATGACTTTCAGTTTTCGCCAGTCGGCACGGCAGGCGGAAACTACAAGAACACCAATACTATCCTGCGTTATGGCCGCGGGACGCAGATTGGGCCTATTCAGACGGTCGGCGACGCCCGGCAGAATTTCACGCAGACGTACAACGTCTCCAGCGTGATCGGCGGCACGCGGACGGCGCTGAACACCACGCCCCTGATGGTGCCGCCGCCCAATGTCGGCATCAAGACCACCCCATCTTACAACGATGCCAATGGCCGGGCCGTGTCCGGTGCGACCAGCCGCGCGGCGCTCGATGCCTACACCTTGCAGACCACCTATGATCTGCCCGGTGGCACATCCGTCTTCTGCGGCCCGCGCGAGGACGGCTTCTTTGCCGACACGCCCGGCATTTTTGACCTGCTGCAAACCCGCATCCTCGATAACAATGGCTCGCTAAACGACGGGCTGGGTCAGGATGGGAACGGCGTCGATGGGTTCAAGGGCTTTAATGTGCTGCATTACTCGATTGTGATCCCGCTCAGTGCTTTGCCGAGCTTCACCTACACTGGGGCGCTGCAACCGCAGAGCTCTGGCGTGGGCGTATATGCCTCGGTCAGCCGTCCGCGCGTCACCCTGCGCCAGACGACCGGGCCGGATCAGGCGTCCGGGCCTTACATCCAGGTCAACCGGCTCGCCAACCCGCTCTTTAACGAGGTGCTGGTGGCGCTGGGCGACAAGGACAACTACAACCGCACGCTGCCGACGCTGGACGCCGCCCGGTTCGCGACCTATGCGCTGAATCCCGAAGTCGCGGTGCTGATCAATGCGGTCTT
The DNA here is from genome assembly GCA_043758435.1 of Chthoniobacter sp. Lineage (GTDB taxonomy): Bacteria > Verrucomicrobiota > Verrucomicrobiia > Chthoniobacterales > Chthoniobacteraceae > Chthoniobacter. Next base: position 1,361 of record JAYVNN010000236.1, read on the forward strand.
TGGCACTAACTTCCAGACGACGGGCCGGGTCGATCTTCAGGCGGTTTATATCCCGGATGTCATCCGTGTGAATACGACCACGGGTGCGACGAAGGTGTCAGGTGAGGCGGGCTTTAACCGGCTGAGCTTCATCGGCGGAGACACCATTGCCAATGGTGCCAGCGCGCAGATTCCCGCGGGCTGGCCGAATGGACGGCGCTTCGGCGACGATGTGGTGGACATCGCGCTAACGGCGGTCGCGAGCGGGCCTAGCTTCACTACGATCACCGTCGTAGGCGATAACGCCGCGGCGAACGATCAGATCTACAACCGCACCTTCCCTTACGCAGCGACGCCGCACGCCGGCCCGCGCAACAGCAAGGACTCCGGCCCGAACGTCGGTTTCTAACCGGCCATGCCATGAGCTGCGCCGGCGCGTTGTGAGCAACGATGCGCCGGCGCTTTCTTGTCCGCTCCAACCTATGAATCCTTCTTCTCCAAAATACACGTTACTGGCGCTGGGTGTGCCGATCCTCTGCATCAGCGCGGCCCTGGGAGCGGCACTGCTTTTGAAAAAGCCGCCGGCCAAAGTCGCGCCACCGGCCGCCAGCGCCGCCCCGCAGCCTGCGCAGCGCAGCGTGGAGCAAATCCTCGGGGCGCTGCCCGCACCCAAGCCGGACTCGGCGAGCGGCAAGGCTTTCGCCGCGAGTCTCGCGGAAGTGCAGAAGAAGCCGGCCAATGAGGTGGCCTGGGTCATGGTCGGCGACAGTCTCGCGCAACTGCAGCGCGACTTGGCTGATCCGCAGTATTACGACTTCGCAGAAATGGCTTACCTCCACGCGCTGGAACTCCAGCCGCAAAGCACCGCGGCAATGACCGGGATGGCATGGGTCACGGGCGGTCGGCATACCTTTGACCAAAGCATCCAGTGGGCGGAACAGGCGCTGGCAAAAGATGCCGGCAACCCCGCGGCCCTGGGCATCCTCGGCGATGCCGAGCTGGAACTCGGCGACTACGACAAGGCGCTCGATCATTACCAGCGCATGATGGACGCGCGGCCCGATCTTTCCTCCTGGAGCCGCGGCGCGCATCTGCTGTGGCTCACGGGCAACAAAAGCAAAGCCATGTGGCTGATGGAGCGCGCGCTCAAAGCCGGTGCGCCTTTTGCCGAAAACACCGCGTGGTGCCGGGCCGAGCTGGCGATGATGCAATTCCACGACGGCGCGCTGCTGCCCGCGGCCCAGGTCATCGAGCCGGCGCTGGCGGCGTCTTCGCGCGATACGCGTGTGCTCCTCGCCGCCGGGCAGATTGCCGCGGCCCGCCAGGACTTTGCCACCGCGCGGCGGCACTACGGGACCATCCTCGAAGCCGGCCCGAATCACGCGGCGCTCACCGCGCTCGGCGACATCAGCGCGCAGGAAGGGGACGCCGCCGGGGCGGAGAAATATTACGCACAAGTCGAGGCGCTGCACGCGGCGCATGTGGCGGGCGCGGTGCATGACCACATGCAGATGGCGAAGTTTTACGCCGACCACGACCGCAACCTTGTGGAGGCGCTGCGGCTGGCCGAGCAGCACAAGCTCACGCGCAACGTCCTGGAGGCCGACACGCTGGCGTGGGTTTATTTCAAAAACGGCGACCAGCCGCGCGCCATTGAGGCGATAAAACGCGCGCTCAACCGCAGCACGCAGGATGCGGAAATGCACTTTCACGCCGGGATGATCGCGGCGGCGGCGAGGGACCGCGTGGCGGCGCAAAAGCACTTGCAGCAGGCGCTCAGCTACAACCCGCAATTCAGCGTGCTGCTCGCACCCGTGGCGGTGAAAACGCTCGACCAGCTCGGCAGCGCCGCATCCGCCGTGACCGTTGTGCCGGAAAACGCCGCGCCAAAACCGTGAGCCCGCTGCGCCGGATTTCCACGCTGCTGATGCTGCTGACGCTGGCCGTCAGCGCCGCGGCACACGATGAGCCCACGAGCTTTCTCGATCTCCGCGTCGGCGCGGACGGCCTCACCGCCAGCCTCGCGGCCTCGGCCACTGACCTCGCGCACGACCTGCCGGCAGTCGAGCCCGCCATGCTGCTCGAGCCTGCCGTCCTCACCACCCAGCGCGATGCCCTCGCGGCCATCGTCCAGTCGCGCCTGCACCTCGTAGCCGACGGCACGCCGCTCGCCGCCGAGCTGCGCGGCATCGTCCCCGCGCCGGGCAAGCGCGACGTGCATCTCGAACTGCACTACGCTTGGCCTGCCGTGCCCGCCGTCATCCGGGTGCAGGCGCAGCTTTTCCCCTACGATCCGCGGCACCGGACCTTCGTGAACATTTATGAAAACGGCAGCCTCCAGCGGCAGGAGATTTTTTCCGGCGACGCCGCGCCGTTCGAGTTCCGCGCGGGCGCGCGGCAGAGCGTCGCGAGTGTCGTCCGGCAGTTCGTTTTTTCCGGCGTGCATCACATTTTCATCGGGCCGGACCACATCCTTTTTGTCATCGGGCTGCTGCTGCTCGGCGGCAGCGTGGGGCAGCTTTTGAAAATCGTCACCGCCTTCACCGTCGCGCACAGCATCACGCTCGGGCTCGCGACTTTCGGCGTACTGCGCCCGCCCGCCGCGGTCATTGAGCCGGCCATCGCGCTGAGCATCGTTTTTGTTGGGCTGCACGCGTTTTTTGGAAAAAGGCAGCATGATCCGCGGCTGCTTTTTGCCTTCTGCTTCGGCCTCATCCACGGCTTCGGCTTTGCCAATGTGCTCCAAGAAATGGTGCTCCCGCGCCACGCGCTCGGCTGGTCGCTGGCGGCCTTCAATGGCGGCGTGGAAATCGGCCAGGCCTGCATCGTCCTCACCGTCGCGCCGCTGCTCGCGCTGCTCCGGCGGCGCAGCGGGCGCGCGTCCGAGCGGGTCATCACCGCCGGCGCGCTTGCGGTGACGATGGCGGGCGCGTTTTGGTTTTTCCAGCGAGTTATGGAATGAGCCGGCAGCCGGAATTTTTCAACGTGAACTAGGCGCGGGCCTTGGGGCTGCGGCCTTAGCCTCGCGGAGAATCCACCACCGGCGAGGCGAGCAAGTAGCGGAGGCGTGCTTCGCGCACAGGCGAATTGACCGCCCGGCTTTTCGTGGCTTGATCGTCGGATGTTCATTCCTCCCCGACTTGTTCCATCATGCTTCGCCGCGGGTTTCGCGTTCGTTTTCTTGGCGCTCTCAGCGGCGCAGGCAGTGGATTATTTTCCGCCGCCGGACAGTGAGGGCGGCTGGCGGACGTTAAAGGATCCCGCGCAGATTCGTGCACTCGCCGGGATGGATGCGGCGTGGTTGGAAAAGGCGTTCGAGCTGACGCAGCGCGGGACGCAGAACGGCGGGCTGCTCGTGGTGCGGCATGGGTATCTGGTCTTTGAAAAGTACTTCGGCCGGGCGAGTCGGGACGCGAATCCCGACATGGCTTCCACGGGCAAGGCGTTCACGAGCATCGCGTGCGGGATCATGCTCAGCGAGTTCAAGGCGAAGATTCCCGACGGTTTGGACACGAAGGTTTTCACCGAGAATTATTTACCCGAGGCCTTCCCGCTCGATGACCCGCGGAAGGCGGACATCACGCTCGGGCAACTGCTCTGCATGACCGCGGGCTACAACGGCGAAGGCAGTGCGCCGACGAATGTGGTGCGCGGGGTGGCGTCGCCGGGGAAGGCCGCGCCGGGGCAGAATATCCGCGACCTCGACATGTCGTCGCTGCGCGTGCCGCTGTGGACGGAGCCGGGTGCGGGGTATTCGTATTCGTCGCCCGCGCCGCACATCGCGTCGCTGGTGCTGCGGCATGTCACGGGCATGGAGTTGCAGGATTACATCGGCGAGCGGCTGGCGAAGCCGATGGGCTGGGGCGCGTGGGGCTACTGCCTGCATCGCGGCGATTTTCTCATGCCGCACGCGAACGGCGCGGGCAGCACCGCGCTGCATGCCACGGATGCGCTGCGTTTCGGCTACTGCCTGCTGCACGGGGGGAAATGGGGCGGGCGTCAGCTCGTGCCGGCGGAGTACATCGCGAAGTGCAACCAGCCTTCGCCCTACAACCCGCACACGCCTTTCTCGCTGCAATTCGAGCACAACGCCGACGGCCATGTGATCGGTGCGCCGCGCGATGCCTTTTACAAATCCGGCGCGGGCGGCTTCGGCATCTTCATCGTGCCGTCGTTGGATGTGGTCATCTACAAGCTCGGCGGCAACAACGGCCAGTACGACCCCGCGCTCACCGGCCTCCCGCAACCCGCGCCCGACACCTCGCGCGACGACTGGAAACCGATCCCCCGCACACCCTTCAACGAAGGCAGCCTCGGCGGCGACGACGGCCTGCGCCGCGTGCTGGAACTGGTCACGGCGGCGGTGCGGGATTGAGCGAGTGAGCTGCCGCTGTCCCACAGGGACATCCGAAAATAGCCCACCGTTTTAACGGTGGGTCATGTCCAAAGAACAAGCCAAAGCCCCGCAGGGGCGAAAGAATTCACGCCAGCATCCGCTCGTCGTATTCCATCCCGTGCTTCTGCAAAAACACGGCCACCTCGTCGCGAAACGTCAGCTTCCGATGGTGCGCGGCCTGGTTGCGAATGTAGGCGAGCGTGTCGTCCACGCCGGAGATGCCGATGCTGAACGCGCCGTATCCTTCCTGCCAGTTGAAGTCCGACTCATCGGGAAACGTGTCGTGCATCCACTTTGAGGAATTGCCCTTGAGAAGCTGCACGGCCTTGGCGATGGCCAGCGTGGAGGGGAGCGAGATAAGCATGTGAACGTGATCCGCGACCCCGCCTACACCCAGTGCCTTCATGCCATTTTCGCGGGCGATGCCGCCGAGATACGGCCACAGACGTTCTTGGAGTTCCGGCGTGAGGAAAGGGCGGCGTTCTTTCGTGGCCCACACGCAATGGATCAGGCAGCTAACGAAGGAGTGCATGGGTGGTTCTTTCGTCCCTGACGGGACTATTTCGTTGTTGGATGGCTTACCCAGCGATAAATCGCTGGGCTATTTTCGGGTGTCCCTGCGGGACATGGCAGAGTGGGACGAAATGGGATTATCATCATGCCTAGCCCGCCAGGGCGACCGAAAATAGCCCACCGTTTCAACGGTGGGTTCGCGCGTGTGTCGCTCGGACCGATCCCGTCGGCTTCTTGCCCTCTTGTCCCGCAGGGACATCCGAGAATAGCCCAGCGATTCATCGCTGGGTGTCATCGCACAAAAGGCGGCCAAGCCCCGCAGGGGCGGAAGAAATCACGCCAGCATCCGTGCCCGCTTAACCCTCCTCACACACCGCCTGCAAATACTCCCGATACTCGTTCTTCGGCAGCGCGGCGATGGCGGCTTGGAGGCCGGCGCGGTCGATGAAGCCTTGGTGGTAGGCGATCTCCTCGATGTTGGCAATCATCAGACCCTGACGGTTTTGGATGGCGGCGATGTAGTTGCTCGCTTCGAGCAAGCTGGCTTGGGTTCCCGTGTCCAACCAAGCCATGCCTCGACCTAGGACGCGGACGTTGAGCTTGCCGCGCTTTAGGTATTCGCGGTTGACGTCGGTTATTTCCAGCTCGCCCCGTGGGCTGGGTTGTAAGTCGCGAGTGATATTCACAATCTCGCGGTCATAGACGTAGAGGCCGGGGACGGCGAAGTGGCTCTTGGGTTTCGCGGGCTTTTCCTCGAGGCTGAGGGCTTTGCCATCGGGGCCAAACTCGACGACGCCGTAGCGCTCGGGGTCGCGCACCTGATAACCAAAGACGCAGGCACCTCCGTCGCTTTCCACCACGCGCAGGGCGTCGCGGAAGAAGTCGAGTTTTCCGTAGAAAATATTGTCGCCGAGGATGAGCGTGACGCCACCGGAGCCGATGAATTTTTCGCCGATGAGAAAAGCCTGGGCGATGCCGGCGGGCTTCTCCTGCTCCTCATACTCGAAGCGCATGCCGAGGTGCGCGCCGTCGCCGAAGAGGCCGCGGAACTGGGGCAGGTCCTTGGGCGTGGAGATGATGAGGACTTCGCGGATGCCGCCGAGCATGAGGGTGGCGAGCGGGTAGTAGATCATCGGCTTGTCATAGACGGGCAGGAGCTGCTTGCAGGCGATGCGGGTGAGCGGGTGCAGGCGGGTGCCGGCGCCGCCGGCGAGGATGATGGCTTTGCGGTTCATGGTTCGATTGGGGCGAAGGAGGTGGCGTAGATTTGGATGGATTCGGTGGCGGATTTGATCTCGGCGACGCGGGCGTAGTGGATTTTCACGTAGTCGAGGACGGGCGCGGCCCAGTGAGAGAAACGCGACGCGTTGCTGCCGTTGATGGCGCGGTCGTCGATGACGATGACGGCGGGCTTTTTCTCCTCGAAGTCGCGGATGGTCTGCGCGACCCAGCCGGGCTCGTGGGTGGCGTTATCGACATAGACGTTGTGGACGTAGGTGCGCCGGTTGGTCATGAGGTTGTAGCCGGGGTTGTAGGGGTAGCAGACGAGGAAGTCGTCGGCGCGCGAGTGGGCGAGGATGGTGTCGCGGACGATGGTGAGGGAGGCGGCTTCCTTTTTCGAGGCGCGGATGGCGACGCCGTTTTCGGCGGCGAATTTCGTCTTCCGCCCGGTGCGCGCGGCGGCGGTACCGGCGGAGGGATGCTGGAAAGCGTAGAGCGCAAAAACGGCGAGGTGCGCGAGAAAGCAGGCCGCGAAAGCCGAAGCCAGCAGGAGGCGCGGGCGGGTGCACTTTTCGCCGCGCGGCCAAAGCAGGGACATGCACGCGGTCATGGCGAGGATGTAGCCGGGCATGAACTCGGACAGATGCGGCCGGTCGGGACGGAAGAAAAAGAACTGTGGAAAGGTGGCGAGCGAGCCGCCGATGAGGATGAGCCATTTCATGGAGTGCTCGTTGAGTTTGAAGTCGCCGCGGAGCACGCGCCGCGCGCAGCCGAAGACGCCGCCGAGAAAAAAAAGGCCGAAGCCGACGAGCGGCGCGTGGGTGAGGAAGGCGAGGACGCGATCCCAGCGGTCGCCGGGCAGCCCGGCAAAAGTGCGCGGATGCCAGATGCCGGAAAGCGGATGGCGGCGAAGGGTGCTGCGGTCGAGGACGATGGGCGGCGTTTTTGCGGGAGCGTTTTCCACGGTCGCAGCGGGCGCGGGCGCAGTTTTTTCCGGTGCGCCGATTTGGTCGGTCACGCCGTCTTGCAGACCGTGGAGCCAGGCGGGGACTTGCTGGATGTAGAACGATTCGACGCCGAGCGTGCGCAGGTAAAAGTACGGCGGCACCTGCACCGCGCAGACCACGGCAGTGAGGAGGACGCCGCCGAGCACCCAATTCACGGCGCGCTGCGGAAACGCGAGTCGTTTATCCAGCAGCACAAGGAGGAGCAGCAGCGTCCAGATGACGGCGAAGAAAATCGCAATCTCCACGCGCACGAGCGCGGTGAGCCCGAGCACCGCGCCGCCGAGCGCGATGGCGGCGAGCCATTTTCGCCGCGCCGCGGGATCGGTGGTCAGCAGGTGGATGAGGCACGCGGTGTTCGCCATCCCGGCGAGTGGAATGTAGTTTTTGAACTGCGAGCCGGGCAGCGCGATGAGCACGAGCCCCACGGCCACGCCGAGCCAGCGCGGGCCGCCCACGCGCCGCACAATGCCGCAGCCGAGCAGCGCGGTGAGCGTGGAGAGCGCGAAAAAGAACGCGCGTGCTGCGAGGTAGTTCACACCGGTGAGGTGAAACAAACCGACGAGCGGATAAAACCACCCGACGTTGTAGCCGAGCGCCACGTCGGCCCACGGGCGCTCGCCCTGCATGAGCCGCTGCGCGATGAGGCAGACGGTGCCGCCCTCATCGTGCGGATTGAACCAATACCGCAGGTAACTCCCATAGTAGGCCAGCGCCGCCGCCACGATGATGATGGTCGGCATCCAACGGAGCAGCGCCGCATTTTTTCCCGCGGGCGGGACCACATTTTCTTTCGCTAAAGAGCTGTTCACCCGGTAGAAACTAGATTCTTTCTCCGCACCGTGAAACATCAAACTCCCGAGACGCCGACCATCGAAGTGCCCGTGCAGGTCATGTTTTTCGACACGGACTGCGCGGCGGTGGTGCATAACATCGCCTACCTGCGCTTCATCGAGACGGCGCGCACGCTGCTCGCGGAGCAACTCGGCATGAGTCTCGTGGAAATGGCGCGCACGCAGACTTATCCGGTCGTGGTGCGGACGGAGATTGATTACAAAAAGCCTGCGGTGCTCGGCGACAAACTCATCATTCAAGGGCGGCTGGAAACCGTGGACCGGCTCCGCTTTTGGTGCGCCTTCGAGATTCGCCGCCCCTCCGACGGCCTGCTGCTCGTGACGTGCCGGCAGATGCTCGCGGTCATCCAGATGCCACCGGGAAAGCCGATGCGGCTGCCCGCGGAGTGGGCGACGCGTTTCGCACATCTCCAGCCCGCGCGCCCGCCGCGCGGCGGGTCAGCGTAGGCGGATTATTTCACGAGCGCGCCGAGCAGTTGCCCGTAGCGCGCGGCGTCGAGCTGGAGCACGTCGGCGGCCTGCTCGGCGGTGGGCTGCCAGGTCTCGGGCGGCAGCGATTTGGAAAACTCCACGCGCTCGAAACGCACGGCGATCTGCCAGCCGGCGCGCGCCACGGAAAGCCGCGCGGGTTTGCCGTCGCCGCGCACCCAGACGCGCGCGGCAGAGTCCTTTTCGCGGAGCGAACGCGCCAGCTCGGGCATGAGGAAAAGATCGAGCACGCGGCAAGGTTCGCCGTCGAGCGGTTCCGCGCCCACGTCCTTCACTTGGAAAAGCAACGGCAGCAGGACGAGCTGCTTTTCGGGGATGGGCAGGGCGAAGGGCGGGAGCTGCGCTTTCGCATCGGGCTTCAGGAGTTTTTTGCCGGCGGTCGCGGCGTCGAGCAGCGCGGCGGCTTTCGCGCCGGGATAGGCCCACACCTTTTGCCCGTCGCGGCAGATGGTCAGCTCCTCGCCGAGCACCGGCGCGCGCAGGCGGAGCTTGTCGGGATATTGCAACGCCAGCTCCGCGCGCGTGCCGAGCAGCGCGGGCGGCAGGCCGGTCATCAGCTCCAGCCGCGCCGTGAGTTGCAGCGCACGATTGGGATTTTTCGTGCTCTTCGCGAAGACATTCGCAAACGGCATGAGCACCTTGCCTAGCACCTCGTAGCGGTTTTCCTCCGCGCGTAAAACGGCGGACGGCGCGAGCAGCGCGGCGAGCAGGACGAGGCGGAAAAACTTCACGAGGAGACTCTGAACGTGATCGGCGGATTTGAAACGGAATTACGGAATTCGGCCAAAGGACGGAATTGCTGATCCGTATTTTTCCCCTTCCGTAATTTGGAAAGATTCCGTCCAAAAAATCTTCCCCTCCGCTTTGCCTTTGAACCCGCGCCGCATTCCGCTAAAGCACTGCGCATCTCATGGCGGTCACGCTTTTTCCGAACCTCCTCGCCGCCGGCGGCGGCATCGTTTTTGCCTTTGAAAACTCGACGCTGCCGGGCCGGCTCATCCTGTTCGCGCTCTTCCTCGCGTCCGTCTTTAGCTGGACGGTCATGGTCACAAAGTTCCGCATGCTCCGCCACGCGCAGCGCCGCCGCGACCAGTTCCTCTCGCTCTTTCGCACCGATCGCCAGCCGCTGCGCATCTACACCGACCGCATCCGCTTCGACGGCGCGCCGCTTTTCGCCGTGTACAAAGCGGGCTGCCAGGAGCTGACTTTCCAGCTCCTCGGCTCGGCGGAGGTGGATGAAACTTTCCGCGGCCGGCTCGACACCGCGCCGCGCATCTCGCCCGCGCAGATGCGCGTGGTCACGAGCGCCATGGAGCGCGCCGTCGGCGAGACCGCGCTGCGGCTGGAGGGGCAGATGATTATCCTCGCCACCGCGGTCAGTGGAGCGCCGTTCCTCGGCCTGCTCGGCACGGTCTGGGGTGTGATGGAAACTTTCAGCGACGTGGCCGCCGCGGGCTCCGCGAATCTCGCCGCGATGGCTCCCGGCGTGAGCGCCGCGCTCATCACCACCGTCACCGGCCTGCTCGTCGCGATCCCGGCAATGTTTGGGTACAACTACCTCATCACCACGTTGCGCGCGATCATCGTCGGGCTGGACAATTTCGCCGCCGAACTCGCGTCCGAATTCGAGCACAAATACGTGGACCACGGCGGGCGGGAGAAGGGGTGGAAATGAAAAAAAGGCGAAAGGCGAAAGGCGAAAGGCGATGGCCGGTCCGCAGGCGAGACTTTTCCTTTCGCCCTTCGCCCTTCGCCTTTCGCCTTTCCTAGCCATGCGCCGCTTTTCCGACCGCCAAAGCCTGCACACGCTCAGCGAGCTGAACGTCACGCCGCTGCTCGATCTCGCGTTCGTCCTGCTGATCATTTTCATGATCACCACGCCGCTCATGGAAAACAGCGTCGATCTCGTCATCCCGTCGAGCGAGGCGGCGAAGGGCGCCGTCGATCCAAAGGCCGTGCAAACCATCGCGATCAACCGCGAGGCGAAGATCGAGCTGAACGGCGAGCCGGTGGAACTCGCGCAGCTCCAGGCGCAGCTCATCGCTTTGAAAGAAACGCGGCCCGAGGTCGCGGTCGTCATCCGTTCGCACAAGGAACTCGCGGTGCAAAAGCTCATCGACGTGATGGACGCGGTGCAGCGCGCGAAGATCACGAAAGTCGGCGTGGTCACGAATCCCGAAAAATGAGCGCTATTTTTTACCGCAGAGGCGCAGAGCTTTTTGAGAAAAACGCAGAGGGTTTGTTTTTCTTTCCTCTGCGTCCCTCTCAAAAAGCTCTGCGCGTCTGCGGTAAATCGGACGCCCGCTCCGTCTGACTACCATGCCCGAGGATTCATCATTCCGACGAAATCTGCTCATCGTCGCCGTGCTGCACGTCTTCTTCATCGGCGCGGTGTGGCTGGTCAGCGCGTGGCCGGGGAAAAAACCGCCGGATCAAGTGCTGTGGCTGGAAGGCGGGTCGGTCGGCGGCGGTGAAACCGGCGCGGGTGAGCCCGAGCCGGTGAGCAATCCCGACGTGCCGGAACCGGAACCGCCGCCGAAGCCGGAGCCGAAAATGGAACTCGTGCAGCCACCGCCCGTCGCGCTTCCGGCTCCGAGCGAAATTGTGGAGCCGAAAGCCACGCCCGTGCCCACCACTCCGCGGCCCGCGACGCCCAAGCCGACGACGCCAAAACCCACCACACCCAAACCCGAAACGCCGAAGCCCACCACGCCGAAAGCCACGCCGCCGACTTCGCCAAAACCCAAGGCGACGCCGAAAACCAGCGCGGCGGCGGACACTTCACCAAAGCCCAAAGCCACGCCCGCGGAAAAACCCAAAGGCACGCCGGGCGCGAAAAAAAACGAGGGCGCGGCTACTTCCACCGAAGCCAAACCGGGCACCGCCAAAGCCGGCGGCAACGGCCCCGGAACCGGCAATGGCAAAGGGCCGGGCAAGACGGGCAACGGCACGGGCGCGTCCGAGAACGGCTGGTATTTCACGATGCTCCACGACCGCCTTCACAACCGCTGGGAGCAACCGACTTCCATCGTCAAAGCGGGCGCAGATTTCGTGACGACGCTGAAAATCCGCATCGCCAAAGACGGCACGATCAGCAACCGCGAGATCGTCAATTCGTCAGGCAATCCGGTGATGGACGAGTCCGTCCTCGCCGCCGCGAACAAGGTGCAGCAGATCGACCCGCTGCCCGCGGGGCTCGGCGACGGGGAGTTTTTTGAGATCAAGGTGAACTTCAAACTCGATCAGGGGCAGTAGCAGCGCGAAGCCCTTGGAACCGCTGCGCGTTTCATGCAAGCTCGCCGCCCAATCGTGAAAAGCATTCCGTTTCGCCTCACACTCCTCGCCCTCGCGGCCGTCGCACTCTGCGGCTGCGGGCGCGTGCCGGATCGCGCGGAGCTGGTCTTCATCAACGGCGCGGAGCCCGAGCTGCTCGACCCGCCGCTGAGCACCGCGCAAGCCACGAGCCGCCTGATGTACGCACTGTTCGAGGGCCTCACGGCCTTTGACAGCAAGGGCGTGCCGCAGCCCGGCGTGGCCGAGCGCTGGGAGATTTCCGCCGATACGCTGCATTACACTTTCCACCTGCGGCATGATGCCAAATGGAGCAACGGCGACCCTGTGACCGCGGAAGATTTCCTCTACTCCTGGCGGCGCACGCTGCTCCCCGCGACCGCGTCCGAGTACGCCTATCAGCTCTACTACATCCGCGGTGCGAAAGACTTCGGCGAGGGTAAGTCGAAGGACTTCGCGACCGTCGCTGTGCGTGCGCCGGACGCTTACACCATCGAGATCACGCTGGAAAATCCGACGCCTTTTTTTCTCGATCTCTGCGCCTTTTCCACGCTGCTCCCGGTGCATCGCGCGACGGTGGAAAAATATTCCGACTGGGCGAGCAAGCCCGCGCACTTCATGGGCAACGGGCCTTTTCTGCTCAAGGAATGGCGGCCCTTCGACCGCGTGCGGCTGGTGAAAAATCCGCGCTACTGGAATGCGGAAAGCGTGAAGATGAACAGCGTGGACGTGCTCCCCGCCGCGCGCCCGCACACCGCCTACAATTTCTACGCGACCGGCATCGCCGACCTGATGATGGACAA
>JAYVNN010000237.1:0-4615 GCA_043758435.1 Chthoniobacter sp.
GCGCACGAGAATCTCCGCGGCTTTCAACGTCTCGATCGGGTCGGGCAGCAGGTAGCGCGGGTCGGGATGGATTTCGAGCTTCACCCATTTCGGCAAACCGGCGGCGGCGGCGAGCCGCGCGAGGCGCACAGCTTCCTCGGCGTTCATCGCGCCGCTGGTGTTGGGCAGGAGCAGGTATTTTTCCGGGTCGATGAAATCGAGGATGTTGGCAAACGGGTCGCCCTTCCCCGAGAGATCGGCGCGGCGCAAAGCCACGGTCACGATCTGGCACCCGCTGGCGTCGAGCGCGTCCGCCATCGCCGCGTTGGACGAAAATTTCCCCGTGCCGAGGAGCAGGCGCGAATGGAACTCGCGTCCGGCGATGGTCAAAGGTGCGGCTGGGCTCGGCATGTGGGCGCAGACCGTAGCAAAGGCAGCGCGCGCGACACGCGAAAAAATCCGCGGCGTGGCCTGGCCGGATTGCTGCGCCCATTGACCATGCAGCGTACCGTTCGCTAGCTTCGCGCGCATGGCTGCCGCAAAATCCTCCGCCCTCGCGGACACGCGCGTCGTCTGGTGCGGCGACAATCTCGACCAGCTCAAGAACCTCCCCGCGCAGTGCGTCGATCTCATCTACATCGACCCGCCCTTCAACTCGAACCGCAACTACGAAGTCTTCTGGGGCGAGACCAAGGAGAAGCGCGCCTTCGAGGACCGGCTATGAGCACTCTACTTAAGGACTTCAAGCATCGGCGACGCATCGCATTGGAGGCTGGCTTCAGCGAAGTGACGATGCGTTTAGTCGGGCTGCTGGATTGGATGGAAACCATTCCAATCATTGCCAGAAGGTTAAAGGCGCTGGACGTAGAGACAGAGGACTATTGGAAAAGCGAGAGCGTCAAATACCCCTATGGCCGAAGTCAGCCTCCCCAGCCCCGCGATGTAGATGAAATCGCACGGGTTGGCTTGGAGGCGCTCCGAATGGCGCGGAACAAGGAAAGGCATCTTTATGATGTGGCTTCCCATTTGAGCATATCTGGCAAGGCTACCAATTACCGTTACGACGAGAGTCTTTCCGACGCGATCATCTCCCGCTATGTCATTCCATTTCTTGACACCATTGAGCAGGGGTTGCCGCCGAGTGAAGAGAAGTTGCGGACAAGCAACGGGCTCGTCGCTCCACCCGCAATCATCCATGATAGTTTGAAACGCTTTCGTTCGGCTCACCGAAACGCGGATGCGACCTGCTTCATCATGATGCGGTTTGGCAAAACCCGGGTGCATTCAAAGATCGAGACGGCGATCAAGAAAGCATTGAAGAAGCATGGTCTTACCGGACTGCTCGCGCGTGATAGGGAGTTTCACGAGGATTTGTTCCCGAACATTTGGACCTACGTGTATGGGTGTGCTTTCGGAATCGCAGTTTTCGAGCGGTTGGTAACCGACGAGTTCAATCCCAATGTCGCTTTGGAAGTCGGCTACATGCTCGGTCTCAGGAAACAGGTTCTTCTCCTAAAGGATCAAACACTCAAAGCGCTCCACACCGACCTAGTTGGTAAACTCTACCGCGAGTTCGATCCTCAGAAGCCAGACAAGAGCATACCTGGGGAAATCGATAGTTGGTTGAGCGACAAGGGACTCGCCTAGGACAAGGTGGGCCGCCCCGACGTGGACGCCTTTGAGGCCATGCTGGCCCACGAGGAGTGCGGCAAGGGCTTCATCGTCTCCTTCGACTCCACCGGCGACGCCCCCACCGAGATCAGGCGCTTTTTCAAGCAGACCGGCAAAGTCATCGTCGCTCTCGCCGTCCGTGAAACTCTCGACGAGCGAATCTGAAGTAGCGCCGTTTAGGAGTGCGGTGGCAGAGCGCAGCGACGACACCGCTTTCGGCAGGCGACCAACCGTCCCGGCGGGATGAACGAAAGTAGCCGTGGGCTTCAGCCCACGGTCAGCACCGTGGAGAAGCCTTGTCGCGTAGCGACATTTGAAGCTCGTCAAACGTCGCTACGCGACATCGCCACTTTCGCCCAACCTCCGCGGGCTGAAGCCCACGGCTACCATCAAGCGTCCCGACGGGACGCGAAACGCCGCCGACTTCAGCGCAGCGGACTGCTTTCACAGTCTCCCCGTCGGCCATCGGCCGCTTGCGGGCGGGACGCAGGCTTACGAAATCTTTGCTACGAAATCCGCGACGCGAGCACCGTGAAATGTTCGCCGAGCCGGGCGAGCAGACGCTGCAATCTCGCAGGTGAGATTTTGCCGATGCGGCAGATCACATCGCCCAGCATCAGCACGGTCACATAACCGAGGCCGATGACGGACGCGGCTTTGAGCCCGCTCTGGCGGAAGTCGTCATCGTGCGGCTGCATGAATTCATCGAAGCCCGGCACGGCATGGCGAAGCTGGGTGCTGATGCCGCAGGCCAGCGCGTCGTCGAAAGGAGCCAGCAAATCCAAAACCACCGCGGCCGCGGCTTCACCTGGCCATCCGCCTGGGGCAGCGGGGTGAGGACGATGTCGCCGGGCTTCACGGGATGGCGTCGGCGGCGGAATACTCCGGCTCGTCGCTGCCAAACACGCGGGCCATGGCCTGCTTACTGCGGGCGCTCCAGGCATGGCGTTCGGCTTGGTCATCGTGCTCTCCGGCGTTTTCGATGACAGTGACGAGGAGCTTCGCCCGAGGGTGAAGGGGATAGTCCTCATCGAGCACAATGCTTTTTCCATCGAAGTGGGTGCTCAGTGAAACAGTCATGGCCAGACGCTAATGATGCCCGGTGAGAAAACAAGGAGTGAGCTGGGCCGCTTGTGCGAAAAGACGGGCCGACTCGCCCTTGCGGAATGGCCGGTCATTCCTAGCTTCCGGGCGTGCGCGAATTCAATCCGTCCTCCCTCAGCCTGAGCGGCTCGGTGCTCATCGCGCATCCCAGTCTGCGCGATCCGAACTTCGCCAAGACCGTGCTCTTTCTCTCGACGAACGACACGGAGGAAGGCTCGTTTGGCCTCACGCTGAACCGCCCGGCGGGCCGCACGGTGGAGGACTTGCTTCCGGGGCGCGACCTCGGGTCGCTCGCTCGTGTGCCGGTCTTTCTCGGCGGGCCGGTGTCCACGGATCAGCTCATTTTCGCGTCGTTCCAATGGCATCCGCAGACGCAGTGCATGGAGTGCCGGCATCATCTGGTGATCGACGAGGCGGAGCAGGCGCTGGCCGACGAGACGGTGACGGTGCGCGCCTTCGTGGGCTACGCGGGCTGGAGCAAAGGCCAGCTCGAAGGCGAACTCGCGGAGCGCTCGTGGCTGGTGCAAAAGGCGGAGCGCGAGATGCTCGATTTGGAACGCTGCCCGAAGCTATGGCGCGAAATTACGAGCACCTTCGGCCCGTGGTTTCAGCTCGTGGCGGAAGCGCCGGACGAGCCGGGGAAAAATTAAACCACGCTGTCGTTCAGCGGAGGCATTGGTGGCGTTCGCGGAGCGATCCAAAAACCAACCGTCATTCTGAACGCAGCCCTTGGAGGCTTTGCGACAATGGCGGAGTGAAGAACCGCTGACAGGAACGGGCGGAGGCGGTGGGAGAGTGACACAGCCCGTCCCGGCTGTGCGGCTGTGCGTGCGTGAGCGCGAGCGGCACGGCGGGACGGGCTGTGTCACGTTCCTCCCACCGCCTCCGCCCGCGTTTCAGTCAGCGATCCTTCACTGCGTTTCGCCCCGCCTGCGCCCGCGACGAAACTCCGTTCAGGATGACGGCGTTTTTTTGGATGTGCGCTGCGCCCAGCGCCACGCGTTCAGACCGCCGGATATTCCCAGCCTTTGCGGTAGTCGCGGCGGAGCAGTTTGTTGGCGACTTCGTCGCCGATGACGGTTTCTTTCACGCCGTCCCACTCGATGCTGCGCCCGAGCTTGAGGCTGAGCATGCCGAGCAGCGCGACGTTGGTGGAGCGGTGGATTTCCTCGATGTCGCTGACGGGTTTCGCGCCGGTCTTGATGGCGTTGAGGAAGTCCGCCCACAGCTCCTTGATGTTCTGCGAATCGGGCTCATGGAGCACCGCGTCTTCATGCTGCACCGGGTCTTTGTCGTTGACCGGATAAAACGTCCAGCCCTTCTCCCAGCCTTGGTGAAAGATGCCCTTCGTGCCGTAGAAATAGCAGCCGACGTTTTCGCCTTTGTCCGTCGCGTTGCCGGCGAACTGGCGGTGCTCCCACTGCACGGTGAACTTGTCGAACTCGAACGTGGCGAGCTGGTGGTCGGGGGAGTCGCTGGTCTGTTCGTTCGGCGTGAGGATGACCGGGCCTTTGATGGGACGGCCGCCAGCGGAAAAGATTTTCTTCGGATATTTTTCGCCGGTGATCCACAGCACTTGGTCGAGCCAGTGGATGCCCCAGTCGCCGAGCGTGCCGTTGGCGTAGTCGAGGTAACTGCGGAAGCCGCGCGGGTGGATCGCGCCGCGCCAGGCCTGGTTTTTGTCGCGCGGGTCGCCGCCGTTGTAGGGCCGGAGCGGCGCGGGGCCGCACCACATGTCCCAGTCGAGCTCTTTGGGGACTTCGACGGTGGGGATCGGTTTGTCCGCGCCGCCGCCGTAGTGGACAAAGCAGCGCACCATGCCGATGTCGCCGACTTTCCCCGAACGGATGAACTCCCGCCC
>JAYVNN010000238.1:0-4603 GCA_043758435.1 Chthoniobacter sp.
ACGTCGGCGCTTCCGACAGCACATCCACCTCCACCCGCGCCTCGCGCAACCGGCTCCGCAACTGGCCCGCCGCCGCCGCTTTCTCGGGCGGCACCGCCACCGCCGCAACCGGCTGGCGTTTGTCGAAATCCGGCAGCGTGCGCCTTTCCGCCGGCGCCCCGGCGTCGGCTAAAGCCACCCCCAGCACAGCCAGCGACAAAGCCGTGCAGGTGCGAAGAACGTAGCTGAGGCGGGAGGCAATCACCGCCCTGATAATAAGCGCAGGAAAGCACCCAGCAACGGATAATGCGGGTGGGGCGGTGGATGGCCGCAAAAGAGCGTGTCATCCTGAGCGGAGTTCCCGGCGGGCGAAGGTGGGCGGGAACGGAGTCGAAAGTCGAGTCCGCGAGACGCCGGTGGGTTTCGTGGCAGGCGGCAAACCCCGGCGGTTCGATGACGTAGAGCGCGTGAACGAACCACCGGGGTCCTGCGACTGCGCTGCGCCCGCTTTTCCGCCTCCGCTCCGCTCAGGATGACACGCGCTGGAGTTTCTGTACTTCCAAACATTTTTCGCGTTCCTTGCGCTCTTTTGCGGCCATCTCCCACCCAAAGAATCCCCTCGCCTTCCCTCTCCCGCGCCCCCATTTTTCCGCCCGATGAAACTCCGCGTGCTCCTGCCTGCCCTCCTCGTTTTCGCCGTTGCCGCCTGCCAAGCTCCGTACAAGAAAAAGGACGACGCCGACAAACAGCCCTTCAAGGACCAGTCCGGCGACCAGACCTTCCAGGCCTTCCTCGGCCGCCTCCGCCTCGCCGTAGCAAAGCGGGATCACACCATGCTCACCTCGCTGATGGCCCCCGATTTCGGCTACCGCTGGGACACCGCGCCCCCCGGCGAGACGCCCTTCATCTACTGGGATCAGCACGGCACCTGGCCGGAACTCGCCACCGTCCTGCGCGAGACTTTCGTCCCCAATGAACGCTTCATGGTCGCGCCCGCCGCCGTGGTCAGCGACCCGGGCTACAAAGGCTACCGCGCCGGCATCCGCCTCGTCGGCGGCAGTTGGAGATTCGCCTACTTCGTCCCCTCCGAGCAGTGACCCCGCGCGATCCCGCCACGCTCGGCCTGCCGCACCGCGCGCCGTTTGTTTTTGTGGATGAAGTGCGGGCGCTCGTCCCCGGCGAGAGCGCGGAGTGCGGCAAAACCTTTCCGCCCGGTGAGCCCTTTTTTCGCGGCCATTTCCCCGGCGACCCGCTCGTGCCCGGCGTCATCCTCACCGAGGCGCTCGCGCAGACCGCCGGCCTCGCCGCCGGCCAACCCGGCCGCACCTTCCGCCTCTCGGCCATCCGCGCGATGAAATTTCTCCGCGCCGTACGCCCGTCCGACGAGATCATTTTTTCCGCGCGAAAAACCGCGGTGGTTGGCGCGCTCTGGCAGTTTGAAGTCGCCGCGCGGGTCCGAGGTGCAGTCGTCGCCGAGGGCGTCATCGTCCTCAGCGAAGCGGAAACAAAGTAGCCCGGCTGCGCCGCATCACTCCGGCTTTGCTTCGACGGCTGCCGGCGCGGTTTGCAGGTCGTAGATTTCGCCCCAGTCGCCGAGCGTCACCCGCGCCGCGGAGTCCTTCCACGGCTCCGTCGATTCGGGATACGCCGCCTGCTCGCACCGCCCCCAAAACAAATAGCGGCAGCGGAGTTTCGCCGCGAGTTCGCGCCAGTTTTCCGCGCCCCTCAGCAGCGCGTCCACATCGTCCGACGGCTCCATCCACGGCAGCCCGTGGCTCGCCACATGGCCGGTGTAGCCGAGCGCCATTTTCCGTCCGCAGAGGAGCAGTGGATGATTGTACGTCGGCGCACCCACGAACCGCTCGGACACCGGAATCGCCCGCACCACCGCCGCAACATTGTCCCATTCCTCGCGCGCCGCGATTTCGTGCCCGCGGTGCGATGCATCGATCCCGCCGAGCGTGGACACGAACCCCGAAAAAAACAGCGCGAAGACCGCCGCCGCGCGCGCCCACACCGGCCAGCGTGCGATGAGATGCGTCCACAAAAACGGCAGCACCACGAGGTAGGACCAGACCATGATCTTCGTATTGTCCCACTCCCACGGCGCGAATTTCACGAAGCAGCACAGCACGAAAGCACCGAGCGCCGGAAAGACCGCCGCCGCGGGAAAAACCGCGCGCCTTTCCCGCCAGAGCACCACGCCCAGCATGACCGTGAAAATCGGCAGCACGCCGAAATTCATCAGCCAGAAAAGCGCCGCCGCATAGAGCCACGCGGGTTCGCCGAAATGTCCCGCGCACCATTTTACAAACGCCTCGTCGTCCCACATCCAGCCCGCCTTGAAACCGAGCACGCTCGCGCCGTGCATCATCCCCGTGACGAGCAGCACCAGCACGCTCGCGGGCACCAGCGCCGCACCCACAAACTGCGCCAGCCCGCGCCGCGCGGGCGCGTGGAGCACGAACCACGCGCCGACCATCAGCGACAGAAAAAGAAACGTGTGCAGATGAAAGAGCGGCATCGCCGCGTAGAGCAGGAGCTCGCCGCCGCGCGTAAGTTTCCAGCCGTCGCCCGCGGCAAAAAAGCGCGTGCGCCAACTGCACAGCAGCGCCAGCCCCGCGGGCAGCGCAAAGAGCAGCCCGCGCTGCGTGGCGAACAGCGCGAGGGCGATGCTTTTCCACGCCTGCGCGCTTTGGAAATCCGCGAGCTGGCCGGTGGAAAAAATCGCGAAACCGAACAGCCCGCCATTCGCCAGAAAGCCGAGCAGCGCAAACCCGCGGCCCCACCGCCAGAGCGCCACGCCGGTCAGCACGCTGCCCGCCAGCCCTGTCCAGATCAAGCCTCGCAGCCCATCCACTCCCGCGAGCGTGAGCAGCGCGTTGAAAAGATCGGTACCGATTGGGTAGGTGAGTTTGCCGCCGAAGTAGATCGGATTGTCCGGCCAGAACGGCACGCCACTCGCGAGAAAATTGATGTAGGTCAGGTGCAGCGAAAGGTCGCCGAGATTGTTCGGCGAAATCACCTTCACCGAATCTCCATCGCGGAAAACCAGCCACAAAAACATCCGCGCCGACACGAGTGCGAAGGCGGTGATGGCCGCCCATTCCCAGCCGCCCGGCGGCTTCATCGGAAAGCTCTCGCGCCGGCCCCGCCACAGCGTCCCCGCCGCGACCAGCCCGCCGAAACCGAGCGCCGCACCCGCGATGAGCGGACTCAAACCTCCACGCAAAAAGGCCAGCGCCACCGCGAGCAGCGCGGAGCTGCTGACGGCATAAAGAAGCGCGGCGACGAAGTTCACGCGCATCCTCCTTTTCCGTCATCCTGAGCGGAGTTCCCAGCGGGCGAAGGTGGGTGGGAACGGAGACGAAGGACCCCGGCGGTCCGATATTGTGCTGCGCGTGAACGAACCGCCGAGATCCTTCGGCTCCGCTGCGCCCGCCTTTCCGCCTCCGCTCCGCTCAGGATGACACGCGCGGGAGATTGTTCATTGCCACCCCCCGGCAAAACTCTTTTTGCGCAAGACTCAGAATGACGGGCGTTCGCGCTCATCGCTTTCATTTTACTTCCTCCGGCACCCCATCCGCCACCGGCTGAAACTCCGGCGTGCGCCCCGGAAAGAGCACCCCGAACGCGCCCTGCCGCAGATACAGTGTGGCCGAGTCCGTGGACGTGCCGCGCAGGATGAAAGGCTCCTTGAAATAGTTGAAATGCAGGTTCGGTTCGACCGAGTCCATGAGGGTGTCGTTGATGAGCAGCACGTCGGCGTCGGGCGGGTCGGCGAGCTGTTCGAGCGTGGGAAAATCAATGTGCGGAAAATCATTCAGCAGCCAGGTCAGCGGATGCTGCTCGGGCATGCTGATGTGGCCGGTGACATAGCGGTTGCGGGGATCGCGCGCGACGAGCGTGTTCAGCGGGCCGAGCAGTTTTTCGATGTCGGTGCGCGTCTGCACATAGACGTAGGGCTCAGCGTCATCGGCATAGTGGTGGAAATTGAGCTGCCACGTCGCGTGCAGGGTGAAAAGGCCGAGCGCTCCGGCGATGACCGCGGTGCTCCACACGTCCACCTTTTGCGCGCAGCGCACGACCGCGAGCGCGAAGACAAAATGGAACGGCCAGATGAGCGAGATGACGCACCACGGCGTCTTGTACGGCACGAGGCTGTAGGCGATGAACGCGCCCGCGCCGTAGATCGCGAGGTAGCGCGCGAGCCGGTTCGAGCGCGGTGCGAGCAGCGCGACGGACGCGAGCAAACCGAGTGCGGCGGGCAGTTCGCTGGCGATGGTCACGGCCACTGGCGCGCGCCCGCCGGAGGGCATGTCGGCGACATGGATACCCGCGAGCAATTGCAGCCAGTAGTGCCACGGTTTTTCGTGGCCGCTTTCGCTCGCCGTGCCGGTATGCACCCACGCGCCGTAGGTTTCCACCAGCCCCGCGAGCGAGCCGCGCGGGCCGGACTTTGGAGCTTCGATGGACGGCCAGTCGAGGAACCCGCCGGTGTAGAAAAAAACGATCAGCCCCGCGCCAACAGCCGCGGCCTGCACCACGTCGCGGCGGCCGAATTTCCAACCTGCAAAGGCGAAGCGCGTGGAGCGGAAAAAATCCTCGTAAGCCAGGAGGCACG
>JAYVNN010000239.1:0-13792 GCA_043758435.1 Chthoniobacter sp.
CTTTTTGTCTGCGTGAAAGTGGATCGCGAGGAGCGGCCCGACGTGGATCGCGTGTACATGACCTACGTGCAGGCGACCACCGGCGGCGGCGGCTGGCCGATGAGCGTCTTCCTCACGCCCGACCTCCAGCCGTTCTTTGGCGGCACCTATTTTCCGCCCGACGACCGCGGCGGACGGCCCGGTTTTCCGACCGTCATCCAGCGCCTCGCCGACGCTTGGAAAAATGACCGCGAGCATGTCGTCGAGGCCGCGACCGGCGCGATGAAGGCGCTCGGCGAATACGCCGCCGCGGGCGCGTCGAAAAGCGAGGCCGCGGGCAAGGAGGCGCTCGCCGCGGGCTTCAAGCAGCTCACGCAAACTTTCGATGACGAGTTCGGTGGATTCGGCGGTGCGCCGAAATTTCCGCGACCCGTCGCGCTGAATTTCCTGCTCCGCTACTACGCCCGCGAAGGCGCGGACACGAAGGACAGCAAAGCCGCGCTGGCCGTGACCACACACACCCTCCGCCAGATGGCCGCGGGCGGCATGCA
Source organism: Chthoniobacter sp. (assembly GCA_043758435.1). Lineage (GTDB taxonomy): Bacteria > Verrucomicrobiota > Verrucomicrobiia > Chthoniobacterales > Chthoniobacteraceae > Chthoniobacter. The sequence goes on from JAYVNN010000239.1 coordinate 531, forward strand.
CGACCATCTCGGGGGCGGCTTTCACCGCTACTCGGTGGACAAGTTCTGGCACGTCCCGCACTTTGAAAAAATGCTCTACGATCAGGCGCAGCTCGCGTGCTCGTACCTCGAAGCGTTCCAAATCACGCACGACCCCGCGGACGAAAAAATCGCGCGCGACATCCTCGATTACGTCCGCCGGGACATGACCGACAAAAGCGGCGGATTCTATTCCGCGGAGGACGCGGACAGCATCATCGAGCAGGGCAAACCGGAGCACGCCGAGGGTGCGTTTTACGTTTGGAAAAAGGCGGACATCGACGCGGCGCTCGGTGAGGACGCGGCGATGATTTTCAATCGCGTGTACGGCGTGGAGGCCGACGGCAATGCGCCCGCGGGCAGCGATCCGATGGGCGAGTTCAAAGGCGCGAACATTCTCATCCAACGCCTCTCGCCGCTCGATGTGGCGGCGCTTTTCAAAAAGCCCGAGGCCGAAATCGCGGCCTCGCTCGCGGCGTCGAAAGCGAAACTCCTGGAGCTGCGCGCCAAGCGCCCGCGCCCGCATCTGGACGACAAAATCATCACGGCGTGGAACGGCATGATGATCTCCGCCTTCGCCCGCGCCGCGCAGGTGCTCGACGATCCGGCGTATCTCTCCGCCGCGCAGAAATCCGCGCAGTTCATCCGCGCCGAGCTGTGGAAAGACGGCGCGCTCTTGCGCAGCTACCGGCACGGCGCGAGCGACGTCGCGGGCTTCTGCGACGACTACGCGGCGCTCATCCAGGGGCTGCTCGATCTTTACGAGGCGGACTTTGACACCGCGTGGCTGCAATGGGCCGTGGAGTTGCAGACGAAGCAGGACGCGCTCTTCGGCGACGCCGAGCACGGCGGTTATTTCGGCGTGCAAAAGGATGCGCCGAATATCCTGCTGCGCATGAAGGAGGACTACGACGGCGCGGAGCCGTCGCCGAATTCCGTGGCCGCGCTGAACCTCCTCCGCCTCGCGCAAATCACCGACAGCAAAGAACTGAACGAGCGTGCCGCAAAGACGCTCGCCGCCTTTGCCGAGCAGCTCACAAAAACACCCACAGCCATGCCGCAGATGCTCGTGGCGCTCGACGCCTCGCTCGCGGAGCCCCGCCAGGTCGTCATCGCCGGGCCGCGCGACGCTGCCGGCACACGCGCGCTGCTGCGCGAAGTGCATGCGCATTTCATCCCAAATAAAATCGTGCTGCTCGCCGACGGCGGTGCGGGACAAAAGTGGCTCGGTGAGCGGTTGGAGGAAGTGGGCAAAATACGGCTCACCGACAAACCTGCGGCTTACGTTTGCAAGAATTTCCGCTGCGACCTCCCGACAGATGACGTGGCGAAGCTGCGCGAACTGCTCGCGAAGTAAGAACGCGTCCCGCGCTGCGCGCTTGCGTCCTTGCAGCGGTGCGCGTAGGCATTTCCCACCAACTCCAAACTCCATGAACAAAAACCTCCTCCTCACCCTCACCGCCGCCCTCAGCCTCAGCGCCGCAGCTTTCGCCGCGAGCCCGGACTCGTATTAGGTCACCGGCCCCATCGTCGAAGTCACCGACGCAAAAATCGTGGTGATGAAGGGCAAAGAGAAATTTGAAATCGCGCGCGGGGCGGACACCAAGGTCACCGGCGAACTCAAGGTCGGCACGAAAGTGACCATCGAATACGCGATGACGGCGAAGACCATCGAGGCCAAGGAAGACAAGGTGAAGGATGCGAAGGGCGCGGCCAAAGACGCCGGGAAAAAGGCCGCCGACGCGGCCGCCAAAACCGGTGATGCCGTGAAGGACGCGGCGAAGCCGGTGGCTGCGCCGAAGTAGTTTTTCACCGTCGCAATTTTCTCAAACCTCTGCCCGATAAACTTGGGCGGAGGTTTTTGTTTGTGCGCGCGCCGCTGCTCCGGGGAGCACACGCGTCCCGCGTGTTGGTTTCGGCGTCCTCGCCGAAACGAACTTTGCGGGGTGGGTTCTACCGCGGCGGAGCCTCTTGCCGCAACGGACGCGCATGCAAGAGCTCCGCGCCCGCAGACGCACCCCACCAAAGTTCACGAAGGCGCGGACGCCTTCGCCAACACGCGGGACGCGTGTGCTCCCCGGAGATTGCGGACGCGTCTGCTCCCCGAAGCAACTACGCGCGCAGCGCGCGCTCGATGAGGAGGGTGGCGAGGCGTTGGGTGGCTTCGTCGAGGGCGGAGTTGGCGCGTTTGAGCGGCTGGCCGGCTCCGGTGGCGAGGGCGGCTTCGACTTCCGCCATTCGCTGCGCGATGAGGGTGCGTTCGTCGTCGGTGAGTTCAGGGCCGGCCTGCGCGAGGGCCTGACGGACAGCGGGCAGCAGTTCGTCGGATTTCATTTTCGCCTCGACGAAAACGCGGTCGCTCATGTCCGCGAAGGCGTGTTCGAGGGATTCTTCGAGCATCTTTTCCACGGCCTCGTCGGAGACATCCACGGCGCTGGTCATCTCGACGGTTTTTTGCGCGCCGGTTTTCGTGTCGCGCGCGAGGACATGGAGGATGCCGTTGGCGTCGATCTCGAATTGCACGCCGACCCGCGCGTGGCCTTTGGGCGCGCGCTCGAAGGCCAGCTCGAACTCGCCGAGCCGCCAGTTGTCGCGCGCCAGTTCGCGCTCGCCTTGGAGCACGGTGATCTGCATCGCGGCCTGCCCGGCGACGGCGTTGGTGAACATCTCGCCGGCCTTGATCGGGATCGTGGAGTTGCGCGGGATGATGACGTTCATCAAGCCGCCGAAAGTCTCGATGCCAAGCGAGAGCGGCGTGACGTCGAGCAGCACGACGTTTTGCACCGCGCCGCTGAGGATGCCCGCCTGGATGGTCGCGCCGAGCGCCACGGCTTCGTCGGGGTTTTGCGAAATGTTGGGCTCGCGTTGAAAGACCGCGCCCACGAATTCACGGACGAGTGGCATGCGGGTCTGGCCGCCGACGAGGATCACGTCGTCGAGTTCGGCGGGCGTGAGCTTCGCGTCCTCCAGCGCGCGGAGGCAGTGGGCGCGGGTCTTTTCGACGATGGGCCGGGCGATGCGCTCCAACTCGGCGCGGGTGAGGATGTGGGAGAAATTTTTCGCGCCAGCCAAGAACGGCAACTCGACCCGCGTCTCGTCTTCAAACGACAGCCGGTGCTTCGCCGCGACGACGGCATCACGCAGCCGCGCGTCCGCCTCGGAGGACAAATCTGAAATCTGAAATCTGAAATCTGAAATCAGCGCGGCGTCGATGTCGTCGCCGCCGAGGCGGGTGTTGCCGTTGGTGGCGAGGACTTGGAAGACGCCCTGGTTGAGTTCGAGGATCGAGATGTCGAAGGTGCCGCCGCCGAGGTCGAAGACGGCGATCTTTGAGCGGTCGCCTAGCTTGTCGAGGCTGTAGGCGAGCGCAGCGGCGGTGGGTTCGTTGACGATGCGCTCGACGGTGAAACCGGCCAGTTCGCCCGCGGCTTTGGTGGCCTGGCGCTGGGCGTCGTTGAAATACGCGGGGACCGTGATGACGGCGCGCGTGACCTCACAGCCGAGCGCGCGTTCGGCATCGGCGCGCAGTTTTTTCAGGATGAGCGCGGAGATTTCCTCCGTCGAAAACTCGCGCTCGCGCACCCGCACGCGCACGGGCGCACCGCGCTCGCCGGCGAGCGCGTAGCCGACATCGTCGGCTTCCTCGCCGACGCGGCGACCGATGAAACGCTTCACGGAATAGACCGTCGCGGCGGGATCGAGCGCCCGCATGCGCGCGGCGGCGCGACCGGCGAGCGGCTCGCCGCTTTGGGGAAAATGAACGACGGACGGCGTGAGGCGTTCGCCGTCGGCATCGGCGAGGAGGATGGGAAAACCGGCGTCCATCGCGCCGATGAGCGAGTTGGTGGTGCCGAGATCGATGCCGACGATGGGCGACATCCTAGCGCCGCTTCGCGCGCGGGACTTGCGGCGGCGGGAGATCGTCGGGCGGGAGCTGCGGCGTGCGGCCGGTCGCGCTGCCGGCGGGAGCATCGGGCTCCATGCCGGGCGGCTCGATGCCGGGAGCGACCGCGGGCACGGCGGCGGCGGGTTCGGGGCGGTCGCCGCGGGCCCAGCCGTTTTCAGTGGCGAGCTTTTCGGCGAGTTCGAGGGGCCACTCGGGGTTGGAGAAAAACTCGGCGTTGCCGCGCTCTTTGAGCTGCCGGTAGAGGGTCACGAAAATTTCGTTTTCCACGGAGTCCTTAATCGCGAGCGCGGGGTAGCGGCGCATGGCCTCGAGCTGCGCGCTGCGGGTCACGGCGGCGAGGTCGGTGCCGGGAGCGGCGGCGGGCTTGGTCGCGTCGGACTCGGGTCGCGCGGGCGTGCTGGCGGGCTCGGCCGTGGTGGTGGCGGGCGCGTTCGCGGCGGCGGCGTTGACCGCGGCGAGCGCGGCGGCCATGGCGGATTCTTTCGTCTCTTTCGCGGGCGCGGTTTGCTTCACGGCCGCGGTTTCCTTCGCGGGCGTCCCGCCGAGGATTTCCACCACCTGCACCGGCAGCGAAACATGCAGGTCGCGCACGGCAAAGGTCGCCTCGCCCCCTTTCGCTTCGAGCAGCGGGAAAAGGTCGCCCGCCTTGATGATGTAAGGCTTGTCCGCGATGACCACGCGCGCGTCCTTGAGCGCCTTCACCTGCGGCTGGGTGCCGTCGGGTTTCGCGAGCGCAAAGGCCTGCGTGAGCAGCGGCGGCTCGGTCTCGACGGGATGCGCGGCCACCGTGGCGGCGCCCGGCGCGGCGATGCCGGCGAGCATTTCGTAGCCGCGGTCGAGCAGCGCGACGACCGCACCGAGAAGGACCACGAGGGCGATGGCGAGGAAGCCGCCATTGCGCTGCCGGAAAATGTGCATGCGCGCGAGGACGAAAAGCGCCGCGCAGGTGACGAGGCACGCGGCCAGCGAGAGCACGGCCTTTTGCCCCGCGAGCACGACGGCGGCGACGAGCAGCACGACGGCGAGCGTGAGCGTGACGACGCCCCAGATGAGATTGCGCCGGCCAAAGCCGTGCTCGCGCAGGGCGGGCACCTCGACGTAGCGCGGCGCGAATTTGTCCTCGCGCTCATCGCCCGGCGCGATCGGATCGACGATGCGCGGGATGTAAGAACGCGTGCTCGGCTTGGGGCTGGGGAGTTCGGGAGTTTTCACGGGCGGGGAGGATGCCACATTTTTACCCGGTGAAAAGGGAAAGGTGCGGGGGCTTCGGCCCGAAATCCGCGGGCCGCATTCGGGCCAAAGCCAGGCTGCTTTTTAGAAAAACTCCGTCCGCCCGTCGTAGCCGTGGCTGACGTGGATCGGGTGGCCGATTTCCGCGAGGATCTGCCGCGTGAGGTTGAGCTTCGTTTCGAGAAAGGCGTCGTTGTGCATCGGGTCGTGGTGCGTGACCACCCAGCGGCGGACGTTGGCGAGCTTCATCAGCACGCACGCATTCGCCACCGAGCTGTGGCCCCAGCGGACTTTGCCGAGGTACTCGTCGGGCGGGTACTGCGCCTCGTGGATCACGATGTCGGCGTCGGCGAGAAAATCAATCATGTCGGCGTAGGGCAGCGCCAGCGGATGACGCCGCGTGATTTCCTCCGGCGGCCCGGTGTAGCCCTGGAGAAATTCATTGTCCGGCACCCAGGCGATCTTTTTCCCGCCGATGGCGATCTTGTACCCCACAGTCGCGCCGGGGTGCTGGGCAAATTCCCACGAGACTTTCGCCGAGCCCACCGACATCGGGCTGGCCGTGAGATGGCGGAACTCCAGCCGCCCCTCCATGTCCTCCATCTGCACGGGGAAATACTCGCGGTCGAGCTGGCCGCTGAAGATGGATTTGAGGTCTTTGCCAAAGCCCGCCGCGCCATAGATCACGACCTCGAAGCCCGGCAGATACGCGGGGCCGAAAAATGGGAAGCCTTGGATGTGATCCCAATGCGTGTGGGTGATGAAAAGATGGACGCGGCGCGGCGGCGCGGAGAGGAGTTCGAGGCCGAGTTCGCGGATGCCCGAGCCGGCGTCGAAGATGAACAACTCCCCGCCCGCCTCCACGGACAGGCACGAGGTATTGCCCCCGGCGCGCAGAAAGCGCGCCCCCGGCGTGGGCGTGGAGCCGCGCGTGCCCCAGAGCGTGAAGTGCGGGCGCGTGGCGTCGAGCAGGAGGCTGGGATTTGCGGGCGTGAGCGGGCTCATGGCGGCGGAGATTTGAAACAGAACGCACCACGCGTCGGAAGCGCAAAACCGCGCTTGCTTTGAACGTCTTCATTTCTAGCCTCCCGCGATGCACGACACGCTCTCCACTCCGCCTGCCGCGGTTCCGCTCGAAACTTCGATCCTCGCGCCTTGCGACACTTTTCCCCGCCGCCATCTCGGCTCGGGTAAAAGCGAAGTCGCGGAGATGCTGGCGACGCTCGGGCTGGCGTCGATGGACGCGCTGATCGACGCGGCGGTGCCGGAAAAAATCCGCCTCGCCGCGCCGATGGACCTGCCCGCCGGACGCGGCGAGCACGAGTCGCTGGCCGAGCTGCGCGCCATCGCGGGGAAGAATCGCGTTTGCAAAAACTACCTCGGGCAGGGCTACAGCGACTGCATCACGCCGCCGGTCATCCAGCGGAACATCCTCGAAAACCCCGGCTGGTACACGGCCTACACGCCGTATCAGGCGGAGATTTCGCAGGGGCGGATGGAGGCGCTGATCAACTTCCAGCAGATGGTCTGCGACCTCACGGCGCTCGACATCGCGAATGCCTCGCTGCTTGACGAAGCGACCGCCGCCGCCGAGTCCATGCACATCGCGCACGCGGTCAGCAAGGACGCCGCAGCGAAGGTGATTTTCGTCAGCGAGCGCTGCCACCCGCAGACCATCGCCGTGGTGCAGACGCGCGCGGAGCCGCTGGGAATCAAAGTGATCGTCGGCGACGAAGCGGCGTATGATTTCGCGGAGAAAACTTTCGCCGTGCTGCTCCAATATCCCGACACGACGGGCGCGATTTGCGATTACGCGCCGTTCATCGAGCTGGCGCACGCAGCAGGCGCGCTGGCCATCGTCGCAGCGGACATCCTCGCGCTCACGCTGCTGCGGCCGCCGGGGGAATTCGGCGCGGACATCGCCGTCGGCTCCACACAGCGCTTCGGCGTGCCGCTCGGTTTCGGCGGGCCGCACGCCGCCTACATGGCGGTGAAAGATGCGTATAAAAGACTGATGCCCGGCCGCCTCGTCGGCGTGAGCAAAGACGCCCACGGCCAGCCCGGCTACCGCCTTTCGCTCCAGACCCGCGAGCAGCACATCCGCCGCGACAAGGCGACGAGCAACATCTGCACAGCGCAGGTGCTCCTCGCGGTCATGGCTTCGATGTACGCGGTCTATCACGGACCGGAGGGGCTGAAGGCGATCGCGCGCCGCGTGCATCTTCACGCCGCCCTGCTCGCCGAGGGCCTCGACCGCCTCGGCTACCCCGTGGGCGACGCGCCGTTCTTCGACACCGTCCGCGTCGATGTTGAGCCCAGCCGCCGCGCCGAGATCCTCGAAACCGCACGCCAGACCGGCATCAACCTGCGCGCCTACGGCCCCGATGTGATCCTCATCGCGCTCGATGAAACCGCCGACGACCTCACCCCGCTCTTCACCATTTTCAACGACGGCAACGTGCCCGGCAACGACACGCCACTCGACTTCGACGCCGCATCGCTCGCCGCCGAAATCGAAAGCCCAATATCGGCCATCGAAAATCGCACCTCCGACTTTCTCACGCACCCGGTTTTCAACACCCACCACACCGAGCACGAGATGCTCCGCTACATCCGACGGCTGGAAGCGAAAGACCTCTCGCTCACCACCTCGATGATCCCGCTCGGCTCCTGCACCATGAAGCTGAACGCGACCAGCGAGATGCTGCCGGTGACGTGGCCCGAGTTTGGCAAACTGCATCCCTTTGCGCCGCACACGCAGACGGAGGGCTACGCCGAGATGTGCGCGCAGCTCGAGACGTGGCTCGCCGAGATCACCGGATTTGCCGGCGTGTCGCTGGAGCCAAACGCCGGCTCGCAGGGCGAATACGCGGGCCTGCTCGTCATCCGCAAATACCACCAGTCGCGCGGCGAAGGGCACCGCGACATCTGCCTCATCCCCGCCAGCGCCCACGGCACGAACCCCGCCAGCGCCGTCATGGCCGGGATGAAAGTCGTGGGCGTGCGCTGCCTCGACGACGGCGACATCGACCTCGCCGACCTGACCGCAAAGGCTGACCAGCACAAGGATCAGCTCGCCGCGCTCATGGTCACGTATCCCAGCACGCACGGCGTTTTCGAGGAGACGATCGTGGATATTTGCGACCTCATCCACGCCCGCGGCGGGCAGGTTTATATGGACGGCGCGAATATGAACGCGCAAGTCGGCCTCACCTCGCCCGGCTTCATCGGCGCGGATGTTTGCCATCTCAACCTGCACAAAACCTTCTGCATCCCGCACGGCGGCGGCGGGCCCGGCATGGGCCCCATCGGGGTCGCTGCGCACCTCGTGGAATTCCTCTCCGCCGTCGAGCGCAAAGGCCCGGATGAAAAGACCGGCTCCATCTCCGCCGCGCCCTTCAGCAGCGCGAGCATCCTCACGATCCCGTGGATGTACATCCGCATGATGGGCGGCGACGGCCTGACCGACGCCACGCGCTTCGCCATCCTCAACGCCAACTACATGGCCCGCCGGATCGATCCGTTTTTCCCAGTGCTCTTCAAAGGCGCGAATGGCCTCGTCGCCCACGAGTGCATCATCGACCTCCGCGGCTTCCAGAAAACGACCGCCGAAGACGTGGCGAAACGGCTGATGGATTACGGCTTTCACGCGCCCACGCTGAGCTGGCCCGTCGTCGGCACGCTCATGATCGAGCCGACTGAGAGCGAGCCCAAAGCCGAATTGGATCGGTTCTGCGACGCCCTCATTTCCATCCACGCGGAAATGACCGCCATCGAAAACGGCACCGCTGACGCGCAGGACAATCTTTTGAAAAACGCCCCGCACACCGCGCACTCGCTGATCGCCGGAGAATGGCCTCACGCCTACACCCGCGAGCAGGCGGCGTATCCCGCGGCGTGGCTGCGCGAACACAAGTTTTGGCCGTCCGTCGGCCGCATCGACAACGTCTGGGGCGACCGGAATCTCTTCTGCGCCTGCGTGCCGGTGGGCTGATTTTGGCACTCGCCGCAGACCCGACGCGCGAAGGCGGAACTCCGGGGAGCGCGCGCGTCCCGCGTGCTGGTTTTGGCGTCCCGCCAAAACGAACTTCCCGACGTGCGCGCTTTGGCGGACGTGAACGCAATCCGCAGCGCCGCGTGAGGAAAGTTCGTCGCGGGGGGACGCCGCGACCAGCACGCGGGACGCGCTCGCTCCCCGGAACCCGCCGCGCTCCGCGCCAATCAATCGGCGCACACCATTTCACTCCAGCGTGATCGCCACGACGAAGGGTGTCGCCGTGGCGCTGGCGGAGACGAAATCGAGGGTGGCGATTTCCACGTCGGGGCGGGGGTTTTCGTAGGCGCGGTGAAAAAGTTGCAAGTGCGTGCTGCCGCCGGCACCGGTCCAGGCGACGGTCGCGTTCTTGATTGGCTGACCGGCATTGGCATCGTCCACGTTCCAGTCACGCGTATCTTCCCCGTACACGATGGGCAGTTCCCGTTTCTCGCCATCCGCGTAGTGCAGCACGTAGCTCCCGATCCGGGTGCCGCCGGGACTGAAGTAATTGGCACCTTGCAGCAGATGCAGCACGCGGGCTTTCCGCCGCACGGCGATGCCCGAGATCTGCTCGGGCCGGCTTCCGTCAGCGCCCGTGCCACGGACGACCAGCATCCCGTTCACGTCGAAAGACACGTCATCAAAGCTCTGCAAACCCCGAGGGAGTGCGGCCAGATTCCACGGGGAGTCGGCTTTTCCGAGCGAGGTCTTCAGGTCGTTGTTGAAATGCGCGGTGAGATCAAGCGGCCGCAACGAGGCGAGGCGTGCGGCGGCGGCGCGCATTTGCTGCTGCGCTTCGAGGATGCGGGAGGCCGCGCCGGTGGTGGTGTTCCAGGCGGCGAGCGCGTCGAGGAAATCGGCGTGCGCGGTGGCGGTGGGTTCGGATTTTTCGCGGTATTTCTTTGCCAGCAGCGCCATGATTTTCGGGTCGGTCGGTCGGCGGCGGCGGGCTTCTTCGAGTTCGGCGAGGCTGCCGAGCGTCACGAGTTGATCGGTGGCGGCGCTCATCGGCACCGCGGAGAAAGCCGTGGCGGTGCGCGTGGCGCGGTCGGCAAAAAACCAGCGCACCCAGCGCGTGTAATCGTCATCCCCGGCGGCTCCGGCGAGGTGTGCACGCAGCGTGGCGACATCCGCCACCCCGCTGCGGCTCGTCTGACCCGCGTCGTCCACGCGGCGCTGCGCCACGGCCTCCGCGAGTTCAGCCAGCCACGCGGGCGCGGGCTGCGGGAGCGGCGGCACGTCGTGGAAATAGATCGTGCCATCACCCGCGGCGACGACGAGTCGCCGCCCGTCGCCGGTGTAGAAGACATCTTTGGTGAGCGGGTGCGGCAGGGTCAGCGAGAGCGGCTGCGTGGTCGCCACATCCCAGAGGCGCACGGTTCCCGTGTCCGTCGCCGTCGCCAGTCGCCGCCCGTCCGGCGAAAAAACCACCCGCGCGACCGCGCCTTCGTGCCGCATGGCTTCGCCGATCATTTTTCCCGTCGCCACCGACCAGAGCCGCGCCGCCTGATCGCGCGAACCGGTCGCGAGCACGGTGCCATCCGGGCTGTAAGCCATCGTGCTCACGGTCTGCTCATGCGGCAATGGCGGTCCCTCCTTTTCTCCGCTCGCCATGCTGCGGAATGAGACCAGCCCATCGTCGGTGGCCGAGGCCAGTTGGATGAAATCAGATCGCACCGCGAAACTCGCCGCCTGGCCCGCATACCACAACTCCCGGCCACTGGTCGCGTCATAGCAATTCAACCCCGAGAAGGTCTTGATGAATAAACGTGCGCCATCCGGGCTCCAGCGCACCGCCGTGCCACGGGCTGATTTGTCTAACTCGCAGATCCGCTGGCCGGTTTGCCAATCGACCACGACGCCGCCGCTGGAAACCCCCACCACGGCCAGTCGCTGCCCATCGGGTGAAAAGGCCACGGCCATGTTTGCTATTTGGAGCGCGATGCCTGGCGAGAGCCTGGTTCCGTTCGCGGTGTCCCAAACCGCGACGCCGCCACGCTGACCGGTGATGGCCACTTTTGACCCATCCGCAGCAAAGGCGGCGGCGTCGGGGTCAGCACCCGCTCTTTGCGAAGGCATCGGAATTTCCAAACTGCCGCCCGTGGCCAGATCGACGAGCCGATGCGGCAAACGCGGCGACGATGAATGGTCTATAGCCAGAGCTTTAGTGGCGGCAGGATTTGCTTTGAAGAGGTCGAGCATCGTGACCGGACGCAACCGCGTGCCCAGCGCGCGGCCGTCTTCTACGGTCCATCTTTCAACGGTCCCGGTCGAAGTCGGCAGCGCGACATGCGCACCGTCTGGCGCCAGTGCCGGCCGCCACGATCCAGCGCCCTTTTTGACAAATGTCTCCCCCGCCCGCTGTCCCAGGACAGCATCCCAAAGCCGCGCGGTGCCATCCTCGGCCACGCCGAGCAAACGGCTGCCCTCGGGGCTGAAGGCGGCGCTGACGGGACGTCCGGAAAAAGCCAGCGGCGGAAACCATTCGCCACCGGTGGAGGTCTCGAACAGGCGGATTTCATTGCGGTTCTCCGGGATGGCCGCGAGGCGGCGCTCCGTCGGCGCAAAAATCGCCGGGGAACGGATCGGTGAAGGCGGAAAATTTTGCGTCGGCGCGACGAGCAAATTGCCGGCTGCATCCGCGATTTGAAACGCCCCAATGACCGCCCTGTCGCTTGCTGGGGCAAAACAAACCAGGTTCGCCTTGCCGAATGGCATGCCGACAGCGCCGGTGACCGTGTTCCAGACTTGCGCGCGCCAGGTCCTCCGGGAGGCAGCCAGCCACTGTCCGTCGTGACTCCAATGCAAACGCTCGGCGAAATCGACAACCTCGGGCGCGGTCTTTTCCGTTCGCTCCAGCGTGAATTCCGGGACGCGCCAGATTTTGAGCACGCCCTCACGACTGCCCGTGGCGAGACGAGTGCTGTCGGGAGTCGCCGCGAGGGCGGTGATGATGTGGTCGTGTTCCAGCGTCGCAACGGTTCTGCCGCCCGCGATTTCGATCACCTCCACCACGGCATCGCGGCTCTTTTTGCTTTCCCACTCCGGGGCTGAGCCGATGAGGAGAAACCGGCCGTCCGGCGTGAACGTCACGCGTCCGCTGCCGCGGAACTTTTGCAGCAGCCGCCCGGTGGAAAAATCCCAGAGCGCAATGGCGTCATCGGTACGCGTAAGGAGCTGTCCGTTTGGCAGAAACTGAAGATCGGCCTGCTGTCCGGTGCCGGCGTAGATCGGCGCTCCGACCGGCAGCGGGAAGCTGCGCTCGCTGAGCGTGGAGACGATGAGCGGGCCGGCGCTCGGATGCTCCGGGCGCTGGCACAGGATGGCGGCGAGCCAGGCGAGGGCTTCGGCGGGTTCGTCGCGGTCGAGGGCTTCGAGCGCTTTGCGATACTGCATCTGGAGCAGCGTCTCCTCGCTCTGCGCGAGCGCGGCCACGGCGCGGGTGCGCTGGGCGGTGGCTTCGGCGGCGTGCTGCCGCGCGGCGGTCTCGCCGGTCTCGGCGCGGTTGCGCTCGCGGATGACGCGGGCGGTGAAGCCAGCGCTGACCGCGGCGAGCAGCACGAGCGCGGCGGCCACGGCGGTGCTCACGGCGCGGTGGCGGCGGACGAAAAGGACGGCCTGCTTCCACGGCCCCGCGTGCTCGGCGGCGGTGGCAAAGCCGGCCTGATACGCGGTGAGGTCGGCCTGCAGCTCCGGGACGCTCCAGTAGCGCTGGTCGCGGTCGAAGGCCAGCGCCTGGCGCACCACGGCGGCGAGGGAGTCGGGCGGAGGATTCTTGTTCTCCTTCGTCCGGGTCGTCGGCTCAGAAGAAGAAGAAGAAGGAGATGCCCACTCCACTTCACCGCGCGCGACTTTGTCCACGATCTCCGCACCGCTGCTGCCGGTGAACGGTGCGCGGAGATGGAGGATGTGAAAAAGGATCGAGCCCAAGGCGTAGAGGTCGGAGCGCACGTCGAGCGCCTCCACTTCGCCGCGCGCCTGCTCGGGCGACATGTAGGCCGGGGTGCCCATGATGGTGCCGGCGAGGGTGGCGGAGGAAAAGTCGGAGGGCGGAGGGCGGAAGTCGGAAGA
>JAYVNN010000240.1:0-4576 GCA_043758435.1 Chthoniobacter sp.
GCCCCACCGTGGTGGCGGAACTCCTGCGCGCGATGCGGGGCCTGTCCGCCAAACGCGTGTCCGCCATCTCCCGCCAGATTCGCGATGGCGACTGGTGACCTCGGCAACTCCCGCACGCATCCACTCATGATCAACCACAAAGACAACGCCCTCAGCTTCGCTTTCCCGAAAGTCGGGCAGGAAGTTCACACCCATTTCGAGCACCAGCTCCGCGGAAGCGCTGTTGTGGAATTGACCCGGCACCTGCCTCAAACCATCTTTCCGCCATGAGCGCGCAGGAAATCATCGCCGAACTGCCGAAGCTAAAACCGGATGAGTTCCGCCTCGTTCAGGCAAAGGTGGAGGATTTGGCGAAGGCGAAGCCGCGGTTGCACGCCGAACGCAGCGCGGGACGCCTCGTTCTCGCCGGCCCGCGAATCGTTCGTCAGGCGGAGGTCGAGGCGATCCTCGACGAGTTTCCGTCGCTCGGCTGCTCGACGTTTCCGCCCTCGTCGCCCACCTCGTGCAGAGCCACGAGCACCATTCCCGCGTGAATGCATGGTGGCCGGGGCGGGCGCTCGCCGTTTGTCCGATCACCGAACTGGGCTTCCTGCGGGTCGCTTGCGCGCTCGGCTCCACGATGGAAGACGCCCGCACCGTGCTCGCCGAATTTCTCCGCGACGAAACGCCCGCCTTCATCCCTTGTGATCGCCACGCGCTGGACAGCCCGGCCATCACCTCTCCGCGCAAGACCACCGACATCTACCTTGCCGACCTCGCCACCGCGCGCGGCTGGCATCTGGCCACGCTGGATGAAGGCATCGCGCACCCTGCCGCCGACCTCATTCCAGAACTGCCCGTCCAGCCCTGAGTGGGCTCAGGCACGCGCTTCCATAGTCACCAAGTTGAAAGCCCACTACGACCGATGAGAGCGAAGAAAATCGAAATCGAATTTGATGCGAACGAGCTTTTGCGGCGCATGAAAGGCTTCGCTGCCGGACGGGAACCCGCGCGCGAGCGCACCGTGAAGCTGCCGCCGCCGGTCAAGCCGATCCCCGCGAAGCAAATCCGCGCCATCCGTCCCGGCCTGGGCGGCACGCAGACCGAGTTTGCCAGCGCTGCTCAACGTGCCGGCGGTGACGGATCTCGTGGGAAAACGGCACGCGCAAACCGAGCGGCGCCGCCTTGCTCCTGCTGGCCGTGGCCCGGCATCACCCGGAAGCTCTCCATGCGGCGTAACGGTCCGGGACGATGAGCCTCGCCGACTCTATCATCGCCGCGATGGCCCTGCTCCACCGCCTGCCGCTGGATCACACGGAATGGAGCGGACTTCCAGGAGCGACATCCCCCCCGCCAGCCTTCCGTCAGACCGACTTCTTAGAATCGTTTATTGACTGATAGTTAGGGAGTTCATCAGCAATCAATTCCGCTTTGGTCGGCTCCCACGAGAGGCCAGTGTTCTCGTTCCAGCGAATGCGCAAATCATTACTCGAAGTTTGATAAGAATGTGTGGATTTTCGGCCAGCGAGTTCTAATGGTCGATGTACGTTAGGCTTGGAGTTGGCGATCCGCTTTGTGGTGATCAAAACCTTCCAGCCCTTCTTTAGAAAATCAGAGAGGACAGCACGGTCTGGGAGCACGTCATAGTCGTTGCCGACGCATACCACTGCGAGAGCCGGCTCATCACGATGAGCCGGCTCACTGAGCGTCGAGGTCCGATGCGAATCGCCAGAGGCATGGTGCGGAACCTTGACAACATGAAAACGCCGGGTGTTGCCTCCATCACGGTCTCGCAGTATTTCTAAAGCCCGGTTCAGGCCCGGACCATCGGTGTCTCCGGTAAAAAGCTTGTTAAGCGTGTTTGCTTCGCCTTGCGCCCGTAACACAAGAATAAGGGAGAGTAGGTTAAGATCTTCGCGAAGGGTCGGAACGGCACCTGTACGAGAGAGATAGGAGCGGCTCATTTCCCTGACAATCTCTGGACGAGGGCCGATAGGTTGGAGTGAAATAGACCCTTTGAAGAAGACCGGAAGGCTGTCCTGATTGCCACGGAAATATTTGACCCGATCTTCGTTGAAGAGTTGCGATAGGCGCTCTTGAAGACGGTAATACTCGGCAATGTAAGGCTTTGGCCGGTTCTTGGCTTGCAAGAGATCAAGTATTTCTTTTGGCGTGATTCCCGCATCGCAGTAGATCCCAAGGCTGCGACCGTCGCTGGTAAAGTAGTTCACAACCTCCAGCATGCCGTGGTAGTGATCTTCGTGCGGATGAGTGAGACAGAGCACGTCAAGCCGCTGGATACCGAGATCCTGAACGAGAGTGAAAAATCGTTCGCGAACCGAACCACGCGGTAGATGACAGTCGATCAACACCCACTTTCCCTCCGGTAGGTGGAGGAGGATAGTGTCGCCTTGACCGCAGTCGAAGACGAGCATCTCAACTTCAACCACAGCTTGGAACCTTAGATTTCGACATCGCCGGTGACGCCCTTGTCAAAGCCCGAGAAATCAGGCTCAGTCACCGCTGTGGTCGAGTGCTCCACAAGAGAACGCCCGGGCGGATGCAGGGTGATGAACACATAGGCGCAGAGTTCGTCACCTTCGCGCGGAACATGATCGGCAATGAATTGTTTGCGATCGTAAACCTGCTTCATGGGCTCGCCGTCGTCGGCTTCGTAAACGACGACGATCTGCTCTCCCACGATTTCGCTGACCGTGCCGGAGTAATGTTCGTGCAAGCAGACTCGCGCATCAGCTCGCGCGGTGAGAGTGAGGGTAAGAACTCTCTGTGTGGCTGCAAGAGTGTGCGCGGTTTCGATAAGGGACGCGTGTTGCTGAAAAAGCTCATCTTCTTTGCGACGCGCTACGTATGCAGTGCGTCGCTCAGACATCAATTGAGTCTTGAGACGTTCGTTTTCGAGGATCAATCGGTGTCCTGCCTCGACAGGCAAACTGGCCTCTCGTTTCCTAGGTTCGATCTGCTCGCGCCGCGGAGATATGGTTGCAAGCTTTGCCACATATTTTGCCAGCATTGCAGCCTTGATCATTGGGCGATAGCCGCCAAAAAAATCGTCCAACATCTCGCCCTGCTTCTCAACAGCTTTTTCGTCAGCTGGCCATCTCCAGAGATTGGAGACTTCGCAATGGAAAGAACCTTGAGGAAGTATGATTTCGAGTTCGTCCTGCTCATTCATTGGTAGTCTCCTTCGACATCGATGCGCTGCTGCTCAAAGCACTGTTGAGTAACTCCTTAGCCTTCAGCAATCGTGCAATCAGCAAATCAATGTCTGTCTCATCGCATTCTAATTCAAAAGCACGGCCTCCGCTCTCAGGAGGAGCCCAAGGAGGGGTGAAGCGAAAAGGAAGCACACTATTCGTTCTGTCCGAGTATCGGAGCTTCAGGCGAAGAAAAGGAGAGACGATCGTTTGCTCCTCGATGGGACTGTGCCGGCGTTGAATGACCTCGATATCGATATCTTCCAAAACGGCACCCAAGCAAGATGAAAGCCGCTTGGCCCGTTCGTGCATGGGAGCAGTCACCAAGTCCGCGCACACCAAATCGACTTTGCTGCGCAGGTGCTGAACAAAGGAGGCCTTCTCTTCAGGTTCCTTATTGATGCCTTTGAATTCATCGCGATAAACCGTCTCGGTGAGCATAGTGACGGCGCGCTCTTCGCTTTCCGCCCAAAGGAAGATTTGAACCAGTTGCCGGATTTCCTCGATGATTGGTCTTACTCGTGCCGCGTCGAATCTGTCGCAGCCAGGACGTTTTCGCAGCGCGATCACGAGATCGTCGATTTCGCCCACGATACGGATCGAATTCTCGCGCCCTTGAAAAAG
This sequence comes from Chthoniobacter sp., assembly GCA_043758435.1. GTDB lineage: Bacteria > Verrucomicrobiota > Verrucomicrobiia > Chthoniobacterales > Chthoniobacteraceae > Chthoniobacter. The sequence continues at coordinate 3,819 of JAYVNN010000240.1, forward strand.
AGAGAATTTATTCTCGTTTTGGAGGCGAGAGAACTCCTCGAAGACGGCCTTGAATTCGTCAATCGAAGCACCGGGGAGGGCTTTCTGCTCGGTGGATGCAGCGGGCGGTGTGCTCATGTCATCAGGATGTCAGCAGTTTTGTTGCGAGGCCGCCAACTATAATTCGCGCGCACGAATCCTCAAGGATCGGACAAAAATGGTTTTGGTGCGGTGGGCGTGCTGGCGGAACTCGAAACGGCCTGCATCATCGACAAGGCTAGGGTGGACAGTTTGCAGGCGGGCCTTTTCCAGCGGCTGCGGACGTGGTGTCAGGAGCGCGACCGGTTGCGGCTCGTGGTGAATTATCGCCAGCAGTATTTGGAAGTGCTGCTGCGGTAGGGCGAGGAGGAAACGGAGCAGGTGGAGAGACAATACCGGCAGGCGAAGACGCGCAGTGAGCAGGAGGATTCGGAGACGGCCCAGACGCTGGCCGCGCGCCGCGAGTTGACCGCGGAGGAGCAAGGCGCGCTGCGGCAAGCTGTGGAAGAAGCTCGTGAGCCTCTACCACCCCGACCGCTTCGCCCACGAGCCGGACAAGCTGGCGACCTACGAGAAGCTGACCGCCGCGATCAACGGCGCGAAGGACCGCGGCGACCTCGAGACGCTGCGGCAGATTGCTGGCGATCCGCACGGCTTCATTTTGCGGCAGGGCTGGGCCAGTCTCGACTTCCGCGAGGAGGAGCAGGTGGCGCGGTTGCGGCAGCTCTGGGAGAGTCTGG
>JAYVNN010000241.1:0-4576 GCA_043758435.1 Chthoniobacter sp.
ACCGAGAGTGAGATGATCTGGATCGAGGTTTTCATTGGGAGGTGGAGCTTCATTGCAGGATCGCGACGCGTCAAAACCGCGGATGCGGCCACCACGCCAGGCGTGAGCGGCGTGCTGCTTCGGACCGAGCTCCCGATTGCGGGATGCTGGCGCGCGCCCGATTTTGAGGGACGTCGCTCTCGCAGGCCGGCAAACTTTTCGCGGCTGCCGAATAAATTCTGCCCGCGCCGAACTTGCCTTGAATGAATCGCACCCGAATCAGTCTCACCCTTCAACCCGTATGAAAAATCCCCGCCTCCTCACGCTCCTGCTCGTGCTTTTCGCCGCCCTCGCCGGGCTCGCTCCGCGCGCGGCGCAGGCCGAGCTTTCGTTCAGCTATTTTTACGATTCGCTCGATCCATACGGCGACTGGATCGAGGTCGGCGGCTACGGCTATTGCTGGCATCCCGACGGCGTGGATGAGGATTGGGCGCCGTACACGGATGGATATTGGAGCTTCACCGACGCAGGCTGGACGTGGGTGAGTTACGAGGATTGGGGTGCCATCTGCTACCACTACGGCCGGTGGGTGAAGATCGAAGATGAAGGCTGGTGCTGGGTTCCCGACTATCAGTGGGGTCCGGCGTGGGTTTCGTGGCGTTCGAATGATGATTACGTCGGCTGGGCTCCGCTGCCGCCCGAGGCGCGCTGGGAGGAAAGCACGGGCTTCAGCACCTGGGTCGATACGAGCTACGACATCGGGCCGTCGTATTACAATTTTTGCGACTACCGGGACTTCGGCTCGCCGGTGATCCGCGAGGTCATTTTTCCGCGGGCGCGGAATGTGACCTTCATCGAGAACACGGTGAACATCACGAACATCACCTACAACGACCGGAGCCGCGTGATCTACAACGGCGGTCCACGCTACGACTTCATCGCAGAGCGCAGCTCGCGCCGGGTGCCGACTTTGAAGCTCGTGCAGAACACGAACATCAACGTGATCAACAACACGGTGATCAATAATTTCGGCGGCGATCGGGCCGCGCAGCGCGCGGCGAATCCGCTCCCGCGGGCGCTGCAGCGCGGGAATTCGCTCGAGGTTTTTGCTCCGGCGATCGCGCCGCGGGACAACGCCAGCGCGCTCCGTCCGGCGAAAATCGCGAAAGTCGTCGCGCCGGAAAAAGTGAACAAAGGATGGGCGGGCGTGAAAGATCCAGAGGCGCGGAATGTTCTCCGGCAGAAGCTGGTCGCGCAGACGAAAGGGCTCACGCCCGAGAGCGCGCCAGCCAAGCCGCTGCAGATCGCGGAATTGAAAGAGGTGCCGGTCAAAGCCGATCCGACGGCGGCATCTCCCGCTGCGACGGCGAAAATCAAAACCGGCAAAAAAGGCGCGCCGCTGACTGCCGAGCCGTTGAATCCGCCATCCGTCCCGCCGCAAACCGCGGGGCGCGAAAATGGGAAACGCGGCCCGGAAAAGAGCGCGCCGATCCCGGCGGTGGCGGTGGAGAAGGCAGCTCCGCCGGTCAATCAGCCGGCTATCCAGACTCCGGTCGTCGAGCCGCTGAAAACCGGAAAGGCCAGCGCGCAGATTGGCAAAAACGGCAAAGTCAAAGCCGAGCCGGTGAGCCCGCCGGCGGTCACGACCGAGCAACCCGCCGCCCCGACGACAGGCACCGCCGCCGTGCCGCCGATCGAAAAAGGAAAGCGCAAAACCGCCGCCGATGCCGTCGCCCTTCCTCAACCCGTGACCACCGACCAGCGTCCGACCGTTGACCCGCGGAAAGAAGCCGCGGACGCGAAAGCAAACGCGAACGCGGTCACCGCGCGTGATCGGCAACAGGCCGCTGCGCAAACCGCCGCCGACCGCGAGAAAATGCAGGCCCAAGCCGCAGAACAATCGCGAGCGAAGGCGCAAGCCACGCAGCAAGCCGCCGAGAACAAACGCGAGAAGCTGCAAGCGCAAGAGGCCGACCAACTGCGCTCACGGGCGGCGTTGAAACAGAAAGAGCAGGCTGATTTGCAAAACAAGCAGGCCGAGCGCGCTGCCCAAGCCACCGCCAGCCGGCAGGCCGACCAGGCGCAATCGCGGCAGACGGAAAAAGCCGCCGACGCGCGGCGCGCGGCACAGGACGACGCCCGCCAGCAGGCCGTCCGCCAGCAGCAAGCCGAATCGCAGCGCGAGGTGCAATCGGCGCGGGCCGCCCAAGTCCAGCAACAACGCGCCGCGGACAACCAGCGCGGGGTCCAACAACAGCGCGCCGCCGAAGTGCAGCAGCAGCGCGCCGCCGAGGGCCAGCGCGAAGCGCAGCAACAACGCGCGGCCCAAGCCCAGCAAGCGGCCGCACAGCAGCGCGCGGCGGCGATGCAACAGCAGCAGCAGCAGCGGCCGCGTCAGGTGGAGGCTCCGAGGCCGCCGCAAATTCAGCGCCAACCGCAGCCGGTCGCCCCAGCTCAAATCCCCGCAGCGCAACCGCAGGGCAAAGGCAAAAAGGCCCTCACTCCCGAAGAAGCGGCGGCGTTGCAGCGGCGTTGAGTCGGTGGCTTTTTAGCCACGGAAAACAGGGATTTTCTCGGAAGGGAGCGAGACTTTCAGCTCCCCGCGGCGACTCGATTCAACGGTCGCGCCTGGTCCGTTTTCCGTGTCTCATCCGTGTTTTTCCGTGGCTAAATCTGGCGTTTTCGCCCTAAAAAATGGCATTCGCCGCGGCCGGAAATACCACTTTCCTAAACCCCGGGTGCGTGCCACCGTCCCGGCCCTTCTCATGAAATCCCAGCGTTCACTCACCGTTTCTCTCACCCTTTCACTCCTCGCCGCACAGGCCCTGATCGCCGCAGAACCCGCCAAAAAACCGACGGCGAAAAAGCCCGCCGCCGCTCCGGCCGCGGTCCCGGCGGCACCGGCGGCACCGGCCGCACCGGCCGTGAAGGCGCTTGAAATCAAGGATCCCGTCGCCGTCGTCGAGGGCGTGGAGATCAAAAAAGTTGATCTCGACGAAGCGCTCGTCGGCGTCCTCGCGCAGAGCGGCCGCACCCCGGCAGACATTCCAGCGGAGCAGAAAGCCGGGGCTTACCGGATGATTCTCGACGACATCATCGTGGACAAACTCATCGGCAAACGCTCCGCGGAGGTGAAAGTTCCCGACGAAGAGGTCGAAGCCACTTTCAAGAAAGTCACCGCCAATTTCGGGTCCGATGAGGAGATCAAAAAGCAGATGGAGAAAAGCGGGCAGACGATGGAAAAAGTGAAGGAAAACATCCGCACCAACCTCCGCCAGCAGAAGTGGGTCGAGGATCAGATCAAGGGCAAGGGAGAGGTCACCGATGCCGACGCCGAGGATTTTTACAAAAAGAATCCCGAGCAGTTCAAAGCGCCGGAACGAGTGCGCGCCAGCCACATTCTGCTTTCGGTGAAAGCGGATGCGACGCCGGAGGCGGTGACCGAAAAAGAGAAGGCCGCGCAGGCGATTTACGCGCGCGTCAAAAAGGGCGAGGACTTCGCCAAACTGGCCAAGGAACTCTCGGAAGATCCGAGCGCCAAGACCAACAGCGGTGACCTCGATTTCTTCGCGAAAGAGCAAATGGTGCCGGAGTTTTCGGCCGCCGCTTTTGGCATGAAAAAGGACGAGATCAGCGAGCCGGTGCGCAGCCAGTTTGGCTACCACATCATCAAAGTGACCGACCGCAAAGACGCCGAGACTGTACCGCTGGAAAAGGCGAAGCCGCAGCTCCTCGCGTATCTCAAACAGCAGAAAAAGCAGGGCGAAGTGGAGAAGCTCGTGAAAGGCATCCGCGAAAAAGCGGACGTGAAAATCAATCTCCCAACGCCTGCGGCTCCAGTCGCGCCGACTCCGATTTCCGAGGCAGTGTCGGAGGCCGTCACCGCTCCGGTCGCCGCTCCCGCGGCTCCTGCGCCTGCCGCTGAGGCACCCGCTCCCGCGCCGGTCAAGTAGGTCGCCGGCGGCGGCGCATCTCACGTTCATGGTCCGCAATCACCGCAAGAACGTCGGCGTCATCGGGCTCGGGATCATCGGCTCGCGCGTCGCGGCGGGGCTGCGCGCGGCGGGCTTTTCGGTCTTTGTCTGGAACCGCACGCCGCAGGCCGCGCCGAACTTCCTCGGCTCGCCGGCGGAGGTCGCGCGCGCCAGCGAAATCATCCAGCTTTTGGTCGCGGACGCCCGTGCGGTTTTTTCCGTGATCGAGGCGATGGGCGACGCGCTGACGCCGCAGCACGTCATCATTTGCAGCGCGACCATCGGCCGCGAGGCCACGGCGCAGGCGGCGAAAATGGTCGAGAAAAGCGGCGCGCGTTTCCTTGATGCGCCGTTCACCGGCAGCAAAGCGGCGGCCGAAAAGCGGCAACTCGTTTACTACGTCGGCGGCGATGAGCCGACCTTTCTGCGTGTGAAACCAATGCTAGAGGCGACGAGCAAAGCCATCGTCCCGGTCGGGAAAATCTGCGATGCCGCGGTGATCAAAGTCGTCACGAACATGATCGCGGCGGTGAGCATTCAGGCGCTCAGCGAGGCGCTCGCGATCGTGCGCAAAGCGGGCCTCGAGCCGGAAGTCCTCGCCGCCGCGCTCGAACACAACGCCT
>JAYVNN010000242.1:0-13750 GCA_043758435.1 Chthoniobacter sp.
GCCGTGCTGCCACCAGGAAATCCGCGCGCAGCTCACGCCGCCGCCGGTGCTGCGCGAGGTGCTGCGCCACGGCATCCTCGCCGAGCGCGAGGCGGAGATCGTGACCGACGGTATCCGCGCGCTGCTCCTCGAAATCCACGGCTACAAGGCCAGCGTTTTCGAGTTCATCTCCAGCGAGCATACCGGCAAAAACCTGATGATCGCCGCGCACCAACGCGCCCAGCCGCAAGACCCCGCGCCGCTGCGCGAGCGCCTGCACGCACTGCTCGCCTTCTATGGCCTCCGCACCCAGAGACTCGCACAACTCCTCGGAGAATTGGCCACGGGGAGCACGGGGAAACACGGGGGTGAAGAAGATAACTCCGGCCCCGTGTCCCCCGTGCTCCCCGTGGTTCAAAAATCCTCATGATCAAATACTGGAACCACCCCGAACTCACCGCGCTCCGCCGGATGCGCGAGCGTTTCCTCGCCGGCACTGCGGGCGCGCAGGACTATTGGAAATTGCCGGAAGACATCGCGCTCTACGATAGCACCTTTGCCGAGCGCATCGGCTGGAAATGGGACGCCGTGCTCCGCGAACTCACCGCCCGCGCCTGGCAGCCGCAGAGCCGCCACGTCCTCGACTGGGGCTGCGGCAGCGGCGTCGCCGGACGCCGCGCGCTCGCGCACTGGCCGCAGCTCGCATCGCTCGCCGTGCATGACCGCTCCTCGCTCGCGATGCGCTTCGCCGCGGAAAAAGCGCGCGCGGATTTCCCCCATGTGAAGATCATCCCCCCCGGCAATGCGCTCCCGCCCGACACCCTCCTCGTCCTCAGCCACGTCATCAGCGAACTCCCCGCGCGCGACCTCGCGGCGCTGCTCGACCTCGCCCGGCAGGCCCGCGAAATTCTCTGGGTCGAAGCCGGCACACATGTGGACAGTCGCCGCCTGATTGCCGTGCGCGAGACTTTGCGCGACACCTTTTCCGCCGTCGCGCCCTGCACCCATCAGCGCGCGTGCGGGCTGCTCTCGGCGAAAAACGCGCCGCACTGGTGCCATCATTTCGCCACGCCGCCGTCCGAGATTTTCCAAAACGCGCGCTGGATGGATTTTGGCAAGGAGATGGGCATCGACCTCCGCAGCCTGCCCTACAGCTTCCTCGTCCTGGAGCGTCCGAGCGCCACCCCGCCGACCGCCGGGCTTGCCCACATCATCGGCGAGCCGCGCGAGGGTAAAGGCCACCTCAAAGTGCTGAGTTGCCAAGCCGAGGGCGTCGCCGAATTCATCCTGCAAAAACGCGATGCGCCCGACCTCTACCGCGCGCTGCGCAAAGGCGACGCTGCGCCGGTGCATCGCTGGGAATTTGCCGACGGCAAAATTGTCGGCAGCGACGAAAGCGGCACCCCAGTGCCGCGACTGTAGGGGAAGCTGTCAGCTTCCCCTACAGTCGCGCACGTGGTCGGCGCGCTTGAGCGGTGCCTCGTCGTCGGCTACTTCCTTCCCGCCATGCCCCGCGCCGACGAATTCCAGCAAATCACCGACGGCCTGTATTTCTGGCAGGCTTACGATCCCGCGGTCAAAACCGACCTCACCTGCTGCGCGCGCCGCACTGCGCGCGGGCTGGTTTTCATCGACCCGATCCCTCTCGCGCGTGCCGCGCTCGCCGAGTTGTGCGAGGTCGCCCCACCCGCGGCGATCCTCCTCACGAACGGCAACCACGCGCGTGCCGCGGCGGATTTCCGCACGCGCTTTTCCATCCCCATCTTCGCGCACCCCGCCGCCGTCGCGGAGCTTGGCCTCGTGGTCAATCACGAAATCGCCGACGGAGAAACTGTGCTCAATGAGTTCACCGTCACCGCACTCCCCGGCGCGGCTCCTGGCGAGATCGCGCTCCACGCCGGCACTGCGCTGCACGTCGGCGATGCGCTCATCCACCTCGCGCCGCACGGCTTCGCGCTGCTCCCCGAAAAATACTGTGCCGACGCCAAAGAGATGCGCGCGGCGCTGGAAAAACTGTTGCGGTTTCCGTTTGAAATTCTGACATTCGCGCACGGTCTGCCGCTCGTCACCCAAGCCCGCCAGCGGCTCGCCACACTCCTCGCATGAAAGCCCGCACCGCCATCCTTCTCACCGCTCTTTTTGCCACCGCCGCCGCCCTCCGCGCGCAGGAAAAAGCGCCGGGCAAACCCGTGAAATCCGGGATCCTCGAGCCCGGAAAATCTCTGCCTGCCGCGCCCGCCGCGCCCGAGCTCACGCCGCCCACCGCAGGGCCGATCACTGATCCGGCGCAAATGACCGCGGCGTTTTTTGCCCTGCTGCAAAAAGGATCCGTGGATGCAGCCTACGCCAGCCTCACGCGCGGTTCGCGCATCGCGGAAAAGCCGGAGGAGCTGAAGCAGCTCAAGGCGAAAACCAACGAGGCCATCGAGTTTTTCGGGGCCATCAGCGGCTATGATTTGGTCGAGTCGAAGACCGTCGGCGCGCGCCTCCTGCGGACGACTTACGTCTCGCATGGCCGCACGTTTCCGCTGCGCTGGCGCTTTTATTTCTACAATCCCGACGGCACCTGGCGGCTCATCGACCTGCGCGTGGACGACAAGCTGACCGGCATTTTCGACGAGCCCGAAGAGCGCAAGGAGCCCGACGCCCGCCCGTGATCGCGCGGCTGCTGCGCTTCGTCCGATTCTCGCACACCGTCTTCGCGCTGCCCTTCGCGCTCGGCTCCATGCTCGTGGCGGCGCAGGGTCTGCCGGAGTGGAAAACGGTCGCGCTCATCGTGCTCGCCATGGTCTGCGCGCGGACGGCGGCGATGACTTTCAACCGGCTGGCCGACTGGCAGCTCGACCAGCGCAACTCGCGCACCCTCGAGCGCCACACGCTCGTGTCGCGCGGCGTGGCGGTCGGGCTGCTCGTCATCAGTTCCGCGGCGTTCATCGCGGTGACCTGGTGGATCAACGCGCTGTGTTTTCGGCTTTCGCCGGTCGCGCTGGTCATCGTTTTTTTCTATTCGCTGACGAAGCGCTTCACCTCGCTCTCGCACTTTTTCCTGGGCTTCGCGCTCTCGGTCTCGCCGGTCGGCGCGTGGCTCGCGGTGCGCGGGCATTTTGATTTTCCGCCGCTCGTGCTCGCGCTCGCGGTGCTGCTTTGGGTCGCGGGCTTCGATGTCATCTACGCCACGCAGGATCATGAGTTCGACCGCGCCGCCGGACTGCGCTCGCTGGTCGTGCGGCTCGGCGTTGCGCGCAGCCTCCGGCTCGTGCAAATGCTGCACTGGATCATGCTCGCCGTGCTCGCCGCGTTCGGCTGGAGCGCGCGGCTCGGCGCACCGTTTTACGCCAGCCTCGTGCTCATCGCGGGCGCGCTCATTTACGAGCACCGCAGCGCCGCGCGGCTCGATGTCGCGGCGATCAACCGCGCCTTCTTCGCCAGCAACGCCTTCGTCGGCGTGGTTTTCGTGCTCGGCATTTTTGCCGATCAAGTGCTGCTCAAACGGGCCTGAGTGAAAAACGGGACTGCTGCGCGCGCCTTGCTGATCGCGCACTGGCCCGCACCCTGGGCGTCGGGGTCTTGCTCCCGCGTGCTTTCGCCGCCATGCTCGCCGCGCCATGACCGTCGCAAAGCAACCCGCAATCCCCTGCGCTGCCGGGGCGCTCGTCGCGCGTGTCGCAGGCTGCGCCGCCGGGCGGCCACCGGCGCGGGCACGCACCGTGAAGCTGCCACCGCCGGTCCAGCCGATCCCCGCGCAGCAAATCCGCGCCATCCGTCCCGGCCTGGGCTGCACGCACACAGAGTGTGCCACGCTGCTCAACGTGCCGGCGGTGACGGCGATCTCTTGGGAAAACGGCACCCGCAAACCGAGCGGCGCCGCCATGCGCCTGCTGGCCGTGGCCTGGCATCACCGAGAAGCGTTACATGCGGCGTAACGATCCGGGAAGATGAGCCTCGCCGACTCGATCAAGGGAAAGAAGGGCATCTCTCTCAATGACTGAAGACCAGTTCAAACCTCATATCCGGCGGTGGTTCACAGACAATGGTTTTGTGGTCACTGATATTCCTTGTTCTCGCGAGCACGGCAAACTGACGCCGGACTTTCACCTGGCAAAAGGTGCAGAGGAGTATCTCCTCGAATTGAAGATCAAAGGGGATGACGAGGAGGAGTTGACGCGTGATACCGCCATCCTTGCATCGGGGCAGATTCTCGAACGCTCGGTGCCACTTTCACCACGAACAAGGTTGAACAGGATTATTAAAGATGGGCATAAGCAAATGTTGGAATTCGATCCACAACTTCGCTGTCTTCACGTCCTTTGGATTCATTGTGAGGGTCGGGATGCGCATTTGTTGAAAGAGCGCTTTCGCCTCACACTGTTCGGACAGCAAAAGCTCCTCTGCATGGATCGGCAAGGGTTTGTTGAGGCTCTATACTTTCATAACAGTTCATTCTGGCGCTTCCGGCACGCACTCGACGGCATGCTTCTCACTTCCTTCAACGGCGCAGCCTTATCAAGCCAGCTTTGCGTAAATACGGTTTCAAATCGCGTAAATACTTTCCGCGCGTCCTCACTGTTCGATCTCCACCGGAATGGTTTGTTCGATCCTAAAGCGTTCACGGACGACACCGAGGCGTTCATTGTCGATAGTGATGTCGAGCGGACGGATGAAGCCGCAGTGCTCGCGTTCTTGCGAGCTAAGTACGGCGTCGAGCATCTTCAAACCTTTGGTATGGGTGCATACTCGGTAGCTACACCCATGAACCTTCCGGATAGATGATAAATACCCAATCGCTGATTCCTCTTGGCAGTGTGCGGTGTTTCCTGTCGCTCTGCATTCCGTCCTAATGACACCTCTTGTCCATAGCCGCCGGAGCTTCTTTGACCTGCAGCCAAAGGACAAGGTACTGGTTGGAGATATTCCTTACGTTGTCGATAGAGTTGCTCGCGGCGGAATGGGTTGCGTTTTCCTTCTCTGGCAGGATGCTGCGAACGCGCCGAAGAGGATGAACGCTCTCGGGCTGAAGCTTGCGCTCAAAGCCGTATTGCCTGAAGCCGCCGACGCCGAGGGGGTCGCACTTTTCAAACGCGAGTTGACTGTGTGGTCAGCATTTCGGCATGCGAACATTATCTGGCTACTGGAAATTGTCGATGGAGGAGACGCCGGCTGGGTGGCCGCGATGGATTGGTGTATTGGGTCACTTCGGGACATCCTGAACGAGAGACGCACTTTGCCGCTGAAGGAGAGTACTGACATACTGGGCGACCTGCTTAGCGGACTGGCATACGCGTACGAGAAGGACCAAGTATTACATCTCGATTTGAAGCCGGAAAATGCGTTGTATAACATTGATGCCGGTCGTCTGAAACACGGCTCCAACGAATCGAAGGATCCATTGCACACGAGCCGCTTTATGGTTGCTGATTGGGGTATTGCATCCATCAAGCAGCCTCGATTGAAAGCAATCGCCGGATTGCCGCTTACATCGACTGCTGCCCAACGCACTTTCAACAACATGGGAACGCTGCTTTATATGGCACCGGAACGCTTCAAAGAGGGTTTTTCTTCCTCCATTGCTTCGGACGTGTTTTCTCTCGGGATGATATACGTGGAGATGCTCACCGGTAGGCGTCCTTTCCGCGCTGGCATCCATCCCGTTCAGTCACTCTTGTCGTCGCAGTATCTCATAGATGTTCGCGAGTTATTGGGCTCATCACGCATACCCGCGCCGGTCGCTTCTCTTATTCTCTCGATGATCGCGTTCTCCCCGTTTGACCGTCCTCAAGAGTACGCGGCACTACGCGCATCGCTAATTCGCGCGTATAAGCGCTCCGCCGGGCTTCTCTCCCGTATTCTCCACTAACTACGATGATGAGCTTATTTGATTTTCTCAGGCCGAAAAAGAAAGCAATACCTGACATTCTGAGTAAGCCTGAGATGAAATATGTTAAGATGTCCATGGGGTTGGAGTTTTTACAAAAGCAGGTTGCGAACCTCAAGGTGGTCGGCAGGACCGATGAGGCTCGCAAAATGGTTGCCGAGTATGTGCAGGAGTATTCTAGAATAGGTCAGGGTTTTACTTCAACGCCGCACGACATAGCGCGTCTTTCATATCGAATAGCTTATTTGTTATTACCAGATTTGGTTCACAAACGCTGGGACGAATTTCTGCGCCTTTGGAGCGATGGCATTCCATTCCCAATCTACTTAGCTCTCCTGGCCGCCGCACAACAGGAGCAACCATTAACCCCTAAACAGATTTTAGGATTCGAGGCGGAGGCGGGGCACCTTAGAAGTGACGTGGATTATTACCTAATCCGGTTTCCGACTCCACCAATGTTTGTCAACATTCCGATTGAAGATTTAATGGAAACAACCTCACCCGGTTCGCCCCGCATATGGAAACGTCCGCCGCCGACTCTCGGCCCATATTTTGTTGCTGTCCTTCACGACCGAGGCACTGGAGAGCGGCATCTCTACATTCTCAGTCAAGCACCGGATAACAGTACCACGCTTCGCTGCGTTACCGCTGATGGTGCTAACTGCAACTGCGGTGCCGGACCTACGCCGTCGATTGAGGCTTTTCTCGAACTATTGAGACAACAACCAAGCTGAGGGCTGGAGCGAGGCGGCAACGGGGATTGGATCGTGAATAGAGACGGCGTGGTTTTACCGTCTTGGCTGAGTGAGGTGTGGCTCTACTTGGCCGCGGCGAGTTCGGGGAAGGCGACCTGTTTTTCCTGGCGCAGCAGTTTCGCGCAGCGTGCGGTGAGGCGGGGCGACGGGGCGCGCGGATTCCAGGTGCGCGGGGCGGGGAGGAGTGCGGCGAGCATGGCGCACTGCTCGCGGGTGAGCGCGCGCGGGGCGAGGTCGTAGTGGGCGCGGGCGGCGGCTTCGAGGCCGTAGATGCCGTCGCCCATCTCGATGACGTTGACGTACAGCTCGAGAATGCGGCGCTTCGGGAGGAGGAGTTCCATCCAGAAAGTGTAGTACGCTTCGAGTCCCTTGCGCAGCCACGACCGGCCTTGCCACAGGAAAAGGGAGCGGGCGCACTGCATGGAAATGGTGGACGCGCCGCGGACTTCGGAGCCGTCGCGCGCGGCCTGCGCGCGGGCGGTGCGGATTTCGCGCCAGTCGAAACCGTGGTGCTGGAAAAAGCGCTGGTCCTCGCCGGTGAGGACGAGTTTCAAAAAGTCGGGCGGCATCTGCGCGAGCGGCCGCCAGACGTAGCGGCGCGCGGGCGCAGGCTGGCCGGCGAAGCGCGCCTCGACGGGGCGCAGGAGCATGAGCGGGGTAAAAGGCGGGTCGATGAAACGGACGGCGATGACCTCGATGACCGGCAGCAGCAGCAGCGCAAGCGCGGCGAGGCCGAGCCAAAGCGGCCAGCGGCGGGGCAAGGGAGCCGCGGCCTTTTTTTTCCGCCTCAAAGAATGCGCACCTGCGGCGGCGGAATCTGCACGGGGCGGATGCGCGGGATTTTCAGGCGGCCTTCCTCGTCGGCCTGCGGGGCAAGAATCTCGGCCTCAGTGATGTCGATGACGTTGCTTTCCTTGCGGGTGCGGCGCGATTTTGCGGCGTGTGCGGGCGCGGGTTTTTCCGCGGGTTCTTCGCGGTGCGCGGCGGTCGGAACGGTGCCGTGGCGGAGGGCGGTCTGGCTGGCCTGCGCGGAAATTTCCTCGAGCAGACTGCGCTGCTCGTCGATGAGTTTTTCCATGCGGTCGCGGAGGGCGTCGCGCTGGCGGATGATGCTGTCGCGCTCGGTGCGGACGCGTCCGAGTTCGCGCTCGAAGCGCTCGCCGATCTCGGCTTCGGCACGGACGAGGGCGTCGCGGTCGGATTCGAGGGCGGCGGCTTTTTTCGCGCTTTCCTCGCGCTCGGCGGCGACTTCGGCGCGGGCTTCGTTGCGCTCGTGGGAGACGGCTTTCAGCTCGCGGGCAAAGACGGCGGCCTGCGCCGTGTGGGAGTCGCGCGCGGCGGCGAAGTCGGCGTCGGTCGTGCGCTTTTGCGCGAGGAGCGCGTCGCGTTCGCGGAGGATGGCGTCGAGCTTGGCATCCGTCTCGACGACCGCGGCGCCGAGGCGCTGGGCGATGGCGGCGCTCTCGCGCTGCGCGGTGTCGCGGGCTTCGGTGAGCAGGGCGATTTCGACGGCGAGCCGTTTTTCCGCGGCCTCGGCGGCGGCGCGCACGCGGTCGCGTTCGGCGGTCAGGTCGGCGACGGTGGCGTTGCGCTCGGCGGTCGCGGCGGTGAGGGCTTGGGTGCGATCTTCGTGCAGCGCAGTCAGCGCACTTTGATGTTCGGCGAGGAGCGTGGCGATGCGGCGCTCGCTGCCGGCGGCGAAGTCCGCGTGCTTTTCCTGCGCCTGCGCGAGGGCGGCGTCCTTTTCCGCGCGCAATGCGGCGGCGGCCCGCTCGTGCTCGCGTGTGGCGGCGGCGCGGTCGTTTTCCAGCGCGTCAGCGGCGGCGCTGTGGCTCTGGTGCGCGGCGTCGAGTTCGGCGTGGAGGTCAGCGAGTTTTTTGGAAAGTGCGTCGCGCTCCGCGGTCAGTGCGCCGTGGGATTTTTCGTGCGCTTCCTGCGCGGTGGCGGCGTCTGCGGCGAGCGTGTCGTGGGCGAAGCGGGCCTCGGCGAGTTCGGCGGCGAGCAGGTCCTGCGCGGTGCGCGCGGTGTCGCGGTCTTCTTCGAGCGAGGCGAAGGCTGCGCCGTGCTCCTGCCGCGCGGCGGTGAGATCGGCGGCAAGGCTTTCGGCTTGGGCGCGGGATTGGTCGCGCTCGGCAGTGACGGCGGCGAGGGATTTTTCGAGGCCGTCTTTTTCGGACTGCGCCGCATCGTGCTCTTGGCGAAGGCCGCCGAGGCCCGTCGTCAGCGCCTGCGCTTTGGCCTGCCAGTCGTCGCGCTCCTGGGCGAGTTCGGCGAGGGTCTGCTCGTGGGTATGGCGGGCGGCGGCGAGCTGGCCGGCGAGCGCGTCGTGCGCGGCGCGGAGGGTGGCGTGCTCGCGGTCGAGCGTGGTGTAGGCTGCGCCGTGCTGCTGCTTGGCGGCGGTGAGTTCGGTGGAAAGGGTCTCGGTTTGCGCGCGGAGGTGGTCGCGCTCGGTGGCGGTGTCGCCGAGCGATTTGCCGAGCGCGCCCTTGGCGGTTTGCAGGGTCTCGTGCTCGGCGCGGAGTTTTTCCAAAGCGGTCGCGTGCGCCTGCTTCGCCGCCGCCAATTCCGCGGCGAGCGCGTGGGCTTTGGCGCTCAGGGCGTCGCGTTCCTCGCTGACTTCCGCGCGGGCTTTCTCGTGCGCCGCGCGGGTGGCGGCGGCTTCGGCGGCGAGGGATTCGCGGGCGGCGTGCGCGTCGGTGAGCTGGCCAGTGACGGCCGTTTTTTCGCCGCCGAGTTTTTCGTGCGCGGCGCGGAGTTCGCCGTGCGCCTGCGCCTCGGCGTCGTGCGCCTGGCGGGCGGCGGCGAGATCGCGTTCGAGAGCGGCGCGCTCCTGCTGGCGGGCGGCGGTGAGGGTGTCCACTTCGGCAAGCAGGGTCTCGCCTTCCTTTTGCGCGGCGTCGCGCTCGTAGGTGAGCTGCTTTTTTTCCGCCTGCAGCTTGCTGATGGTCGCGTTGCTGCTCGTACGGGCGGTTTCGAGTTCGCGGGCGAGCTGGGCGCGCTCGGCGCTGAGATTCTGGCCGGCGGCGGCGGCGGCGGGAACGGCAGCCAGCGCGGCGGCGAGCTCCGCGGCGAGGCCGGCCTTTTCGCCGCCGAGTTTTTCGTGCGCCGCGCGGAGCTGGGCGAGCGCCTCCACGGTCTCGCGGTGCGCGGCTTCGGCGGCAGCGTGCTGCCCGGCGGCCTGCGCGGTTGCGTCCTGCGCTTTTTCCACGAGCGCGGCTTTTCCCTGCGCCGCGCGGAGTTCGGCGGAAAGGCGCTCGCGCTCCTCGTGCGCGGCGCGGAGTTCGTGCTGGAGTTTTTCCACAGCGGCGGCGAGGCCGCTGTTTTCCTCGGCCGGCGCGCTCGCGGCCACGGCGAGCTGCGCGGCGAGCGCGTCCTTTTCCGCAGCGATGGCAGTACGCTCGGCGAGCAGTTTTTTGATGCGCCCGCGGTAGCCCTCGATGTCTTCCTCGAACTGCGCCACGGCCCGCGCCTCCCACGCTTCCGGCGCCGGCGCAGCCGCCGCGGCCCCGAGACGTGAGCGGGTTTCCTCGAGTTCCGCGGCGAGCCGGGCACGCGCGGCGCCGGCGCTTTCGACCTGCTCCTGCGCCTCCTTCAGCGCGCGGGCGGCCTCGGCCTCGCGTTTGCGCGCGGTCGTTTCAAAGTCACGCTTCATCGCCGCGTGCGTCGCCTCGGCATGCGCGGCGCTTTCGCGGTTCAGGCGGTCGGTCGTGGCGATCTGCCGTTCGAGTTTGATCTTGGCCTCTTTTTCCCGGTGCAGATCGAGCGCGGCCTCGCGCTGGTGCGATTCGAGCGCGGCGATGCGGCGCTGGAGTTCGTCGATCTGCCGCGGGTTTTCCTTCCCGCCTGATGCGGAGGCGGCGTCGCCGGTCATCGTCAGCCCGAGCTTGCCGCGCTTTTGAAATTCGGCGACCTGCTTCGAAAGCGCGGCCTGCTGCTGCGCGAGGTTGTCGCGCTCCATGGTCAGCTCGGCGATGCGCCGGTCGGTGTCCTTCCCCTTCGCCGCCTCGGCCTTGAGCGCGGCCAGTTCGCGCTGAAATGTTTTGGCATCCTGCTGCGCCTTAGTGAGATTTTCGGCGGATTTCGCGGCCACGCTTTTCTCAAAGGCGATCTGCTCGACCTTGTCGTCCGCCGCGGACTTCGCGCGCACCATTTCGGCGATGAGCCGCTCGCGCTCCTCGGAGACCGTCTTGCGCTCCTGCGCGAGCGCGGCGAGCTGCCGCTCGAATTCGCCTTTCGTCCGCGCGAGCTGCGCGCGCATGGCTTCGCGCGAGCGGAGGAGTTCCTCGCGGGAAAGTTTGTCGTCGTCCCTGAGCGGCGCGTTGAGCGTGGTGTCGCCGGTGTCCAGGGACAGGGCGAGCGCGCCGTCATGGGCGACGATCCGAATGTCGGGAATGGCTGCCGCCGGGACGGGCGGGAGCGCCTTTGAGGCCGGTGCCGGCGCGGGAGAGGGATGCGGGACGCCGCTGGCTTCCGCCATGCCGGGCATGATGTTGCGGGTCGCCCGCTGCCGGCGCAGCCGCTCCGCCAGGGATTCCGCGGCGTCGGGCGTGAGGCCCTCGCCGCGCGGGGCGGGGCTGGGCGTGGCGCGGGCGTCGGCCAGCAGGCGCATCACTTTTTGCCAGGGGAAGCGGACTTCCGTGTCATCCGAAGCGAGGATCTCCTCGCGGAAAATCTCCGGCGCGCGCCGGTGGATCTCGGTCAGCGGGATGGTCGTCTGCCCGCGCCCGATGCGGTCGGCGAGTTCGGCGATGTCGAACTTCAGCTTGGAGGCCGTGTCGTGCGGGCCGTCGTGGAGCTTTTGTTTCGGGATGCGCGGGAGGAAATCGCCGAGGTCGAGCAGGATTTCGTGCTTCTCGTCCGGCGCTGGCGCCGCCGGAGCCGGGATTTCCGGCCCTTTTTTCGCCGGCCCCTGCAACTCGGGCGCAGGCCGGGGCGGCGCTGGCTGCACCTTGGGTTTGGGCGCGTCCGCCGGGGCCGGATCGGCCGCCTTTTTGGGCGTGCCGCCGTCCGGGTCGGAGCGTTTGAAACGATCGAGGAATGACATGATCCGCGGAGTGTAAAAAGGGTTTAAGCAGCTTCCAGTCCCGAGTGCGCTGCTTTCTGCGTCGTTCTAGCAGTCCCGGCGCTATTTTGTCTGCAAAGAATCCCCGGCCCGCGGCTCCGCCTTTTCCACGAGAAAAAGCGCGCAGTTTTCCGCCAGCCGCGCGGGCAGCACCGCGCGCAGGCGCACGGCGTCGCCCTCGTAGCCCGTGCTCAGGATGCGCCCGAGCCGGTGGATGTTGGCGAGCAAAGCGCCCTCGCGCTGCGGGATGCGCAGGTCGAGCGTGACCGCGCCGCCGTCGGCCATCTCGGCCATGCGGGCGATGAGTTCCTCGATGCCCTCGCCCGTTTTCACCGAGATGAAAACCGCCTCGGGAAAATGCCGCCGATGCACCGCGAGCAGCGAGTCGTCCGGCACTTTGTCGATCTTGTTGAAAACGATCAGCGTGCGCTTTTCATCCGCGCCCAGCTCGGCGAGCACCTTGCGCGTGGTGTTGTAAAACTTCATCACCTCGGGCTGCGAGGCGTCGAGCAGGTGGATGAGGAAATCGGCCAGCGCCGATTCCTCCAGCGTCGCGTTGAACGCCTCGACCAGCCGGTGCGGGAGTTTGCGGACAAAGCCGACGGTGTCGGTGAGGAGCAGCGGCTGCTTGTTGGGCAGCGCGATTTTCCGCGTCGTGGTGTCGAGTGTGGCGAAAAGTTTGTCCTCGATGAGCACGTCCGCGCCGGTCAGGCGGTGGAGCAGCGAGGACTTGCCCGAGTTGGTGTAGCCGACGATGGCGGCGTTCGGCACGGGGGTGCGCTTGCGGTCTTTGCGCTGGGTGGCGCGGGCTGCGCGCACGGCTTCGAGTTCGCGTTTGCAGCGGTCGATGTTCCCGCGGATGCGCCGCTTGTCCTGCTCGAGCTGCGTCTCGCCTTCGCCCCGTGCGCCGATGCCGCCGCCCTGCCGCACGAGGTGCGTCCAGCCCCGCGTGAGCCGCGGCATTTGGTACTCCATCTGCGCCAGCTCCACCTGCAGCCGCGCCTCGCGGGTCTGCGCGCGCTTCGCGAAAATATCGAGGATCACCTCCTGCCGGTCGATCACCGTCAGGCCAGCCAGCTTCTCCCAATTCCGCTGCTGGCTCGGCGAAAGCTCGTTGTCGAAGACGATCACGTCGCACCGCTGCTCCTTCGCCCGCGCCACGATTTCATCCGCCTTCCCCGTGCCGATGAGCAGCTTCGCGTGCTGCTCGCGCGCGTGGACGAGCATCCGGTCGATGACCGGCACGCCGAGCGTATCCACCAGCTCCTCCAGCTCCGCGAGCAAACTTGCCGCCTCATCCCGTTCTTCCGCCTTCACGTACGAACCCACCAGCAGCGCGCGCCGGGCCATTTTTTCCTCGTCTTTGGTTTCAGTCATTTGGTTTTCAAAAGGGAGCGCACCATAGCGGCGTGCCGCGCGCGGCGCAAAGCCTTCGCTGCGCGCGGAGCGAACCCCAAAAAACCTGTCATCCTGAGCGAAGTTCCCGGCGGGCGCAGGTGGGCGGGAACGCAGTCGAAGGACCTCTAACTATTTCTTCGGGCGTAGGCGGTGGGGGAGAAGGATGAGGGATGAATCCGGCCCTCATCCTTCATCCATCATCACTTATTTCTCCTCGGACCCACCGCCTTCGCCCGAAGAAATAGTTAGAGGTCCTTCGACTCCGCTGCGCAAAGCCTTCGCTCCGCTCAGGATGACAGGAGGTTGGAAAGCTCCGCGCCTTCTCCCCGCGCCTCGACACCCCACCCACCGCCTGCGACCTTCCCTCCACCGCCCGCCCATGAAAGCCCCCGCCCTCATCCTCCTCCTCGCCACCACCCTCGCCCTCGCCGAGCCGCCTGAGCCGCGTTTCACCGCCATCACCCTCGATGACAAAATCCAAATCGGCTACGGCCTCGCCATCGCCGACGTGGACGGCGACGGCCAGCCCGACGTCCTCCTCGCCGACAAAAAGCAAATCGTCTGGTACCGAAATCCGGGCCGCGAAAAAGCGCGCGACGCCGCGGCGTGGGCGAAATTCCTCATCGCCGAAAACCTCACCGAGCACGACAACGTCTGCCTCGCCGCGCAGGACCTCGACGGCGA
>JAYVNN010000243.1:0-4560 GCA_043758435.1 Chthoniobacter sp.
GGGTTCGCCGGGGAGGCGCACGTAGATGTCGTGCTGCAGCCGCGAGTCGTCGGGGATGACGTAGAGGAATTTCTTCGTCGCTTGCAGCGTGCCGACGACGGTTGTGTTCACCCGCTCGAGGATTTTGATGACCTTCCCCTCCTCCGTGCCCGCGCGCTGCTGCCGCCCTTCGTGCATCAGGCGGGCGACCACTTTGTCGCCGTGCATCGCCGTGCCGAGATTGGCGGCGGAGATGAACATGTCCTTTTTCCCCGGCGTGCTGCTGAGCAGATGCGCGTTGCCGCCCGTGTGGACTTGCAGCGTGCCGGTGATGAGGTCCGCCGTCTGCGGAAGCACGAATTTGTCCTCGCGGATGCGCGCGATCTCGCCCGCGTTTTCCATCTCGATGAGCATCTCCTTCAGCACTCCGCGCTTTTCGTGCGGCCACTTCAGCGCCTGGCAAAGCGCGACCTTGTCGAGCGGGCGGTAGCCGGGTTTTTGGAGGATGAGGAGGATGCGTTCGCGGAGTGGCAGGGATTTCACGCGCCCTTCCTACACGCCGTTTTTCCGCGAGGCGAAGCAAACTACCGCGGAGCCTGCGTGCCCGGCCCGTGGTGCAGCGCTTCGAGATTCAGGCGGAAACCGGAGGGCGTGTCGTCCTCGGGCTGCATTTCCTTTTTCGCGACATCGAGCGCCTTGCGCATCGACGGCTTGTTCACGCTGTAGAGCATCGCCGTCTCCTCGGTGATCGCGTTCGCGCGGAAATGCTTGAGCAGCGACTGCTCAAAGCTGTGCCAGCCGTTCTGGTAGTTGCTCTCGATGATGTCGTGGAAATCGCGCAGGTCATTTTCGCCCAGCAAAATCGCCTCCCGCGTGCGCAGGCCGCTGCCCATGATTTCCGAGACCATGATCCGTCCCCCGCCGACCTTGGGCGCGAGCCGCTGGCTGATCACGTAGCGCAGCGTGTCCGCGAGCCGCTGCCGCACCTGCACCTGCTCCTCGTTGCTAAACATGCCGATCACGCGGTTGACCGACTGCGCCGCGCTGATCGTGTGCAGCGTGGAGAAAACGATGTGCCCCGTCTCGGCGGCCGTCATGGCGATTTCCATGGTTTCGCGGTCGCGGATTTCGCCGACGAGGATGACCTTCGGCGCCTGCCGCAGCGCCGCGCGCAGGCCGGTGGAGAAGTCGGAAAAATCCTTCCCGAGTTCGCGCTGGCTGAAGGTTGCCTTGAGGTGCGGATGCAAAAACTCAATCGGATCCTCGAGCGTGACCATGTGGATTTCCGACTGCAGGTTCAGCTCGTTGAGCATGGCCGCGAGCGTGGTCGTCTTGCCGCTGCCCGTCGCGCCGGTGACGAAAACGATCCCCGTCTTTTCCTTGATGATCTCCTTGAAAATCGGCGGCAGCTTCAGCCCTTCGCACGTCGGGATTTGCGTGCTCAGCTTGCGCATGACGATGGCGTGGTTGCCGTTGTTTTTGAAAATATTCACGCGAAAGCGCGCGAGGTTCGCCACCGCGTAGCTGGTGTCGCACGAGCCGTTGTTTTTCAAATCCGCCGCGAGCCGCTCCGTGCTCCCCATCATCTTCAAAGCGATGGCCTCGACATGCGCCGGCTGGAGCGTGGGATAGAGCCCCTCGATGTCCACGCCACGCAACTTTCCATAGACCTCGATCTGCGGCGGACGCCCGACGACAAAGAGCAAATCCGACACGCCCTCCGCGGCGTTTACCATCGTCGTAATCGTGCTGTCCAGCGACAGATTCTGCACCGGCGCCGGCGTACGGGAGACGGTCGCGATATTGGGCCGCACGTTCGGGGCCGCCGGACGCTGGGTGGTGGGAATGGGTTCGCTATGGAGCATCTCTCATCCACGCTAGAACATGTAGCGTGCCACCCGTCGGCCTCCCTTTCGCGCCCTGCCAGCCTGTCGGAAAAAAACCCGGCAGCGCAGGCGGATGGCCGTCATTCGCCGCTACTCGCCCCGCGCACCGGCAGCCGGACGATGATCGTCGTGCCCACGCCATATTTGCTCTCCGCGGTGACCGAGCCGCGGTGGGTTTGCGCGATGTGTTTGACGATGGAAAGTCCGAGGCCGGTGCCGCCCTGTTCGCGGGTGCGCGCTTTGTCGGCGCGGTAAAAGCGCTCGAAAATGTGCGGCAGATCGGCGGGCGGAATGCCGAGGCCGGTGTCCTCCACGCGCAGTTCGAGCTGCTCGCCGGCGCGCACCGCGCGGACGCGGATCTGCCCGCCGGGCTGGGTGTACTTCACGGCGTTTTCGAGGAGGTTGTTCAGCACCTGCTCCAGCCGCAGCGGGTCGGCGAAAAGCGGCGGCAGATCCGCGGCGACCTCGAGGGTGAGAGTCAGTTGTTTTTTCGCGGTTTTGGTTTCCCAATCCGCCGCCACGTCGCGCAGAAACGCGTCCACCGCGATGTCCTCGGGCTGGAGTTTTTCCTCGCGCGATTCGAGCCGCGCGAGGGTGAGCAGGTCTTCGAGCAGGGCGTTCAGCCGGTTGGAATGTTTGCTCAGAATGGCGAAGACCTCGGCCTGGTCCGCGCGCGGCATCTCGGGATCGTCGCGGAGATTTTCGAGGAAACCGTGGAAGATCGAGAGCGGCGTGCGCAGCTCGTGCGAGACGTTGGCCACGAATTCGCGGCGCACGTCTTCGAGCTGTTTCAACCGCGTGATGTCGCGGAAAATCGCGACCGCACCGGGCGCTCCCGCCTGGTCGCGCATGGCCACGGCATGCACGGCGAAATACCGCGCGGGCCGTCCGCCATTGACCGCCACCTCGCGCGTCTGCGGCTCGCCGGTGGTGAGCGCGGCGGCGATCATTTCTTCCAGCTCCGGCTCGCGCAGAAACTGGAGGACGGTCTGGCCGAGCGGGTCGCCCTTGGGCTCGAAGAGCCTGATGAATGAAGGGTTCGCGAGCCGCACGACGTGCTGCGCGTCCACGACCATCACTCCCTCCGCCATGCTCGCGAGGATGGTGCGGAGGTTGAATTCCTCGCGCTCCGCCTCCCCGCGCAGCCGCGCCTGCGCGACGGCGAGTTTTTCCAGCGGATGCGCGAGCGCGGCAAAGCGCCCGCCATCGCGAAAGACCAGCCCGCCCGGCGTCCGGCCCGCGGCGAGGTCTTCGATCCACTTTTCCAAAATCCCCCAATGCCGCACCAGACGCCGATGCGAAAACCACCAGGCAGCCGCGAGAGCCGCGGCAAGGATTCCGAGGAACCAGGACATCGGCGATGCTCCCGCCTACCGCTCCGCGATGCGGTAGCCAAACCCCCGGATCGTCTCGATGCAGTCCGCCGCTTTGCCGAGCTTCTCCCGCAGCCGGCGGATGTGCGTGTCCACCGTGCGGGTGTCGATGGCGGTCTCGTAACCCCACACGTCATTGAGCAGCGTGTCGCGGCTCTGCACGCGCCCGCGGCGCTCGATGAGCAGGGCGAGAAGCTTGAATTCCGTGGCGGTGAAATCCATCGGCTTGCCCGCGATGGTGACCTCGTAGCGGGCGCGGTCGATCTTGATGTCGCCGAGCGCCAGTAGGTCGCCCGCGTCGGTCGTGCCGCTCGCCCGGCGCATCACCGACTTCACGCGGAGCACGAGTTCGCGCGGGCTGAAAGGCTTCGTCAGGTAATCGTCCGCGCCGAGTTCCAGACCGACGATGCGATCCACCTCCTCGGCTTTCGCGGTGAGCATGATGATCGGGATGTGCGCGGTGGACGGATCCTTTTTCAAAACCTTGCACACCTCAAGGCCGGACATCTCCGGCAGCATGAGATCGAGCACGATGAGCGCCGGCTGCGTCTCCCGCGCCTGGGTCAGCGCCTTCATCCCGTCCTCGGCTTTGATGACGTTAAAACCCGCGTTCTTGAGGTTGAGCGCGACGAGGTGGAGCACGTCCGGCTCGTCGTCGGCGACGAGGATTTTTTTGTTCGCGGCTTTGCTGGTCATGATTTGGCGCGGAGTCTAGGAGCGTGAAAACCGCCCGCAAGAAGCGGGATGTGACATTCGTGCAACACCCCGCGCCCCGGCGCAAGCGCCCACTTTCCGCTAATGAAATCCGGCGGGCGGCGGTTAGTGTGGCGTTCGACCGATGCGCCGTTTCGCTTTCACATTTACCACTCTGCTGTTCGCCCTCGCGCCAGTGCGCGCGGTGACGCCGCAGGAGGCGGAGTTTTTTGAAAAGAAGGTGCGGCCGGTGCTCGCGGAGCAGTGCTACAAATGCCACGGGCCGGAGAAGCAGAAGGCGGCGCTGCGGGTGGATTCGCGGGCGGCGATCCTGAAGGGGACGGAGGACGGGCCGGTGATCGTGGAGGGGAAGCCGGAGCAGAGTTCTTTCATCAAGAGCATCCGCCACGAGGGCGACTCGAAGATGCCGGAGAAGGCCGACAAGTTGCCGGACGAACAGATTTCCAATCTCACGGAATGGGTGCGCATGGGCATGCCGTGGCCGGAAAACGACGGGCCGGAAAAGAAGACCGCGCAGCAGGCGGCGGCGGCGACGCATTGGTCGTGGCAGCCGTTGCGCGCGGCGGTGGTGCCGGGCGTGGCGAGCCCGATCGACGCCTCGATCCGCG
>JAYVNN010000244.1:0-4532 GCA_043758435.1 Chthoniobacter sp.
CCAGCCGCCGAACAAACCACCGCGCGAAGCGCCACTCTCCACGGGCGGTGCCGGATGAAAATTGGCGCTGTACGGCAGCAAGGGACGGCGGCTGGAAGCGCGCCGCTCCTTTACGCGCCGAGCCAGCTTTTGAGCGTGGCGAAGTCGCGCTTCATCGCGGCGATTTGCTCGGAGCCGGCACATTCCTGGTACTCGATGTGTTGCGAGATGGGACCGCGATACGTCGTGGTTTTGAGCCAGTCGAAAAACTCGCGACGCACCATCCCGTCGCCGAGCGGCCCCCACTTCGCGGTGAAACCTTTGTCACCTTTCTCCCACGCGAAATCTTTCACGTACACCGCAGTGAGCATCGGCTCGGCGAGCCGTGCGTTGAGCGGCCACGCGGTGCCGCCTTCGAGCGTGGCGTGGCCGATGTCGAAGCAGATGCCGAGGTGCGCGGGGTCGATGTCGTGCAGCAGTTCATGCACGTCCCAGATGGGTGCGCCGACGTACTTTGCGCCGGAGTGGTTTTGGATGCCGCCGCGCAGGTCGAGTTCCTTGGCGAGTGCGGCGATGTCGCGCATCGCGGGCTTCAGTTCGGCGACCTGCGGCGCGATCGGTTTCGCGAGATCGTAATACATGAAACCGAGCCGAAATCTGCGGATGCCGAGCTGCGCCGCGGTGCGCAGGACTTTCTCCGCGCGCGGGTCGATAGCCACGATGTCGCTGGTCAGAATCTCCAGCGTCAGCCCGCGCTTTTTCAGCGCCTCCACGAGCCGAGGCAATTCGTCCTCGACGTTTTCCGGCAGGATTTGCCCGCCCGCCCGCACCGGGCATTCGAGCCCGCTCCAGCCGACCTCGGCGATCACATCCGCCATGTCGTCGAAGTTCAGTTTTTGAAACGGCTTGTTGAAGACGATGAGCGGGAAGCGCCCAATCGCCGGCGTTTCGTCCGCGCCGACGCGCGGGGAAAAGGCGAGCGCGGCACCGGCGAGTGCGGTTTGCGTGAGGAATTGGCGGCGCGGGAGGGCGGGGGAGGAATTCATCATGCCGCCTTCTTACCGGCCAACCGGCGGCGCGGCGATGCGCGAATTTGTGACACAAAGATGCTTTGCGCTTTCGCGGAGCCGCGCTAAAAATAACCCTACTTAACCGATAGGGTAAAAGTCCATCCATGAAAAAACTCCTCACCCTCCTCGCCGTGTCGCTCACCACGTGCACCGCCGCTTTCGCGCAGCAGACCGTGCTGCGCGTCGGGCATTTTCCGAACATTACGCACGCACAGGGGCTCATCGCTTCGCAGCTCACGCGCGAGGGCAAAGGCTGGTTCGAGTCTCGGCTGGGCGGCGATGTGAAGATCCAGTGGTTTGTCTATAACGCCGGGCCGTCGGCGATGGAGGCCATCGCGGCGAACTCGCTCGATCTCACCTATGTCGGTCCGAGCCCGGCGCTGAATCTCTACGTGCGCGCGGCGGGCGACGAGGTGCGGATCATCGCCGGCGCAGCGAACGGCGGGGCGGCGCTCGTGGTGCAGCCGGACGGTCGGCTGAGCAAGCCGGAGGATTTTCGCGGCAAAGCCATCGCCACGCCGCAGCTCGGCAACACGCAGGACGTGGCCTGCCGCGCGTGGCTGAAAAAACAAGGCTACCGCATTACGCAGCTCGGCGGCGACGTGCGGGTGCTGCCGACGGCGAACCCCGACCAGCTCGCGCTTTTCACGGCGGGCCAGCTCGACGGCGTGTGGACGGTGGAGCCGTGGGTTTCGCGGCTGGAGCTAGAGGCAAAGGGGAAGGTTTTCATTGAGCAAAAAGACGCCATCACCACGGTGCTCGTCTCGAGTGCGAAGCTGCTCGCGGAGAAACGCGAGCTGGTGAAAAAGTTTGCCGCCGCGCATGCAGAGCTGACGGAGTGGATCAACAAAAACCCCGACGAGGCGAAGAAACTGGCGAACGCTGCGCTCAAGGAAATCACCAAGCGGGAGATGCCCGCGGAGCTGATCGAGAAAGCGTGGCCGCGGCTCACTTTCACCGCCGAGATCAAGCGCGAAAATCTCGCGGCGTCCGTGGCCGAGGCGCAGAGCGTGGGCTTTCTCAAAGGTGCGCCCGATCTCGGACGGCTGGTGGACATTCCGAAGTAATTCAGTGGAGAAAATTGAGGCTTGTCCCGCGCCGCGCCGACTGCGAACGCTTTCCGCCCCGCATGAATCCCGTGCCGCCAACGCCATGAAAGGCCCGCTCCAGGAGCTGCAAATCATCAAGCCCGTGAAGCTGGCGGTCGATGGCGTCTCGAAGACGTTTCGCGAGGGCGTGGTCGTCACGCACGCGCTCGACAACGTGAGCCTGAGCGTGGACGAAGGTGAATTCGTCTGTCTCGTCGGGCCGAGCGGCTGTGGAAAATCCACGCTGCTGGCGATGATCGCGGGCCTCGAATTTCCCGACCAGGGCTCGATCATGTCCGACGGGAAAATGGTCACGGAACCGGGGCGCGACCGCATGGTGATGTTTCAGGAGTCCGCGCTCTTCCCGTGGCTCGACGTGCTGGGCAACGTGATGTTTGGACTCAAGCTGAAGCCAAACCTGACGACAAAGGAATGCCGCGAAGTGGCGCGGTTTTACCTCCAGCTCGTTGGACTGGAAAAGTACACGCATTCCAATATCCACGAGCTTTCCGGCGGCATGCGGCAGCGTGTGGCGCTGGCCCGTTCGCTCGCGCCGAACCCTCGCGTGCTGCTCATGGACGAGCCTTTTGCCGCGCTCGACGCGATGACTCGCGAGCAGCTCTACGGCGATCTTCAGGAGATTTGGGCGGCTCGGAAAAAGACCATCGTTTTCGTCACGCACAATGTCCGCGAAGCCGCGTGCCTCGGGGATCGCGTCGTGCTTTTCTCCCCGCATCCGGGGCGCATCCGCGAGCAGTTCGCCATCGACCTGCCGCGCCCGCGCGACATCAACAGCCCGAGCCTTGCGGAGTACGCGACGAAGATCACCAAGGCGCTCAAATCGCATCAGCCGGGGAACGACGAGGTCGCCGAATAATCCATGAAACGCTTTTTCAACGCGGCTATTTTTTTCGTGGCGCTGATCGCCGTCTGGCATTTCGGGCGCGACTTCATGGTGGGCTCAAAACGCTGGTCGCCGGTGCTCGTGCCTGACCCGTGGAGCGTGTGGGTTTATCTCAAAGAGTCCGTCGAGGACCGCACGCTTTTCGAGGCGCTGTGGGTGACGGTGAAGCGGCTGCTGCTCGGCTACTTCATCGGCGTGGCGCTCGGCGTGCCGCTCGGGCTGGTCACGGCGCGGTTCAAATGGGCCGGCGACACCATCGGTGTGCTCGGGCTGGGCTTGCAGACGCTGCCGAGCGTGTGCTGGGTGCCGCCAGCGTTGCTGTGGTTCGGGCAGACGGAAATGGCGATGCAGTTCGTGGTCATCATGGGCACGCTCTGGTCCGTGCAAATCTCGACCGACAACGGCGTGCGCAACGTGCCGCCGATCTACCAGCGCGCGGCGCGGACGATGGGTTCACGCGGCCTGCACACCTGGCTGAAAGTGAACCTGCCCGCGTCGCTGCCGTTCATCGTCAGCGGCGTGAAGCAGGGCTGGGCCTTTGCGTGGCGTTCGCTCATGGCGGCGGAGATTTACGTCACGGTGCTGACCGGCTACGGCCTCGGCTTTCTGCTGAACAACGGACGCGAACTGCACGCCATGGATCAGGTCGCCGGGGTCATGCTCGTCATCGTCTTCATCGGCCTGCTGGCGGACAAAATCCTGTTCTCGCCGTGGGAGAGTTTCATCCACCGGCGCTGGGGCACGGTGAAGTCGTGAGGCGCTGAATCAAACCGCCAACAAAGCGGGCGGGAAGCTTTCGCCTCCCGCCCGGTGGGGTTGTTGGAAAACTGAGGATCTGCGGACGGTTACTTGGGCGGCTGGTCGGCGCGGCGCTTTTGCATTTCTTCCCGGCGCTTCTCCATTTGCGCCTTCCATTTTTCGAGCTGCTCGGGTGTGAGGATCGGTTTGATCTGCTCGGCCGAGGCAGCGAGGATTTCTTTCATCTTCTCGCCTTTTTGCTCGCGGCTAAGAGCGGAGTCCTCACGCAGCGCCATCAGCTTTTCGCGATCTTTTTCGAGGAGCGGTTTGATCTTCTCGACCTGCTCCGGCGTGAGGCCGAGCGTCTCTTTCATCATCGCCAGACGGTCGCCGCGCTCACCGCCGGGACCGCCGGGGCGACGTTCTGGTTTAGCGGCGGTCGCGGGAGCGGTGGCTGGCGGATTGACTGGCGGAGTAGGGGGCACCGGGTCTTCGGCGCGGATGCTGGAAGCGGTCGCGAACAGACTGGCAGTGGCGAGGGTGAGGAAGGTGAATTTGGTTTTCATCGTGGCGGGGAAAACACCCGGCACTTTGCCGAGTTGCGCGAAAAAAATGTGACGGCCTGCCGCGGTGCTCACGGACAAACAAAAAGACACGGCGCGGAGCCGTGTCTTTTCGTGGAAAACTGTGCTGCTGAAAATTACTTCGCGGTCTTCTCCTCGATGTATTTGACCACGTCGCCGACGGTCTGGA
>JAYVNN010000245.1:0-13627 GCA_043758435.1 Chthoniobacter sp.
AGCCCGGAACCGTGGAAGCCGTGACGCCGCCCGTCAGCGTCACCACGCCGCCGGTGAGCGCGCCACCCGCGCCGCCGCCTCCGCCGCAGCTGTAGGGGAAGCTGCCAGCTTCCCCTACAGCGCGGCGCGCGGGCGCGGGCTTGCCCGTTCGCACTTCGCGGACGAATGATGCAGCCCGATGAGAATCGTCACCTTCCTGCTGCTCGCCCTTCTGCTTTTCGGCCTCTTTCGCACGCACCGCAGCGTGCGGCGGAGCGTGACGGCGGAGGAGCGCGGCATGGCCATCCGGGTGTCCGCGTTCGCCTGGCTCATGGGTTTCATTTTCCTCATCGCCCTCATTTTTCTGCCGAACAAGCAGCGCGTCCTCATGATGCTTCCCGCATTCATCTTCGCCGTCGCCTTCGCCAAATTCTGGCGCGACAAACGCGCGCGGATGCGGCGCGAAAACGCCGAGCGCGTGAACCTCGAACGCATGAAGCGCGTGAACTGACCGCACGGAAATAAAACGTCCCGCCGTGCGTCTGAATTTTTGCCCAAGACGAACCACCTCACTCACCCGCATGCTTTCTCCACTGCGCCCTGTTTCTCTCTTCGCCATCCTCGCCCTCGCCTTCGCAAGCTGCCACGCGGGCGATGCGCCTAAACTCACCGAAAAGCCCGCCGACCTGAGCAAAATGAACAAAGAAGAACTCCGCCAAAAACTCACGCCCGAGCAATACCATGTGGCCTGCGAAAGCGGGACCGAGCCGCCCTTTCGCAATGCCTACTGGAACAACCACGAGGCCGGCATCTACGTCGATGTCATCAGCGGCGAACCGCTGTTCGCGTCGGTCCACAAGTTCGACTCCGGCACCGGCTGGCCGAGCTTCTGGCAGCCCTTGAAGAAGGAGGCGGTCCGCGACCTGAGCGACACCACGCTGGGCATGGCGCGCGACGAAGTGCGCTCGGCGAAAAGCGACGCGCACCTCGGCCACGTCTTCAACGACGGGCCGAAGCCGACCGGCCTGCGCTATTGCATCAACTCTGCGTCGCTGCGGTTCGTGCCCGTGGTGAAGCTCGAGGAATTTGGCTACGGCGAGTTCCTCCCGCTGTTTGAAAAAGCGCCGGGGAAATAGCGGCGGCACGCCGTTTGCACTGGCTGGGTGGTGTGTGCCATTTTCCCGCCATGAAGCTCGCCCGTTTACTGCGGTTTCTCTGCTTCTGCGCCTTTGTGAGCCGCGCGGTGGCTGTGGAGTGGGAGATGCACCGCTTTGAAGGACGCGACTACGTGACGCTGGAAAACATCGCCGCGTTTTATGGCTTCCCCAAACCTGCGCCCGTCGGCCCGCCTTCG
Organism: Chthoniobacter sp.; assembly: GCA_043758435.1. GTDB lineage: Bacteria > Verrucomicrobiota > Verrucomicrobiia > Chthoniobacterales > Chthoniobacteraceae > Chthoniobacter. The sequence goes on from JAYVNN010000245.1 coordinate 1,334, forward strand.
CCTGCGGCCATCACCGCCATCGTCGCCGGTGCGGCGAGTGCGACGGAGTTTGGCATCACCACCGCGGCCACGTTCGCGGCCGCCTCGCGCACGCTCGTGCTCGAGGCCGGCGCGCTGCACCTCGAAGTCACGCCGGGCCTCAGCGAAGCGAACATCAACGGCGTCAAGCAATGGCTCGCTTTTCCTGTGCGCGTCGAGGACGGGCGCGCGCTCGTCTCGCGGCTCGACCTGAGCAAGATCATCGAGCCGCGCCTGCGCCCGGAACTCATCACGGGATTGCAGCCGGTCACGACCGTCGTCCTCGACCCCGGCCACGGCGGGCACGACCGCGGGGCGGTTTCGCGTTTCGGTTTTGAAAAAGACTTCGCCCTCGATGTCGCGCTGCGCGCCCGGACGCTGCTGGAAAAGGCCGGCTACAAAGTCGTGATGACGCGTGCGACCGACATCTTCATCCCGCTCGACGAGCGGCCCGCCATCGCCAACCGCATCCCGAATTCCATTTTCGTCAGCATCCATTTCAACGCCTCGAACAGCAACGCCGACGCCCGCGGCTTCGAGATTTTTTCCATCGCCCCGCGCGGCGCTCCGGCTACGAACGACTCCGTGCCCAGCGAGCGTGACCTGCGCGAGGAGCCCGGCAACGCCGTGGAACTCCCGAGCGGCGCGCTCGCGGGCAGCGTTTTCCACGCGCTGCTCGGCCAGATGCCAATGGTCGATCGCGGCATCAAGCACGCGCGCTTCGCCGTGCTGCGGCTGTGCGAGCGCCCGGCGGTGCTCGTGGAATGCGGCTTCGTGAGCAACCCCGCCGAAAGCTCGCTCATCAGCTCCGGTGCATGGCGCGCGCGCATCGCCGACGCGGTGGCCGACGGCGTGGAAAACTACCGCGCCCTCGCCGAGAACGGGCAGCGTCCGAAGACCATCGCCGACTACCGCCGCGCGGCCAGCAGCCATCTCCAACTCCGCGACACGGCGGCGCCATGAGCGCTGCGCGCTGCTGTAGGAGAAGCTATCAGCTTCCCCTACAGCCGCGTTCCGTTTTTTCACCTCGCAGCCGCGGCAGCGCGCGGAGGGCGCGGAGAAAATCCGCCGCGGGCGGTGCGTCCGGCGCGTAGCGCAGGCGCGCGTAGAGCGCGGTGATTTCGCGGAGGGCGGCGGCGTGCGCGGCGAAATGCGCGGCGGCGCGTTCGCCGAATTGGTGCGGGCCTTCCCACGGCTCGCGCGGCAGCCCGGCGGCGGCGAGCGCGCGGCAAAAACGCGCGTAGGCGCGGCCCGCTTCATCGAGCGGCGGACGGCCGGGCCGGCGCTGCCAGAGGCCGATGCTCCCGAGCAGGAGGGCGATGACGACGGCCACCCAGACGCCCGTTTCCAACCACCCGAAATCGCCGAAGCCGAGACCCGCCAAAACATTGCGCTGCGTGTCCTCGTCATATCCGAGGACGCGGAGATCCCATTGGTAGTTCACGTTGTCCCAGACGAGGCGGAGTTCGCGGCGGAGTTCGCGCCAGCCGGTCGCGGCGGCGGAGCGCTGGGCGGCGTTGGGATCGGCGGCGGCGCGGTTTTCTAAAAACGTGTCGAGCCCGGAGCTGAGCCGGTCGGGCGCGATCATCTCGGTGGGATCCACGCGCTCCCAGCCCTCGCCTTTGATCCACACTTCGCACCACGCGTGGGCGTCGCTTTGCCGCACGATGACGTAGTGGCCGAGCGCGTTGTATTCGCCGCCGTGGTAGCCGAGCACCACGCGCGACGGGATGCCCGCGATGCGCATGAGCGAGGCAAACGCGGCGGCGTAGTGCTCGCAAAAACCGGCGCGGCGCTGGAAAAGAAAATCATCGAGCGGATCGCCCCCGTCGTAGGTGCCGGGCGTGAGCGTGTAGGTGAAACGCTCGTTGCGGAAATAGTGCAGCGCGGCATCGACCAGCCCGCGGTTGTCGGCGTGCGCGGTGCGCCAGGCACTGACCAGCGCCTGGACGTGCGGGGAAATGCGCGCCGGTTTTTCTGTGGCGCGAAAACGCTGGTCGGCGGGCAGCGTGGCCTCGCGGTCGTCGGGGCGGGAGAGGACATCGTAGCGCAGGGGTTTGAGCACGGGCCGGTTGCTCGCGAGAAAGCCGCCGACTTCCATGTGCGCGCCGCGCACTTCGCTGGCGGGGCGGTCCAGCGCGTAGAGCCAGTGCGCGCCGTGCGGCTGCAGGACGATGTGCTGGAGCACCGGCGTGCCGCCCAGCGCCACGGCGCGGCGCTCGGGGCGCAGCGGCTGGCCGCGCCACCAGGCCAGTCCTTCGCCGCGCCAGAGCACGCCGGCCCGCCAGTACATCACGGACATCGAGGGCATCTGGCCGCGGGGAAATTCCGCGGTGAAGACGAGTTCCCGCCCGAGCGCGAGCGAGGCGATACTGCCGGGCGAAAGGCTGTCGGACATGCCGCCGCTGCCGGTGAGCGGCTGGCTGAACTGCATGACGAACTGCTGCTGCGAGCGCGGAAAAAAAACGAAGAGCAGCACGACGACCGGCAGCGCCTGGAGCAGCAGCACGCTCCCGCGCCGCAGCGCGCCGCGGAACCCGCGCGCACTTTCACCCCGATGAAAATGCACGAGCGTCGAGGTCAGGAGGACGGTGATGGCGGCGACGTAAAGCCAGACGGTGAAGGACTGCGTGAAAAAAAGATCGCAGAGCGTGAGGAAAAACCCGAGCAGGCCGATGACTTGGAAATCGCGGACGGTGTTGGTTTCGAGCAGCTTCAGCGCGACGAGGAGGAGGATGATGCTGAAGCCCGGCTCGATGCCGACCGCCGTGCCGTAGCTCAGCGCAATGCCGCCGGCGCCTGCGCCGAAGAGGACGACTTTCACGGGCAGCGAGAGGAGCCGCGCGCCGGGGAGATTCATCAGCAGACGCGCGGCGCAGGCGCCGAAAAAAAACGCGATGACCCACGCGGCCATGCGGCCGAAAAGCGGCGCGGCGGCGAGCGCGAGGGCCAGCTCGGCGGCGACGAGCGGGGCCGTGCGGATGGCGCTGGCGGGGCGGTGCAGGAGATTCATCGCGGCGGAATTTCGGACTCCGCGAGGGCGCGCAGGCAGGCGTGGTAGTGGGCCTCGCCGCGGGCGGGCGCGAGCGTTTTCCCCGGCAGCCGCAGGCCGTAGCTCGCGCCGCCGCGCTCGGCGAGGATGACCCAGCGGGCGAGCTGACTGAGCCGCGCCTCATCGTCGAGCGGGGCGAGCGCCGGCCATTCGAGGTGCAGGATTTCATCGGCCTCGCCGGTCCATTGTTTGATGAGGAGCGGCTGGCCGCGGGCGGCGGCTTTCCAGTCGATGTGCCGTTGGGATTCGCCAGTCTGCCATGTCCGCACACCGCCGAAATCATCGCCCTCCACGCGCTGGCCGTCGCGCTGCTCGCGGGTGGGTGCGAGCGCGCGGGGCAGGGGACGGTCGCCGACGGGCCGCGGATAAACGCAGTGCGGCGCGCGCAGGACGACCGCGCGGTGCGCGGTGAAAAAGCCGAGCGGGAAAATGCTCGCGACCCGGAGAGACACGCGGGCAAATGATCCGCGGCGCAAGGCCGGCACCGCGAGCGGCGCGCGCTGCACGCCCGCGGGGCCGATTTCATCGAAACGCGCGGACCCTTTCGCGCCCACCGCGTGCACGGTGACGGCGCTGTGCGTGCGGTGCCGGTCGGACGCGGCGCTGAGCGGGACGCTCAATTCCTCGCCCGCGAAAACCGGCGCGATGGTCTCGGCGGTGAAGGTGATGCCGCGCAGATTCGCCCACGCATGCACGGTGGAAACCGCGGCCACACTCGCGAGCACGAAGGCGAGCAGGTAGGCCGCGCCGTTCGTCTGGCTCGCGCCCGCGTACCACATGGCGATGAGCACCGCGACCAGGCCGATGGTGTTGCGGTTCGGCAGCACCCAGACGCGCGGACTCGGCGGCGGCGCGTTCATTTCCTACGATTGCAGAGCGAAGAAATTTTTAGCCACGGATAAACAAGGATGAAACACGGATGCAGAATTCCCATCCGTGCTGATCCGTGTTCATCCGTGGCTCTTTTCCGGTCCATGCGCTACGGCACCGCGACTTCACGGAGCAGGCTTTGCGCGAGCGTGCGGCCGGTTTCCGCCGACTCCAAATCCTGCCCGAGCCGGTGCGCCATCACGCTCGCGCCGACGGCTTGAATGTCCTCGGGCAAAACCATTTCGCGCCCCTGCATGAGCGCCCACGCCTGGGAGGCGCGGAGCAGGGCGAGCCCAGCGCGCGGCGAGAGTCCGGTGCGGTGCCGCCGCCGGCTGGCGTCGAGCAGGTCTTGCAAATAGTCGAGCAGCGCGGGCGACGCGTGGACTTTGCGCACCGCGGTCTGAATGTCGGCGAGCGCCTCGGCGGACATGACCGGCGGGAGCGTACGCATGAGTTCGCGGCGGTCCGCGCCGAGCAGCATGGTGCGCTCGGCAGCGCGGTCGGGCACGCCGAGTTCGATGCGCATGAGGAAGCGGTCGAGCTGCGATTCGGGCAGCGGAAAGGTGCCGACCTGATGCTGCGGATTCTGCGTGGCGAGGACGAAAAACGGTGCGGGCAGCGGGTGCGTCACACCATCAATCGTGACGTGGTTTTCCTCCATCGCCTCGAGCAGTGCGCTCTGCGTTTTCGGGGTCGCGCGGTTCACTTCGTCGATGAGCACGACCTGGGAAAAAAGCGGCCCCGCGTGGAAAATGAAACGCTGCCGCTCGCGGTCGTAGATCGAGTTGCCGAGGATGTCCGCGGGCAGCAGATCGCTCGTGAACTGGATGCGCCGGAATTCCAGCCCGAGAGAGCGCGCGAGAGCCTGCGAGAGCGTGGTTTTGCCGACGCCCGGCAGATCTTCGATGAGCAAATGTCCGCGCGCGAGCACGCACGAGATCGCGAGCCGCACGGCGTCCTGTTTGCCGACGATGATTTCGCTGACTTGCGAGACGAGCGTCTCGATGCGGGATTTCATGCGGCGGGAAGGTCGTTGGACGGCAGCGGTTTGTCGAGTGCGGGGCTGCCCCGATTCGACGGACATGGCTTGAAAAGCAGCATGGGTGGTGAGTTTAGTCGGGGTCTCGGGTTGCTACACCGGGATGTGGCGAGGATCGCGCCAGGCGAATGGAGAACCGCGCCCCACCGTCGGGGCGGCTGGCTGCGGCGATCGTCCCGCCGTGAGCTTCGACAATGGTCTTGATGATGCTCAGCCCGAGCCCGGAGCCTTCACTCGCGCCGGGGCCGCGGACGAAGCGGTCGAAGATGCGCGGGAGGAGTTCAGGCGGGATCCGCATGCCGGTGTTCTCGATGGAGAGCGTGAAATCCTCCGCGTCAGCGCGCAGTTCCACGCGCACCCAGCCGCCGGGCTGGTTGTGCTTCACGGCGTTGTCGAAAAGGTTGAGCAGTGCTTGCCGGAGGCTGGCGCGGTCGCCGTTGAGCGGGGCGGCGTCGCAGCGGGCGAGTTCGATGGTGATGCCGGTTTTCGCCGCGAGAAGACGTGCGTCTTCCACGGCGAGGCGCAACATTTCGTCGAGGCGCAGTGGCTCGCGGGCGATGACGGGCAGACCGGCGTCGGCTTTGGCGAGGAGGCTGAGCGCGTCCACGAGCGCGGCGAGGCGGCGCACTTCTTCGAGCTGGCTGTCCAGCAATGCGCGCTGGTCGGGCGGAAGCGCGGGTTCGGCCAGCGCGGCTTCGGCTTGAATCGCGAGGATCGTGAGCGGCGTTTTGAGTTCGTGGGAGGCGTGAAGGGTGAAGTCACGCACGCTAGCCACGCCCGCCTCGACGCGGGCGAGCATCGCATTGAAGACCCCGGCGAGCCGGTCGAGTTCGTCGCCGCGTCCGCTGCGCGGGATGCGTTCGGTGAGGTTGCCGGCGTGGACACGCTCGGCGGCGGCGGTCAGCGTTCCGACGGGACGCAACGCGCGGTGCATCAGCCATGAGCCGCCGAGCACGAGCACGATGACCGTGGGCAGGCCGTAGAAAAGAAGGAGGTCCGCGATTTTCTCGGCGGGGGATTCCTGCGCCAGCCCGCGTTCGTATTCGCCGACGAGTTCGTAGTGGAGCACGCCGCCCATGAGCAGCAGCGAAACGAGCAGCATCCCGGCATACCAGAGCGTGAGCCGCGTGCGGATGCTCATGGCTCGGCGCGCACGGCGTAGCCTTCGGCGAAGACGGTGTGGATGAGCTTGGGCGAAAAGGGCGCGTCCACTTTCTCGCGCAGCCGCATGATGGCGACCTGCACGACATTCGAGCCGGGATCGTAGCCGGCGCGATAATCCCAGACGCGCTCGTGCAACTCGTCGCGTGTGCAGGTGCGGCCTTGCGCGCGCAGAAGGTGTTCGAGGAGGCGGAATTCGCGCGGGCTGAGATCGAGCCGCGTGTCGCCGCGCCGCGCCTCGCGCCGGAGCAGGTCGAGAGAAAGGTCGGCGGTTTTGAGCAGCGTCGCGTCGAGTGGGACGCCGCGCCGGGCGAGCGCGCGCACGCGGGCGACGACTTCGGCGAGCACGAAGGGTTTCGGCAAATAATCATCCGCGCCGAGATCGAGGCCGCGGATGCGGTCGTCCACTTCGCCGCGCGCGGAGAGGAGCAGGACGGGCGTGGTGCGATGCTGCGCGCGCAGTTCGCGGAGCACGCCGAGGCCGTCGCGGCGCGGGAGCATGATGTCGAGCACGAGGGCGTCGAACGCTTCGTCGAGCGCGAGCTGCAAGCCGGTGTCGCCATCCGCGGCGATGACGACTTCCGCGCCGGCCTGCACGAGCGCCTTCTCGATCGCTCGGGCGATTTTGATTTGGTCTTCGACAACGAGCACACGCATGGCCGCGATGCTGCGGGCGCGGCATGCTTCCGTCAAACCGAGGGGGACTTCTGACACAGATGTAAGAGCTTTCCGGGCGCGGTCGGACACGGTGCGCGCGTAGCGTGGGGCCGTGAATTTCATCGCGCTCAAAATGCTGGTCGGGGACCGCGCCAAATATGTGGGCATCCTTTTCGGCATCACGTTCACGTCGTTTCTGGTCACGTTCGCCGCCTCGTATTTTGGCGGGTTGATGACGCGCAGCTTCGCGTTGATCGCCGAGAATCCGAGCGTCGATGTCTGGGTCATGGACCCGGCCGTGGGGGCCGTCGAGCAGACGATCAACATCCCCGGTTCCGCGCTGAACCGCGTGCGCAGCGTCGAGGGTGTGCGCTCCGCCGTGCCGTTGGCGCTCGCCACGGCAGACGTTCGCTTTCCGAACGGACGTTTCCAATCCGTCCAGGTGATCGGCGTGGACAACGCGACCCTCGCTGGCGTGCCGCTGATGCAGGATGGCGCCACCGCTCTCGCGCTCCGTGCGCCCGACGCCGTGGTCGTCGATCCAGGAGGCACCGAGGGAAAGCTCGAAACGCCGGTGCTGGCCGCCGATCAGTGGCCGCGCGGCAGGCCGCATTTGGACGCGCCGACGCGTCCGCTGGCCAAGGGCGACGAGCTGCTGGTCAACGACACCCGCGTGCAGGTCGCGGGGCTGTCGGAAGCGCTGCCCCGCTTCCCGCCCAGGCCGCTGCTCTTCACCACATATTCCATGGCCGAGCGCATTCTGCTGCCGGAGCGGCGGCGACTGACGTTCGTGCTCGCGACCGCCGCGCCTGGCGTGGACGCGCGCCAGCTCGCCGCGCGCATCGAAGCGACGACCCATCTCCGCGCGCGGACATCCGACGATTTCAAGACGGACACGGTCCTGTGGATGGCGGAAAATTCCGAGGACGTGGGCGATGCCGTGACGATGCTTTCCATCGCCATGCTCGTGGGCTTCGGCGTCACGGGCGTGATGATGTTCATGTTCACGAACGAGAACCTCAAATACTACGCGGTGCTCAACGCGATGGGCGCGACTGCGCGCCAACTGCTGCGCATGATCTTCGCGCAGGCGGCGATCTGCGGGCTGCTCGGCGCGGGGCTGGGGCTCGGTCTGTGCGCGGTCGTCGGGCGCATCGTCGCGCTGTCGGGCTTTCCGTTTCGGATGATGTGGTTTGCGCCCGCGGTCGGAGGCACGGCGGTGGTGCTCGTGAGCGTGGGAGCCGCCGCGCTCAGCATGCGGCCGGTGCTGAAGATGCAGCCCACCTCATTCCTGGCCGGAAGATAAAGCGCTCCAGCCGTCGCAAACTTTCATGCCTATCCGGTGACTCCCATCGACCCAGCCAATCACCAGCCACAGACCGTCGTGAGCTGTCGCGGCGTGACCAAGACTTACGGCCAGGGCAACTCCGCCGTGCAGGCTCTGCGCGGCGTGGATTTGGAAATCCGCACCGGAGAACTGCTGATGCTGGAAGGGCCGTCCGGCTGCGGGAAAACGACGCTCGTTTCCGTCCTCGCGGGACTGCTGCATCGGGACGGCGGCGACTGCTCGATTCTCGGCCACGACTACGCGCGGATGGCGCTGAACGAGACGACGCTTTTCCGGGGGCAAAACATCGGGTTCGTCTTTCAGGCGTTCAATCTGATCCCCGCGCTCACCGCTGTCGAAAACGCGGCCACGCCGCTCTTCATCCGCGGCATGAAGCGGCGCGCGGCGGTGGAGGAAGCCAGCAAGGTTTTGCGGGAGGTCGGCTTCGATGAGCGGATGATGCACTCACTGCCCAAGGATCTGTCCGGCGGCCAGCAACAGCGCGTGGCCATCGCCCGCGCGATGGTCCACAACCCCCGGTTAATCGTGTGCGATGAGCCGACGAGCGCGCTCGACCGCGAAAGCGGCCACCTGGTCATGGAGCTGATGCGGCGCTTCGCGCTCGGCAAGGATCGCGTGCTCGTGGTGGTCACGCACGACGAACGCATCTTCGAGTTCGCCGACCGGATCGCCCGCATGGAGGACGGCCGCATCACCCGCATCGACACGCCGCCACAGCGCGTGAATGAGACGCAAAATAATTCTTAAACAGCCATGTTCCGAAACTACATCGTGCCAGTGCTTGCCTTGGCAGGCCTCGCCTTCGCGATTTTTACCGTCGTGTTTCCCGCCAAAACGCCCCCGCCCGCCGCGCCTGTCTCAGCCGCGCCGCAGCCGCCTTATCAAGCGTTTGTCGCCGGCTCCGGCATAGTCGAAGCCAGCTCGGAAAACATCTCCATCGGCACGCAGATCGCCGGCATCGTGTCGATGATTCACGTCCACGTTGGCAGCGACGTGAAGGTCGGCGATCCGCTGTTCACCATCGACGAGCGCGCCGTGCGGGCCGAGTTGGCCACGCGCCATGCAGCGGTGCAGGTCGCCGACGCACAACTCGCTGACGCGAAGTATAAACGTCAACTCAGTGAAGCCCTCGCCGCCGAGCGCATCGCAACCGTGGAGGAACGTGAGCGGAATCGCTTCGCTGCGCAAAAAGCCGAAGCGCAACTGGCGCAGTCGCACGCGGAACTAAAGTCCAGCGAGACCGAACTGGAACGGCTGACCGTGCGCGCACCCGTGGACGGACAGGTGCTGCAACTCAAAGTGCATCTCGGGGAATTTGCGCCGACCGGTCCCCCGCCTGCGGGACAGCCGCCGCTGATTCTGCTCGGGAGCGTCACGCCGCTGAATGTGCGCGTGGACGTGGATGAAAACGACGCATCGCTCGTGCAGGCCGGCGCGCCTGCGACCGGCTACGTCCGCGGCAATACGCAGCTCAACACGCCGCTGAAATTCGTGCGGTTTGAACCCTATGTCGTGCCCAAGAAGTCGCTCACCGGAGAGAGCACCGAGCGCGTTGATACGCGCGTGCTCCAGGTCATTTTCAGTTTCGAGCGCAACGCGCTTCCCGTCTTCGTCGGCCAGCAGATGGATGTGTTCATTGAGAGGCCGGGGCACACTCAAAGTGGAGGTGCCGTTCCCGGCAGAAGCGGATCATGAAAATTTGCCGACGCGGTGTGCCGTCTTGATGCGCTCGCCGCGGTGAGTGCTGTTTTGCGCCGCGAAAAAACTAAGCAGAGGACGGCGCGGGGACTTCGATGGGCGTCTGGCAGTTCGGGCAGTCGGCGATGGTGCCCACTTCGTCGGTGGTCACGGCGAGGCGCTGGCCGCAGTGGGGGCAGGCGAATTTGAAAACCGCGGGCTCGGCTGGTGGCGCAGGCTGGGGCGGTGGCGTGGGGTGGCGGGCGGGCGGGGGTTGGGGGAGCGGGGTGAGTGGCAGTGGCGGGGCGGGGCGGGGTTCGGCGCGCGCGGGCTCCGGGGTTTCGGTGGCGGAGAGCGCTGGCTTTTTTGCCAGCAGCCAGCGGAGCGCAAGGACGGCGAGGAAAGCGCAGGCGACGGCTGGGCCGTAAACTTTCCAAAAGCCGGGCGGCGTGTGGTCGTGCCGCGTGAAGGCCCACCGCGCGCCGCAGGCGGCAAGGCCGAGCGTGCCGAGCCAGAGGCCGAAAAAGGCGAGCATCCAACGCAGGCCGCCGCGCCCCTTTTTCTCCGCCGCCGCAAAGACCCACAGCGCGACGACGGCGAGCAGTGCGACGACGGCGAAATGCGCGGGAAGGGCAGCCGGCGAAAGCATGATGGCTACAGCTTTTCCGGCTCCTGCAGGAGTGCGCCGAGACGCTGGAGGAGACGGCCCGCGCCGCCGCCGTCGAGCACGCGGTGATCGAAACTGAGGGTGAGCTGGGCCTCGGTGACGGGCACGAATTGCGCGGCCTTTTTATCCCAATGCGGGACCGTGCGGCCTGCGCCCATGCCGAGCACGAGGGTCTGCTCGGGGAGCGGAATCGGCGTGGCCCATTCGAGGCCGAAGGTGCCGAAATTTGTGACCGTGGCGATGCTGCCGCCCTGCGCGCTGGCGGGGAGGCGGCGCTGGCGGGCGAGTTCGACGAGTTCGTTGTAGCGCACGGTCATTTGCGCGAGCGGCGTCTGGTCCGCGGCGCGGAGGACGGGCACGAGCACGCCGTCCTCGGCCTCGACGGCGAAGCCGACATCGATGGCGCGAGGATGGACGATCTTGTCGCCGACGAGCCGTCCGGCGGGCGCGCTGTTTTCGCCGAGCGCGAGCGCGAGCGCGCGCAGGGCGTAGAGTGCGGGGCCGGGTTTGGGGTCGCAGGTTTTGCGGTGCGCGAGCATGGCGTCGAGGCGGATGGGCATGCCGACAGTCGCGAGCGGGCGCGACCACGAGCGGCGCATGGCGTCGGCCACGGCGACGCGCATGGAGGAGGCGGGGCTGAGTTTGTGGTGCTCGAGCGAGGAGAGGAATTTCTCGAAGTCCTCGACGGTGACGCGGCCCGCCGCGCCGCTGCCGGCGATGCCCGCGAGGTCGGCGGAGTGGAGGCCGAGTTCGTTCATGCGCGCCTTCATCCGCGGCGACATGAAACCCGCGCCCGCCGCATGCGCGGGCACGGGCAGGCCGCGCACGGTCGGCTGGACGGCGGATTTTTTCGGTTCGCCGCCCGGCGTGTGTGCAGCGCCATTTGTTTCTGCCGCAGGGACCGGCGCGGGCGCATCGAGCCCGGCGCGCCTGGCTTCTTCGTCCGTGACTTCGAGAAAGCCGAGCGTCGCGCCGACGGCGTAGCTTTGTCCGACCTCGACGCGCCACTCCGCCACGCGCCCCGCGCACGGCGCGGTCACGCCCATGGTGGCTTTGTTCGTCTCGACATCGAGCACGTCCTGGTCGCCCTCCACGGCGTCGCCCACTTTGAAGGTCATGGCGACAATGGTGGCCTCGGCGATGGACTCGCCGAGCTGCGGCATGGTGATCGGGATTCGCGGCATGGTCTCGGATTTCTACATTCGCAAAAGTTCGCGCATTTTTGCGCCGATGGTTTTCGCGGTCGGGCGGTGCGTGCCCCAGAGGTTCGGGTGAAAGGGCACGGGCGTGTCTTTGGCATTGAGCCGCTGCGGCGGTGCGTCGAGCAGGCCAAAGCCTTCCGTGGCAATGCGCGCGAGGATTTCCGCCGTCACGCCGCCCCACGGCCAGGCCTCGCCGACCGCGAGGACTCGTCCGGTGCGCGCGACGCTCGCGAGCACGGTGTCGGTGTCGAGCGGCTTGATCGAGCGCAGGTCGATGACCTCGATTTCCCAGCCCTCCGCCGCCAGCTCCTCGGCGCACGCGAGCGACTCGTGAACCATCGCGCTGTAAGTCACGATCGTCGCGTCGCGGCCCGCGCGGGCGATGCGCGCTTTGCCCGTGGGCATGGCCTCGGTCGGGAGCGCGTCGGCTTTCAAATGGTAGTACAGATATTTGTGCTCGCAGAAGATCACCGGGTCATCGATGGCGACGGCTTCAAGCAGCATGGAGTAGGCGTCCTCGACGGTCGCGGGCGTCATCACGATGAGCCCCGGATAATGCGCGTAGAGCGCCTCCATGCTTTGCGAATGAAACGGCCCCGCGCC
>JAYVNN010000246.1:0-13596 GCA_043758435.1 Chthoniobacter sp.
CCCTGCCCGCCGAAGAAGCAGCGGGCAGGGATGCCCGTGCGACTTTCACAGGCAGGATGCCTGCGCCACTAAAGAAACTCCACCTTCCGCGGCTTCTCCCCCAACAGCGCGCGCAGCGCCGCCGTCGGCAGTGCCGTCCCCGCGAGCCAGTAGGCAAAAGCCATGAGCTGATGCTTCCGCGAGCTCCGGTAGGTCGCGAGCATGTTGCCCGCCGACAGGCTCTGATACTTGTTTCCCGGCTGATCTGGCCGTCCGAGTTTGCGGTTCAAAAATGCGCGCGGGATGCTGCGCACGGTACGGTCGTAGAGGGCGCGGGCGAAGGCGCGGTCGCGGGTCGGCGCGAGCAGGCCGTCGGCATAGACGCGGGTGAGATCGACGGCCGTGAGCAGCGGCTGGTTCCAGCTTTTGAACTGCTCCTCAAACTCGAACAGCGGCTCCGGCACCCATCGCGCCCGCTCCCGCGCGAGGATGCGCAGCAGCACGGCGACATGCGGGTAAAGCGAGTCGCAAAATGCGGCTTCGTCGCGCGCGAGATAGTCCGCGCGGCGGACGGTGAAATTGCCGAGAAACGTGAGGTGGAAAAGGCCGAGCACGCGCGCCACTTCACGGCCATCCGCCAGCCAGCACTCCGTCTTGCGCGCAGCCCAGTCGCCGTCCATCGGCTGATCCGGGAGCGTGGGAAAAAGCGCGACCGCGGGCCGCTCGGCGAGCGCGCGCTCGAGCGTGGCGTAGACGCCGGTGGCGAGCGCGTCATCGTCGCCTTGGAAAAGCAGGTACTCACCCTCGGCCATGCGCGCGACGGTTTGCAGATTGCGCGCAAAGCCGGTGTTTTCCTGCTGCCGGAATTTCTTCACGGCGATGCCCGGCGGCTGAAACGCCGCGATCACCTCGGGCGTGTCATCGCCAGAGGCATTGTCGCTCAGGCAAATTTCGACGCGCTCCTGCCAGCCCGCATTTGCGATCACCTCCGCGACCCGCGCGAGCGTCGGCGCGAGTTGCGCGGCGCGCTGGAAAGTCGGGATGCAGATCGAGACGAGCGGCGGCATCACGCGAAAGAAAACGGCACCGTGTCGGCGGGATCGTAGAGCAGGTCGGAATAGGCGCAGAGCAGCATCGGCGGCTCGCTTTCGCCCTGCTCCGCGCGGAAGGCGTGGGCGAGGCCGGCGGGAATGTGGATGGTCACGGGCGCATCCGCGGTGAGCGCGATTTCCGCGCGCTCGTTCGTCTGCGGATCAGCCAGCAGCAAGGTCGCGCGGCCTTGCAGCAGCGTGAACCACTCCTGCGCGAGCGGGTGAAAATGCCCGCCGCGAATCTGCCCCGGACGCGCCATGACGACGTAAAATTCCCCCGTCGCCGCGGGCAGCCCGGCCTCGTGGCCGTCGATGCACTTGAGCAGCCAGCCGCGCGCATCGCCACGGTGCTGACGAGGGTAGAGCGTGATGCGGTCGAGAAGTTTCATCCGAGCAGCCGGGCGAGGCCGGTGGCGAGCGGCGTGGACGGCACCCAGCCGAGGGTGGCGCGGAGGAGGGAAATGTCGGCGGTGTAATCCATCATCTCATCGCTCCGGTAGGGCCGCGCGCCGAAGCGCAGATCAGGCGTTAGACCGATACCGCGCAAGGCGTCCGCAACCGCCTCCACAAAGGCGCGCAAGGTGATGATTTTACCCGAACCGACATTCAGCACACGCAGCACGCCGGTTGCAGATGGCTGGATAAGTGCGCGCCAGAAAACTTCCGCGACATCGCCGACTTCGGCGCAATCGCGGAGCTGTTCGCCCGGCGTGAGATCCACCGGCTCGCCCGCGCGCGTCTTGGCGACGACGTACGCAGCGAGCCGTCCGGCGGGCTCGCCCGCGCCGTAGATGCTGAACGGGCGGAGCACCGTGACCGGGAGGCGCGTGGCATAAAATGACGCGATGGCCGTCGCCGCCGCTTTGCTCGCGCCGTACGCCGAGTTCGGCAGCAGCAAATCGCTTTCGCGCCGCGCGCGGTCGAGCGGCGCGTACTCGAAACCCGAGCCCGCGCAGACCACCGCGGGCGGCGAAGCAAGCTGCGAAGCCGCTTCCAGCACATTTGCCAGACCGAGCGCGTTCACGCGGCACAGCCCGGCAACATCGCTCTGCCCGTACGCCACGCCCGCCGCTGCGAGATGGATGAGGCCCGTCGGCGCGACATTTCTGACGACCTCAGCGACCCGCGCCTCGTCCTCGATTTCACCCGCGTGAAACTCCACGCCCGCGCCCGCCGAGTGCCGTCCGAAAGCGTGCAGCTCCACCCCCAGCCGCCGGCCCAGTTCCACCAACTGCCGCCCGACGAAACCGCTCGCGCCCGTGATGAGCACGCGCCCGCCTTTCCACTCCAGCGGCGCGCTCATGCGCCGCGCGCCCAGCCGACGCCTTGCTGGAAAGCCGCGCGCTCAAATTCCGCGAGCTGCCCGACGGTGAAGGCGCGCAGCTCGCTCGCGGAGCCGCCCGCGGCGTGCTCCCGATACCAGCGCGCGGTCTGTTTCACCGACTCGGCAAAGGGCCACACCGGCTGCCAGCCGAGCAGCCGCCCGGCTTTCTCAATCGAAAGCTGCAGCCGCCCCGCCTCCTTGCCCGTGAAGACTTCGCCGGTCTGCTCCCAGCGGCCCGGCCAGTGGCGGAGAAACTCCTCCACGACATCCTGCACGGTGCGGAAATCCTCGGGCACCGGGCCGAAATTGAAGGGCGAGACGAGCAGCGAATCCTTCGGCTCTGCGGCGATGCGCGCGGCGAGCGTGAGGTAGCCGCTGAGGCAGTCGAGCACATGCTGCCACGGGCGCAGTGAGGCGGGGTTGCGCACGGGCACCGGCTGGTCGCGCGCGAGGGCGCGGGCGCAGTCGGGCACGATGCGGTTTTCCGCGAAATCGCCGCCGCCAATGACATTGCCCGCGCGCGCCGTGACCACGCGGCCAAAGGCGGGATTGTCGCGCAGAAACGAACGGAACCAGGATTGCGCCACCAGCTCGGTGACCGCTTTGCTCATGGAATAGACATCGTGCCCGCCGAGCGGATCGGTCTCGCGGTAGGCGTGATCCAGCTCGCGGTTTTCGTAGCACTTGTCGCTCGTCACCACGAGCACATCGCAGCCCAGACCGAGCTGGTACACGGCGTCGAGCAGGTGCGCGGTGCCCACTGCGTTCGAGTAGAAAGTGGCGAGCGGCTCGCGATAGGAAGTCTGCACGATGGCCTGCGCCGCGAGGTGCAGGATGAGCTGCGGCTGCACGGTTTTGATGGCGTCGCGCAGTGGATCGAAATCGCGGACATCGACCATCCATTCGCTCGTGAAAGTGTCGTCGCGAATCAGCGGGTAAAGGCACGGCCCCGGCTCGGGCGGCAGGGCGAGGCCGTGGACTTCCGCGCCGAGCCGGTGCAGCCACAGGGCCAGCCACGCACCCTTGAACCCGGTGTGCCCGGTGAGCAGCACGCGACGCCCGCGATAGAAGTCGGCAAAGGGAGCAATCATCGCGCTACCAGATTTTCCACGGCGCATCGCCCGCGTCCCACAGACGGTTGAGCATTTCGTATTCGCGGTAGTTGTCCATGCACTGCCAGAAACCGCGGTGCTCGTAAGCGTGGAGCTGACCCTCGGCAGCGAGGCGCGCGAGCGGCTCTTTTTCCAGCACGCATTCGTCGCCCGCGAGGTATTCGCCGATGCGTTTGTTCAGCACGAAGTAGCCGCCGTTCACAAACTCATCCTTGCTCTGCGGCTTTTCCTGAAAGCTGCGGACGCGCGTGCCTTCGAGGCCGAGATGGCCGAAGCGGTTCTCCGGCAGGATCGCGGTGAGCGTCGCGAGCCCGCCGTGTTTTTCGTGAAAGGCGATGCTCGCATTGATGTCCGAATCGGTGAGGCCGTCGCCGTAGGTGAGGAGGAAATTTTCGTCGCGCACATGCGGGAGGACGCGCGCGAGCCGCCCTCCGGTCATCGTTTTCAAACCGGTCTCGACGAGCGTGACCGACCAGTCTTCCTCGTCGTGCGACGAATGATATTCGACCGACGCATTGCGCCCGAGGCGCAGCGTGAGGTCGCTGGTCATGGCGAGGTAGTTGAGGAAAAACTCGCGGATGACTTCGCCTTTGTAGCCGAGGCAGAGGATGAAGTCTTTGTGCCCGTGCGCCGCGTAGGACTTCATGATGTGCCAGAGGATCGGGCGGTTGCCGACGCTGACCATGGGCTTCGGGCGATACTCGGTTTCTTCGCGGAGGCGCGTGCCGAGACCGCCGCAGAGGATGACGACTTGCATGGGCGCGAGAAATAGCGGGGCGCGTGCCGCGGGCGCAAACGGATTTCGCTTTTTCGCCCCGGCTACGGCGTCTGCGCTTCTCCGAGCGTGACGGTCAGCACGAGCGCGCGTCCCTGCCCCTCGATCACCGCTTTCTGCAACACGCCGTGAACCGGGAGATCGCGGTTTTTAGTCACGCCCGTGAGCGCGCCCGCCGGGCCGGCGCGAAAAAGCGCCAAGAAGTGCGCCGGTATCGTCGTCCCCCGCACGCTCAGGGCCTGCGGTTGCCCGGCGATGGTGAAAGCATAACCGTCGTCTTTCGTCGCCTGCATCCCCTCGACCGTCAGCCGCACGGCGGCGGTTTTGCCGGCGGCATTTTTCGCGAACCATTCATTCGCAGCGGTCACTCCGGCCACGTTCAACTGGCCCTCCTTGGTCAGCTCAATCCCGGCGGGCAGCGCGCGCACGATTTCGTCGAGGCTGCGGAAATCGGCCGGCGCAGCGGGGCCGGGTGCCGGAGCCGCCGCGCCTGGGGATTTGGCCGGGACCGCGGCGGTGGCGGGGATCTCGCTGGCCTTCTTCTGCGCGGTTCCGAGCATCGCGAACTGCGCGGGCATGGGCAGGGCCGTCAGCGTCACCCGGCCGCCGCTGTAGCTGTGCGCGAGCGTGGAGCCGGCCTCGATTTCGCGCGGCGCCGGCCGGAATTCGACGGTGAGCGGCCCGTTGATGAAAGACTTGGGCGCGGTGCCCTGCGCTCCGTAGTAGGCATTCACTTTGAGGGCGGTGGTCTCCTTCGGCCACGCATGCCGCTTGGCCGGAAACTGGCACCCTTCAAAGACGCAATCGACCGTGCCGGCGAGAAAAGTCTCGGGCACTTCGCATTGCACGAAGCGGCATTTTTCAAAGCCCATGTCGCCTTTCTGCAAATAGCCCGCGGGGTTCTCCTGCATGCCGACCGACGGCAGCTTCACGTTGTAAAAAGTGCAGCCCGTGGCGTGCGCCGCATAGTCCCGCGGCGGCAAATCGTTGCGCACAAATTTCTTCGCGAAGATGCAGTTGGTGAACTTCCAGTGCGTGCTCCACCAGTTGTTCCACCAGTTGTCGTCCTTCCAAAATTCGCAGTCCTCGAGCACCGAATCCGCCGCGTCGAGGCTGGCTCCGCGTTTGCCGGAGATATGCACTTTGCGCAAAATCGCGCCTCCAATTTTCCAGTGCTGGACGCCGCCGATGCCGTGGAAAGCGATGTCGTCGAGCACCGCCCCGCGCTCGACTTTCGGATCCCAGTCGCCCTCGAGGTCGATGGGTTTTTGCGCGCGGTAGCCGCCGGCGGGAATGGTCGTGTCGAAATCCCACGTCCGCGCCTGCAGCGGCCCCTCCGCCGCGCGGGCCCATGTCGCCAAGCCCAGGACGAAAAGAAACGGGGCGAGGAACAGGCGCGAGTTCATGGCGATGGAAGGTAGGAGGGCACATCCGGCGGACAAGCGGAAAGGCCGCCGGCCGGAGGCCCTTCCCGCGCGCAGGCCGGGCGGGTTTTCACGATCCAGAAAAATCGAAATCGGCGAGGACGGCGCGATGGTCGGAGCGGACGGAGTGGCCGTGCTGGCAATACACCGGACGCAGGCTGCGGCTGGACCAGATTTGGTCGAGGCTGAGCACGGGGAGAAATGCAGGCCAGGTCTCGGCGAGGCCGTCGCCGGCGGCCTCGAAGGACTGCGCCATTTCCACGCGCAGCGGGGTGAGGAGTGCGGATTCGCGGGGCGTGTTGAAGTCGCCGAGGACGATGAGGTTTTCCCCGAAATGTGGCGCGGCGAGCGCGGTGAGGGCGGCGAACGCGCGGGCGCGGGAACGGAACTGGCCGGCGTTGATATCGACCTGCAAAATAGTGAGCGGATGGCCGCGCACCTCGGCGCGGATCAAGGCGCAGTAGGAATTCGCGGTCAGCACGCGGTCTTCGCGGGAGAGGATGTGGCCGCGGATAAGGAAGGTCATTTCACCGATAAACTCGGCGGCCTCATACTCCGGCAGCTCCGCCTGCCAGCGGGCGAGCGTGGAGCGGCGGAGGCTGTGGCCTTCGGCGAGGGTGATGACATCGGCATCCTGCGCGCGCAGCCACGCGGCGATGGCGGGCAGGCCGCGGTCGGGGCGCGAGACATTCCAATGCACCACGCGCAAATCTCCGCGCACCGCGGGCCGCGGGTGACGCTGCCAGCTCGAGTGCAGCCACACCGCCAGCGCGGCCACCGCGAGGAGCGCGAGCATCGCCGCGGGTCTGCGCCGCTTTTTCCAGCGCCAAAAAAGCGCCGCCCCAGCCGCGCCTGCCGCCAGCACCGGCCAAGGCGTGGCGTAGAAAAGAACCGACGGGCCGGCGATGCGGTCGCGCACCGTGAGATGGAGCAGCAGCGCGAGCGCGAGGAGCGCCGTCGCGGAAGCGCCCGCGATGGACGTCGCACGGATCACCGCGCGCGCCTTTCAAACACAGCTCGCGACCGGAGATCGTAACCGCGGGGAATATGAACAGCCTGGGACATGGATGCGGACGCGCACTCCACCGGAAAATCCGCGCCGCGGCAACGCGCCGCTAACGGGTGTTCGCCGCGGTCGGCGCGGGCGCGGGCTTCTCGCGGTAGCCGGCCATGCTGAACTCGGGGGTCGCGAGATAGATGCCCTGCACGTCGGCGAGCCGCATGAGAATCCACGGGGCGAGGGAGTTTTCGCCGTTTTTCGTATAGACAATGTCGTCGGCGATATAGACGCAGGAATGGATGGTCGCTCCCGTGGAGTCATTGAAAAAAAGCACGTCGCCAAAACGGTAGGGCGGAGGGACGGTGACGTATTGCTCGATCACGCGCTGCGAGGCGAGGCGGGTGTCCAGGTAGTAGTCCTGCGGGCTGCGGGAGAAAAAATTCAGCGAGGTCCAGTGGCAGTCCGGCATGCGCCCGCGCGTGGCGAGATCGAGCGTGGGGTAGGTGTAGAGCCGACGGCGGGGAAGCGCCGGCAGCAGGTGGGTGATGTCGAGCGTGGTGCCGTAGGGGCGCTCGCTGAGGGACTGGAGCAGCGGGATCATGTCGCTGTCCGCGCGGCCGCCGCTCCAGTATTCCACGATGTCTTTCATCACGCGCTCGGCCGGGATTTTGAGGTAGGCCATGAACGTGCGGGTGCGCGTGGCGGTCTTGAAAATGTGCTGCACCTCGGCCTCGGTGTGCGCGTGGTTGAGCAGCGTGCGGAGGTCGCTGAAAGCGAGCGCGCGTCCGTGCGGGTAGGCCATCTTGCGGATGAGCGCCTGGATTTCTGGAGACAGATCCGTGTCGCGCAGCCACTCGTCGAGGCCGCCGATGATGAAAATCGGGTCGCGGTGAAATTCGTTGAGCGGCGTTTTGGCGAGCTCGGGATAAATGACCTTGCGCATCTCCGTCGTCATCGCCTCCAGGTCGGGCACCGCCGGGAAAAGCGTGATCACGCCGTCCTGCGCCACCCAGCTCCGCGGATCGAGGAGGCGCTGCTGCATGGCGTCGGGCAGACCGGCGCGGGCAAAAAGGGCGCGCAACGAGACCCCGTCCGCACCGACGAAAGACCAGTGGGGCACGGAGTTCGGCTTGGGGACGTGGGCGAGCATGTAGTCCGGGGCTTCGAGGTAAATCGGACTCACTTCGAGCTGGCCCCACGGACCGGGCCGCGCCGCGCTCCGCGGCTCCTCCTCGGAGGCCGCCGGTTTCGCCGGAGCGACGGCGTGGAGGAGCGGTGTGAAAGTCCACGAACCGGCTGCGAAGGCTGATAAAATCAGCATCGGTAGTTGTTTGTAGTGCATCAGAAAAAATTGGCGCGGGAGGTTTCCCGCGATTCGCCGAATGGCAAATGAAGATTGCGCCACATTTGACGAGAAGGGGTTTCGCGCTGACGAAAACCGCAGCGTGAAGGCGGCGCGGATGTCTTGAAAAATGAGTTCGGTAAAAAAGCGCAGGCGCAAAGGAGCGGCGTGCTTAGCGCAGAATCAGGCCGCGCCGTCCGCGACCGCGAAGGATTCGCTGTGCAGGTCGCCGCTTTTGCCAAAGGCCTCGGCGACGCTCGGGACGTGCGCCGGCTCGCTGCTGCTGAGCACGTCGGCGTCGCCGCCATTGCCATTCTTTTCGCGGGTGCTGAATTTCACGCCGACGAGTTTCGAGACTCCGTGCTCTTCCATGGTCACGCCGTAGAGCGCGTCGGCGCGGGCGATGGTGCGCTTGTGGTGCGAGATGACGATGAACTGTGATTGTGCGACGAAGCGGTCGAGGATTTTGATGAAGCGGTTGATGTTCGATTCGTCGAGCGGCGCATCCATTTCATCGAGCACGCAGAAGGGCGCGGGCTTCACCATGTAGATCGAAAAAAGCAGCGCCACCGCCGTCATGGTGCGCTCGCCGCCGGAGAGCAGGGTGATGCTGGTGAGCTGTTTGCCGGGCGGTTTGGCGATGATGTCGATGCCGCTTTCGAGCGGGTCGTTTTCGTCGAGCAGCAGGAGGTTCGCTTTGCCGCCGCCAAAGAGCTCCACGAACATCTCGGAGAAATTCACGCGGATTTTTTCAAAGGTCTCGGCGAAGAGCGTCTTCGTGGTGTTGTTGATTTTCGCGATGACGCCGAGGAGTTCCTCCTTGGAGTTCGTGAGGTCCTCGTTCTGCTTTTCGAGGAAGGTGTGGCGCTGTTCGAGTTCGTCGTATTCCTGGATGGCGTCGAGGTTCACCGGGCCCATCGAATCGAGGCGTTGGTCGAGTTCGCGAACCATGGCGTCGATGCGCTCCCAGTCGATGGCGAAGGCGTCTTCGACTTCGCGCTCATCCTTGATTTCATCAGGATCAACGGGCGATGCGACTTCTGCGGGTGCTTCTTCCGCCGGGGTGTTTTCGCCGTTGGAGGGCTCGCCATTTCCCCCGCGGGCCTGCCGTTTCGCGTGGTCGCGAATGGCGACGCGCAGGCCGTGCAGGTCGCGCTCGAAGGTCGTGAGATCGAGCTGGTAGCGCTTTTGAATGTGCTCGGTGAGCGCGGTGAGCTTCATCTCGAACTGCGTGTGCTTCACGTCGAGCCGGCTGCGCTGGTCGTGCGCTTCGGTGAGCTGGTGGCGGAGGACGCGCAGACCGTTGGCGAGTTCCTCGACGGCGCTGGCCATGCCCGCACGTTCTTCGAGCAGCGCAGCGACGGCGCTCTCGCCTTCGCCCACCTGCCCGCGAAGACGTTCGAGGTTCGTCTCGATCTCGGCGTTTTCCGCGAGCATGGAGTCGGCGCGCTGCTCGTAGCTGATGATGTCCTGCTTCCGCGCGGCGATGAGTTCGGTCAGCTCGGTGAGGCGCGCTTCCATCGGCTGGCGCTGGTGGTGGAGCGAGCTGTGGCGCTGGCGCTCGGTGGCGACTTTGATGCGCAGTTCGTTGAGTTCGCCGCCGAGTTCGCCTTCGCGGGCGCGGAGGATTTCGAGCTGGTTCTGCGCTTCGGCGCGGCGCGTCTGGAGTTCTTCGAGCTGCGCGAGCCCGGCGGCGGTCTCGGCTTCCAAACCACCCACGCGATCCGCCGCCTCGCGGTGCCGCGCCTCGCTGCTCGCGCGCTCGCCTTCGAGGTTCTGCTGCTTGCGCTCGGTGTCCTTGGCCTCGCGCTCGACCATCGCGAGCTGGCCGCGGAGCGTGGAGACTTGGAGCGTGGCGTTCTGCTTTTCCTCGCGCGCCTCGTCGAGCTGCGCCTGCGCGGTTTCGATGGCGGAAAGGATGTCGTTGCGCCGCTGGTTCACGCTGTCGATCTGCGTGTGCAGCACCGCCGCGTCGGCTTCGAGCGCGTGGATTTGGTTTTTGCGCGTGAGCACGGAGTTCACCGCCTCGCCGCTCTGCCCGCCGTGCAGGATGCCGTGGCCGGTGAGCACTTCGCCCGCGAGCGTGACGACTGCCGAGCCGCGGACCTGCGGGAAAACGCGGAGCGCGGTTTCGAGGTCGGGGACAAGGACGGTGTGATTGACCACCCGCTCGACGAGGCGCTGCACTTCGGCCTGCGGCTTGATTTTGCGGATGAGCCAGTCGATCGCGCCCTCGGGCAGCGTGAGCGGTTCGGACTTGTGCTCGAAGTGCGTTTCCAGCTCCCGCAGCGCGAGCCCGGCCTTGCCGAGTTTCTGCGCGGTCAGCGTGCGGATGACCGACTCGGCGATCATCGTGTCCTTCATCACAATGGCCTGGAGATTGGCTCCCAGAGCTGCTTCCACGGCGGTGACATATTCTGGCGCGACCTCGATGTACTGCGCCAACGCGCCGAGGATCGCGGGTTTGAAAAAGTCGGGATTATCCAGCCCGCGCAGCACCGCCTGCGTACCTTCCGAGAAACCTTCGCCGCCCGCATTGAGCGCGCGGAGCACTTCGAGTTTCGAGTCCTTCTCCGCCAGCGTCCGCTGGGTGTCGCGCAGTTCCTGGTCGATCCCGGCGAGCCCGCTCTGGGCGTCGCGGAGTTGCGCCTCGCTGGCGGCGAGCTGGGCCGCGCGCGCCTCGGCGTCGCTAACCGCGCGCTCCAGCTCGGCCTGCGTGTCGCGCAGGCGGTCGGTGAATTGCGTGAAGGCAAACGTGAGCTGCTCCAGTTCGCCGGACAAAATGCTCAGCCGCGCCTCCGCACCGTCGCGCTGCTGCGAGACGCTGGAAATCTGCCCGCGCAGACCGCTGATGCGGCTCTCGATGCGCGCCGTGTCATTGACCACGCCGCTGATCGTGCGCTCGGCCTCCTGCCGCTGGCCGGTGAGCGCGGCGGTCGCCGCCTGCAGCTCCTCCATCACGCGCAACTCCCCGGCGAGCATCGTGGTGATCTGCTCCAGCTCAATGTCGGTGTCGTGAAGCTGCGTCTCCGCGATGCGGAATTTCTCCTCCGCGCCCGCCACATCCGCGCGGTAACGCTCCACGAGCTGCATGAATTCCTGCGCGCGTTCCTCGTTGAAAATGATCCGGCTTTCGTGATTCGAGATGCGCGACTTCAGGTCGTTGACCGCCTGCCGTGCCTGGTTCAGCCGCTGCTCCATCTCCTCCAGCGCCGCCCGCTGCACCGCGACTTCGCTTTCGCGCGATTCGATCTCCTGCTCGCATTCCACTTGCCGGTCGGCGAGCCGCGCCAGCTCTTGCTTGGCGTCCGCGCGCTGCTCCTCCAGCGAGTCGAACTGCCGCTTCGCCGCGTGCGTTTCCAGCATTTTCAAATCGCCGATCAGCGACTGATAGCGCCGCGCTTTTCCCGCCTGCCGCTGGAGCGAACCGATCTGCCGTTTCACCTCCTTCACGATGTCCTCCAGCCGCAGCAAATTCGCTTCCGTCGCCTCCAACTTGCGCAGCGCCTCGCGCTTTTGGGACTTGTATTTCGTGATGCCCGCCGCCTCCTCGAAAATCGCGCGGCGATCCTCGGGCCGCGACGAAAGGATCATGTCGATCTTCCCTTGCTCCATGATCGAGTACGCCGAGCGCCCGATGCCCGTGTCCATGAAAAGCTGCTGGATGTCCTTCAGCCGGCACGGCGTTTTGTTCAGCAAATATTCGCTGCCGCCGTCCTTAAACACGCGCCGCGTGATCGTCACGTCATGCCAGTCGAGCCCGAGCTGCTCCTCGCATTCGGAAAAGGTCATCGACACCTCCGCCATCCCGACCCCGGCGCGCGAATCCGTGCCGCTGAAAATAACGTCCGACATTTCCCCGCCGCGCAACGCCTTGGCCGACTGCTCGCCGAGCACCCAGCGCATGGCGTCGAGCACGTTCGATTTGCCGCACCCATTCGGCCCGACCACCGCGGTCACGCCGCGATGGAATTCCATCTTGGTTTTGGGGGCAAAGGACTTGAAGCCGAAGAGTTCGAGGGATTGGAGATACATGTGGATTTGAGGGGTGAAAAGTGGGCGGGCGGCGCGAAAATTAGAAGCGGGGTGATTTTGCCGCAAGCACAATATATGGGGGTTAGATTGTGAATAACTCCACCAGATGCTGTGGTTTTGGCTGTTGGCGGCTCGGTGCGCTCGCGGAGCGGGGATAGGAAAAAAACGCAGAGACGCAGAGGCGCAGAGGGTTCCGATACGAAGCGTTGGGTGACACGCGAAGATCGCCACTGATCGGCCACTATTTTTCACCCTCTGCGTCTCTGCGCCTCTGCGTTAAAAAAATCTGCCCGCCTACGGCTGAACCGCCTCAATGACCGGCTCCACGACGGCCGGCAGGTCAGCGGGCTCCAATTTGGCCACCACCGCCGGTCCCGGCTCCGCGCTCACTTTCGCCACGACCACGGCCGGCGGCTGCCAGATGCGGATGTAGTCGATAGCGAAAAAATTCGGGAAGACAGTGTTTTCATCCGGCTCGCTGGAGGGGCCGCGGCGCGAACTGATGCTGTTGCTCAGCAACACGTACATCGCGCAGTTCGGCACGTATTCGGCGGCGATGGTCTTGCGCACAACGCCATCCACAAACCACACCGCGCGATCTTTCGTCCACTGGAGCGCGTAGGTGTGCCACACGTTTTCAAACTCCGTCTCGGTGTCGCCGGTGCTGTCCCAGAGCGTGTCCGTCATGGTGCCGTGGGCGAGGCCGTGGTGCATCTTGCGCTGGCCGCCGTAGTACTCGGCGATGTCGAATTCCGGCGGCCACGCCGCGAGGTTCTGCGGCATCAGCCAGAAGCACGGCCACAGTCCTTTGCCACCCGGATATTTCGCGCGGATTTCGATGTAGCCGTAGGTGAACGAGAATTTTTCGTGCGTCGAGACGAGCCCCTGCGAGTAGGTGAAATCGCCCGCGGGGTTGTCGCCTTTCACGTCGCGCCTGTCGGTGCGCAGACGCAGCAGGCCGTCGCCGAGCAGCACGTCCTCATCGAGCGTGTAGCTGGCGTAGTACTCGTTGTGGTAGCGCGGGCCATGAGTGCCGACGAAAGCCATCGTCGTGCTCCATTTCGTTTCGTCGAGTTGGGCGGCGTCGAACTCATCGGCGAAGACCAGTGGCCAGTCGGCGGGCGGGGCTGCGTTGAGGGGGAAAGTTGCCAGCTCCACCAGGGCCGTAAGGCCGATGGCGGCGAGCGAGGAACGGGTGATTCGCATTCGCACTTTGGATCATGGAAAATACCACAAGTTGTTTTAATAGCTAGCTTGGCTCGTGCCAGCCGGGCTGATAGCAGGCCGCGCAAATGTTTCCTCAGACCGCCGGTGCGGGGATTTTGGCGAAGCGGAATTTGTCGGCGTAGCGTCCGCCGTTGTGACGGCGGCAGCAGGCGAGGCAGGCGGATTTTCCGCGCAGCGGGCGCACGCGGCGCAGCTCCACGGCGCAGTGCGGGCAGCGGTAGAAATGGCGGGCGGTCAGCGCGCGGCGCGGGAGCGGGAGGTCGTGGCAGCGCTTCTCGTCGGCGAGG
>JAYVNN010000247.1:0-13594 GCA_043758435.1 Chthoniobacter sp.
AGAGCGTTTCGGGCGGCTGGGTGAGGAAGGTCCAGTTGACGAACGGCGCGGACGTTTTGAAGACCGTCCCCGCACCGCGGAAAAAGATCAGGCCAAAAATGACGGTCGCGCAAATCAGCACGAAATACGTCGCCGAGCGGAAGACGCCAAACGCCACGGCCTCGATGGTGCGCGACGCGGAAGCCTGACGGGTAAAAGGATTGGCGGGCGCGGGCATGGCTTTACCCGATGGAGATGCGGTAGCGCGCGACGATTTTCTGCGCGACGAAATTGATGAGCAGCGCGAGGAGGAAAAGGACGATGCCGACCATGAAAAGCGCGCGGTAGTGGATGCTGCCGGGAACGACCTCGCCCATCTCCTGCGCGATGATGCCGGTCATCGTGTGCACCGGCTGGAAAAACGCGCCGAGCCCTTGCGTGAAGTCGGGAATCTGGATGCGATTGCCCGCGCAAAGCAACACCACCATCGTCTCGCCGATGACGCGCCCGAACCCGAGCAGGATGGCGGAGATGATGCCGGAGATGGACGCTGGAACAAGGATGCGGACGATGGTCTGAAAACGGTTCGCACCGAGCGCGTACGAGGCTTCCTTGAGATGCTTCGGCACATTCGTCAGCGCGTCCTCGGCGAGGGAAAAAATCGTCGGCACCGCCATCAGCGCGAGCAGCGCGCCGGCGGTGAGCGAGTTCAATCTCTCGCTCATCGGGAAGCCGGGAAACCAAGACAGCCACTCGATTTGCGAAACCCAGCGCAGCGCCTGTCCGAGCACAGCGACGCCGAAAAAGCCGAGCACCACGGAGGGGATCGCGGAGATGAATTCGATATAGGGTTTGACGAAATTTTTCTCCTTCGCGCCCGCGATTTCACTCACGTAAATCGCCGCGGAAACCCCGAGCGGCACGGCGATAATGAGCGCGATGACCGAAACGAGCAGCGAGCCGACGAGGAGCGGCACGAGCCCGTACCAGTCCTGCCAGAAACTCGCGGTCAGCCACTCGCGCCCGAAGAGGAACGTCGTCAGCGATTTCCATGCGGGCACCGGCGCATCGTAACGCCACGCCTGCATGCCGGCTTCGATCTGCGGGAAGGTGGCGGTGAACTCCTTCGTCTGCTCCACGATCTGGCCAATCTGCGCGCGCAGTTTCGCATCCGGCATCTGCGGCGCGAGGGCGAGGGCGGCGGTAAGTTTTTCCGCGAACTGTTTGTTGGCCGCCTGATAGGTCGGAAACACCGCGGTCAGCGCCCCGGTTTCCTGCGCAAAATCCACCGGCGTGATCGCGATCGCCGCCGCCTCGTCCGCCTTGCCCGCGCCGATGAGCATCTGCTTTTGCTCAGCGAGATCGCCGTTCACGGCCTCCTTCGTTTTGATCGCCGTCGCCGCCTCGGTGAGGTCGGACAAAATGCCGCGCACATCCTCCACGGAATCGCCGTATGCAGTGGCAAACGCATCGAATCCCGCGAGCGCCTCATTCGCCTGCTCGACCGTCTGCCCGTGGGCGGTGAACTGCTGGAATTGCGCGAGCCGCAGGTCGTTGAGCGTGCGGTTGATCGCGGTGTGCGCGTCCACTTCGCGGCGGATGAAATCGACATACTCCAGTCCGGCGAGACGATAGACGCGGATATTCCGCGCATTCATCCCGAAAAAACCCGCGCCTTCGCGGAACAGGAAAACCGTGATGAGTGCGAGGACGATGACCGCGACCGTGGCGTTGCTGCCGAAGAAGTATTTGATGAGGTCGTCCGGCGTGAGTCCCAGGATGCGGAAGCGGTTCCGGTTGAGCAGCGCGTCGCCAATCGGTCGCCGGGCTGGCGGGAAATCGGCGGGAGCGGGGTTCATCGGGAAAAACGGGAACTAGAGACTTAGGCAGCGAGCTGGCAAGGGGCCGACTGTTACAAGTGTGTGAACTGCGGGGCCGCGCGACTGCCGGGGAAGCTGGCAGCATCCCCTACAGTCGCGGGAGCCAGGTTGCTTCGGCAAAAAAAGGAAGCCCGCCGAAACACAGCTTTCGGCGGGCTCCCAGACCTAAAACGGAATTACTTGATCGTCGCGAAGCCCACTTGGCTCACGATCGCCTGGCCTTTCGGGCTGAGCGTGAAGTCCACGAAGTCCTTGGCCTCACCGGCCGGTTCGCCATTGGTGTAGTAAAAGGTCGGGCGTGAATACGGATAGGTCTTCGCGCGGACTGTGGATTCCGAAGGTGCAATGCCTTCGACCGGCAGCGCCTTCACGCCACCCGCCTTGATGTAGGCGAGGCCGACGTAGCCGATACCGCCCGCGTTCTTGCCGACCTCGGCGGCGATCTGCTCGTTGCCCGCCATTTTCTGCGAGCCACCGGCGTAGTCGCGCTTCTTCATCGCGAGTTCCTTGAAGTCGGAGTAAGTCCCCGACGAAGTGTTGCGCGTGTAGATGGAAATCTTCCCCGCGGTGCCGCCGACGGCGCTCCAGTCGGTGATGTCACCGGTGAAGATTTTCTCGACCTGCTGCTTGGTCAGGCCCTTCAGCGGATTGCCCGCATTCACGACGATGGCGATGCCGTCAAACGCGACAACCGTCGGATGCAGATTCATGCCTTTGGCGCTCGCGGCGGAGATTTCCGTCGGCTTGGTGCGGCGGCTGGACATGCCGATGTTCGCCGTGCCTTCGATGAGTGCAGCGATGCCCGTGGTCGAGCCTTCGGCGGCGATTTCAAAACTCGCGCCTTTGTGCTCGGCCTTGAACGCCTCCGCGAGTTGCGGGACGAGTTTCGCGCCGAGCGTGTCGGAGCCCTTGATGACGATGCGGCCCGCGTGGGCCACCGAGGCCGTGAGCGCGAGCGCCACGGCGGTGCTGATGATGTGGTTCAGTTTCATAGGATTAAAAAGTACGTAGGTCTTCTGTGTGGGTTGTTATTAAAGTTTCCCGGACAGGGCCGGCGTCCGCAGGGACGCCGACCCCAACCAAGAAAGCGGGTTAGAACTTGATGTTGACGTCCACTTGGACGGTGTTGACCGAATTGTCGCGGGCGACCGCGGGAGCGTTGGTAGCCCGTCCGCCGGAGAGGTTCCGGTCGAGGTTCCAGGCCATGAAGCCGGTCGCGCCGACCACCACGTTGTCAGCAATCTGGTAGGACAGGCTGAGCTTGAAGCCGCGGACATTGAGGTCGCCGAGCGCGAAGTCCGAGTCATTGAGATTTGGATCGATCGAGGCGATACCCACCTCGCGGTAGCTGAGATTGGCGAGCCAGTCGCCCTTCTTTTTCACCTCGCCGACCTGCACGCCCGCGAGCCAGGCGATACCGTCGCGGCTTTGATACCCGCGGTAGGCGTCGGTCGTCGGGTTGCCGGTGCGGAGCTGGTAGATGTCGTTGTAGCGCCCCTCGCCGTCGATGTTGTAGGCAAAGTCCCAATAGACCTTGGCTTTCAGGCTGCCGATCTTGAACGAGATGTCGCCCGGCGCGGTGAGGATGTTGAGCTTGCGCGTCTCGCCGGTGACGGCGGGCAGCGAACCCGGCGCGGGTTTCGGCGCGGAGGCTGTGGAAGCCGAGGCGACGGTGCTGGCCGTGGTCGTCTGCTTGTTCGGCGTGCCGCCTTGCGAAAGCGCCGTGGTGGTGGCCGCGCCCGCGCGCACCGTGGTGGCGGTGGTGCTCGTGCTGGTGGTGCCGTTCGGGTTCGTGGTCGTGGTGACGACGGACGTGACCGTGGTCGGCGTGACCACGCGGGTCGTGGCGGTGCCGGCGGCGTTCACGGTGTCCTGCACGGTGCTGATCGTGGAGGTCGTGGTGCGCGTCGAGACCGTCGGGCCGAAGATGCCGGCGTCGGTGAAGGCGCTTTCATTGCGCAGCCCGGTCAGGTGCGAAGCCGTCCAATTCATATAGGCCGGGGCGAGGGTCACGCTCACGTTTTTGTTGAAATGGTAGGTGCCGATCAACTGCTCGACGAACAGGTAGCCGTCGGTTTTCAGGTCGGTGCCGAAGTTGAACTCGTTGTTGTCGGCATAATAAAACTGCCCGGCCACAAGGCTCAGCTCCCACGAAGACTCGGACGGGACGCTCGGATCGGCGACCGTTTTGCCGTCCTTGCCCGAACCGCCGGACGGCCCGGCCTGACCGCGACCGAAAAGTTTGTTGATGGAAATCGTCTCGGTCACACCCGACGGATTGATGTCGGGGTCCCACACCAGGTCAGTGGTGTAAAACGGGTTCTTCTGCCGGCCCGCGGTGACGTTCAGCCACTCGTTCTTAAAGCCGAGGAACGCTTTCGAGATGAAGATGCCGTCGTTGTCGAAGCCGTTGGTGAAGGTCTGGTTGCCCGAGTCGCTGTTCGGCCCAGTCTGGAGCTGGAAGCCGGCGAACCAATTGTCGCCCAGCGCCACATCCGCGCCGAGCCGCAGGCGGTAGCGGTAGCGCGAACGCTGATCGACGTGGTTCGGCGCGGCGACCTGCGCCTGCCGGTCGTCGTACTGGTAGCGCAGGCGGAGATCGCCGTAGAGCTTCAGCTCGGTGATCGAGGAGTTGAGGTTGATTTTGCCGGCCGAGGTTTGCGTCGAAAATTCGCGCATCATGTCGGCGCGGACTTCTTCGCCTTCCTGGCTGGAGAGGACGCCTTTCTTGACGAGCTTATCGACAAGCGCGCCGGCGTCCTGCGCCTGCGCGGTGAGCGCGGCGGAGGAAAGCAGCGTGAGGGCTACGGCCAGTTTGAGGGTGGGTTGGTTAAGCATGGGGATTTTAGTATGGGTGTGTTTGCGTTGAAACCACGCGGCGTGTCAGACACTCAGCATGGCCATCGACTTGGAATCGACGCAATCATCATTGAACCGCCGTGTGACGGCTGCATGGCGTGTTTGTGACGTTTGCGTGACAAAGGCACGCTCCTTCGGCTGATGCCTATTTGCCCCGCGTTTGCGGGCGCTCTCCTCCTCCGACCCGGCCCACCGCCCACTGCAAGGTGAACTGCGCCTTGTTGTATTCGGCCACTACGCCGAGGTGTTCGCGGCGCGTGCGGGTCAGTTCCTGTTCCGCCTGAATCGTCTCGGCCACCACGCCGACGCCGAATTCCTTGCGCTCGCGCGAAAGGTCGAGCGTCTTTTGCGCCGAGGCCAGCGCCCGCTCGGACATGGCGAGCTGATCGCCAAGCGAAACGACGCGCGTCTGGCTCTCGACGACCTGCCGCACGATTTCGTCGCGCAACTTTTGCCCATCGAGTTCCGTGGTGCGCAAACGCGACTCGCTCGCCTCGATGCGGCCCCGGTCGAAAAGGCCGCCGGGACCGATGCGCCAGGAAAGTCCGACGCCGTAGTCGGAGGACTCGTTGAAATTGGCGATCTCACTCCCCTGCCCGCCGCCCAGTCCGCCGTAGGAATACTGCGCGCCGAGCGTGGGCACGAGCGGGCCGTACTTCGCACCGTCGCGCGCGCGCCGCGCCGCTTCGCGCTGAGCTGCGGTCATGTGCAACTCGGGGCGATCCGTGAGCGCTCGCTGCACGAAGGTTTCCAGCGTGCTCGCGGACGAAATGAGTTTTAGCGGCACGAGCGACTCGTCTTCCGGCAGGAGATTCACCGCGGGATCGAGATGCAGCACTTGCGCGAGCCGCGCCGCCGCGATGCGCCGCGTTTCCTGCGCCTGCCGATAAGCCAGCCGGTTCGTTTCCAATTGCGTCTGGATGCGGTAGGCGTCGCCGGCAAAGGCGATGCCAGCTTCGACGGCACGGCGGACTTGCGATTCGTAGTCGGATGAAATGCGCACGGACTCATGGGACACGCCGACATTCGCCCGCGCCCGCACGAGATCGAAATACGCGAGCGCCGCTGCGTGGACGGAAGCGTGCCGCTGCGCCTCCGAGGCAAACATCGCCGCGCTGACGAGCTGATGCGTGGTCAGCGAACGGAAATAGACCTCGCCGAGATCGAGCTGCGCCCGCACCGCTGCGTTGACCTCGATGGCGGATTTGTTCGCGTCGAGGATGACGCCATCCACAGCTTGGATATTCCCCTGATGTCCGCGCAAGCCGGTGCCGACCGTGACCCACGGAAAAAACTGCTCCTGCGCCAGCGTGTGCTCGGCTTGCGCGAGCGTGACTTTTTCCGCGACCAGTTTCACATCCAGATTCTGCGCGCCCGCAAGGCGCAGCGCGGTCGCGAGGTCGATGGGTTGCGCGCGGCCACGGTCGGGAGCCTTGGCAAAATCACCGGCGTTCAGCGGAGCGGCGGCGGCGAGGAGTGCGCAGAGCGCGAGGGTGCGGGTGTTCATGGGGTGTCCTTGGCATTGACGGGCTGGCCGTCGGTGAGAGTCATCTTACCGACAAGCAGCACGCGCTCCTGCTCAGTCACGCCGCTCGCAATCTCCGCCTTCACGCCGTCGTTAAAGCCGAGCTTCACCGCCGTCTTCTTCGCCCTGCCGTCGGCGACGGTGAAGACGAAAGCGTTGGTCTTTTCCATGACCACTGCTTCGACCGGCACGAGCAGCGCGCCGGCTTTCGTCTCCACGCCGATCTTTGCCGTGGCGTACATGCCAGGGCGCAGCTTGAGGTCCACATTCGGCGCGTCGGCTTCGACGAGCATGGTGCGCGTAGCCTCGTCGAGCGCGTAGCTGATGCGGCTGATTTTCGCCTCGAAAATTTTGCCCGGCAGCCCTTCGACGCTGAACTTCACCGGCTCGCCTTTCTCGACGAGCGAGGCTTCGAGTTCCGGCACGGCCACCTGCACGCGGACGGTGTTAAAGTCCGCGATGGTCACGATGGCCGCGGTCTGCGCCGCACCGCTTGTCGGCACCGGGATGAACGCGCCGGGATCGACGAAGCGTTGCGTGATCACGCCCGCAAAGGGCGCCGCGATGTGGCTGTATTTCAGCAGCGTCGTCGTCTGGTCGAGCCGGGCGCGGGCGACTTTCCGTTTGCCATCCGCCTCGCTCAAAGACTGCGGCGTGACGAGGTCGGGCGCTTTTTTCGCCGCGTTGTTCACGCGCTCGAAATCAATGTCCGCGACTTTCATCTCCGCCTCGTATTTCGCGAGATCGGAGGCGAGTTCGGGCACTTCGATTTCGCCGAGCGGCTGGTCTTCTTTCACCGCATCGCCCTTGTCCACGGCGAGCGATTTCAAATAGCCCGGCACCTTCGCGTAAAGCGTGGCCTGCTGGTTTGCGCGAATCGTGCCGGGCAGCGTGACGTAGCGCGTGATCTCGCCGCGCGCGGGATGGGTGGCCGTGATCGCGGGCGGGTCCGCGGCCACGGCGGTCGTGGCGAGGGCGAGCGTGACGCTGAGGAAGGGCGCGAGTTTCATAGGCGGATCAGGTGCGGCTGACAGGCGAGACGAACTGGCCGCTTTGCGGATCGTCGGGGTCGAGGGAAACGGAGAGGCGGCTGGAACGGTGGCGCACGATGGCAAAGACCGCCGGAAGAATAAAGAGCGTGGCCAGCGTGGCGGCGGCGAGTCCACCGACGACCGCCCGGCCGAGCGGCGCGGTCTGTTCGCCGCCGTCGCCGAGACCGAGCGCCATCGGCACCATGCCGGCGATCATCGCAAAGCTGGTCATTAGGATCGGGCGCAGACGGCTGACCGCACCTTCGACGGCGGCATCCGCTTCGTGCATCCCGCCGAGGTGGGCGCGCTCGGCGAAAGTCACGAGCAGGATCGCATTCGCCACGGCCACGCCGACGGCCATGATCGCGCCGATGGCCGACTGGATGTTCAGCGTCGTGCCGGTGATCCACAGCAGCAGCACCACGCCCGCGAGCACAGCAGGCACCGTCGAGACGACGGCGAGCGCGAGGCGGAAGGATTGAAAGTTCGCGCTGAGCAGCAGGAAGACGACGACCACCGCGACGATCAAGCCGCCGCGGAAACCGCCGAGCAGTTCGCGCAGCGGGATGACCTGGCCGCGCAGTGCGACGTTCGTCTTCACCGGCGGCGTGCCGACTTCGGCGATCACCTGCTCGATCTTCCGCGCCACGGAGCCGAGATCGGCGTGGTAAAGATTCGCCGTCATGCTGACCACGCGCGCCATGTTGTAGCGCTCGTACTGGCCCACCACCGTGCCCGGCGTGATGCTCGCGATGTTGCGCAGCAGCACCGATTTTCCGCCCGCGGCCACGGGCACATTGCGCAAGTCTTCCACCGATTTCGTCAGCGTCTGCGGGATCTGCACCTGCACGCTGTAACTCACGCCGGTCTTCGGATCGCTCCAATAAACCGGCTGCGTGAAACGGCTCGAAGTCGTCGCGGCGACGAGCGCGCGGGTCACGTCATTCGTCTTCACGCCGAGCAGGCCGGCGCGTTCGCGGTTCACGTCCACGTTCACGCTCGGATAGTCGAGGTTCTGGGCAAACTGCACATCGCGCAGTTCCGGCATCGCGTTGAGCTTCGCGTAAATTTTCTCCGCGTACTCACGGCTGACCGCGAGGTCGGGACCGCTGACTGCGACTTCGATCGGCGTGCTCGAGCCAAAGCTCATCACCCGCGTGACGATGTCGCTCGGCTCGAAGGACACGCGCACGCCGGGGAGTTCCTTCGCGAAAACGCCGCGCAGCTTTTCCTGCAACGCTTCGACCCGCACCGGCGCTCCCTTTTTGAACTGCACCGCGAGCCACGCTTCCTCGGGGCCGCCGTTCCAGAGGTGGATGAGGTTCACTGGGTAGTTCGCGGCGTGGACGCCAACGAGGCCCATGGTCAGCGCGATATTGTCCGCGCCGGCTTCGCGCTTGATGATCTCCAGCGTGCGCAGCGCGAGCTGCTCGGTGTTGTCGAGCTTCGTGCCGGTCGCCGCTTTCACGCGCAGCGCCATCTGGCCGGCATCGGCCTGCGGGAAAATCTCCACGCCCAGCCGCGCGCCGATAATCCATAGCACGAGCGCCGCAACCAAGAGATACGCGGGCACGAGCAGCCAGCGCGTGACGGTTAATCCGCGCAGCAGTCCCGCGTAAGCCCGCTGGATGCGCATCGGCCGCGCATGCTGGCCGTGCTCCGTGCGCAGCAGCCACACGCTGAGGATCGGCACGAGAGTCGATGAGAGAAAATACGACGCCACCATCGCGAAGCCGACTGCGAGGGCGAGTGGCGTGAAGAGCGCCTTCGCCGCGCCCACCATAAAAAGCGCGGGCGTGAACACCGCGAGAATGCACAGCATCGCGAGCAAGCGCGGCACCGTGGTCTCGCGCGTGGCGTCGAGCGCCGCGCGGGCCAGCGGCACGCCGCGGGCGAGATGCGCGTGGATGTTTTCGATTGCGACCGTTGCCTCATCCACCAATACGCCGACCGCCAGCGCGAGCCCGCCGAGCGTCATTAGGTGGATGCTCTGCCCGCTCACCCACAGCGCGAAGCACGCGGCGAGCAGCGCAATCGGAATGTTCACCACGACGATGAACGCGCTCCGCCAGTCGCGCAGAAAGACCAGCACCATCAGGCCCGTCAGCACCGCGCCGATCGCGCCTTCCTTGACGAGGTCGTGGATCGCCCGCAGCACCACCGGCGTCTGGTCGAACTCGAAGGTCACGTTCACATCGTCCGGCACCGCCGCCTTGAATTTCGGCAGACTCTTCTTCACCAAATCCACCACCGCCAGCGTCGAGGCGTCCGCGCGTTTCGTCACCGGCATATAGACCGTGCGCCGGCCATTCACGAGCGCGTAGCTGGTCACGATGTCGCTCTGGTCATCGACCGTGGCCACGTCGCGCACGAAGACCCCGCCCGCCGGCGTCACCCGCAGCGGCACCGCTTCGAGGTCCTTGATGTTCTTCACCACCGCATTCACCGGCACGATGGGATACTGGTCGCCGAGGATCATGTTCCCGCTCGGGCTGATCACATTCGCCTGCGCGATGGCCTGCACGATTTCATCCGGCGAAAGCCCCAGCGCCTTCATCCGGTCGGGCTTCACATTCACCACGATGGTCCGCGCGCCGCCGCCAAACGGAGGCGGGGCCGACACGCCCGGCAGCGTGGCGAAAAGCGGGCGCACCATGTTCAGCGCCGCGTCCTGCATCTGCGCCACGGTGCGCGCCGGATTTTCCGTCGAAAAGACGAGCTGCCCCACGGCCACATTGCCCGCATCAAACCGCGTGATGAACGGCCCCGGCGTCCCCGGCGGCATGAAGGCGCGCGCGCGATTCACATACGCCACCGTCTCCGCCATCGCCGCCGACATATCGGTGCCGGGATGAAACTGCAGCTTCATGATCGAAGCCCCCTGAATGTTCTTCGACTCCACATGCTCGATCCCCGTGATGTAGAGGAAATGATACTCGTAGTAGTAAGTCAGGTAGCCCTCGACCTGCGCCGGGTCCATGCCGCCGTAGGGCTGCGCCACATAAATCGTCGGGATGCCGAGCGGCGGAAAAATATCGCGCGCCATCCGCTGCACGCCAAGAAAACCGCCGAGGCACACCGCGATGACCAGCACCACCACGGTCAGCGGACGGCGGAGCGAAAGGGAGACGAGGTTCATCGGGGAAGGCGCACGACATTGCCCGGCGCGCAGCGCACCCGGCAAGCGGCATCTGCCCCGCTACGGAAACAGCCCGCGCGCCTTTTTCGCCGCGAGCACGCGCTCGACGCCGACGGCCATGGCCGACATCCGGTGCGGGATTTTCGCCTCGCGCGAGCGTTTGATGACGGCGGCAAAGGTTTGCTCGAAGATGTGG
Source organism: Chthoniobacter sp. (assembly GCA_043758435.1). Lineage (GTDB taxonomy): Bacteria > Verrucomicrobiota > Verrucomicrobiia > Chthoniobacterales > Chthoniobacteraceae > Chthoniobacter. The sequence continues at coordinate 10,610 of JAYVNN010000247.1, forward strand.
CAGTCAATCCACGGCGCATGATTTGGACCCCCTGTCTTTTCATGGAAACGAAATGGCGGAGATTGCAGTCCTTTGGGTCAAACAGACCGCGAGGGACATTCGCGTGATAACGAAAGATGCTGGGGGACGGACACCGCGCTTTTTCGCGCTTGTCTTCGTGCCCGGCTGAGATGTACCGCTGAGCCTATGAAAATTTCCTCCCTCCTCCCGTCCTGTCTCGCCGCCATCGTCTTCGCCGCACTTACCGCCACCGGCGCAGCGCAGGAAAAAATCTGGCACGTCAAAGCCTTCCTGCCCGAGGGCGGGATGCTTGATGTCAAAGCCTTCGACAAAAACGGGAATCCGCACTCCGTGAAAGCCATCGAGACGGAAGGCAACCTCCATCTGCTCGACATCAAGGCGCTCTTTGGCGAACAGAAATTTCCGGTCAAAATCCTCGTCAGTGACGACGCCATGATGCCGGTGAAAGCCATCGGCGACGACGGTGCCGTCTATGACATCAAGGCTGTGACCGCCGACGGCAAGAAGCTCGACATCAAAGGCGTGAAGCGCTCGGGCAGCATCATTCACATCAAGGCCATCGCGCCCGACGGCACCTTCTACGGCGTGAAAGCGATCTCCCCGGAGGGCCGGGTCTATGATGTCAAAGGCATCAAGATGCTGAAGGAACGCGAGGAGCTGAAAGTCAACGGCGTGTCCGTGGCCGCGCACATCAAGGCGCTGCCGCAGGCTCCCGAGGTGGTGAAGTAGGGCGGGCAGGGAAGGCACTCCGTGCCGTCCGGGGCGGGCGCGGGTTCTCGTGCGCGGACGGCACGGAGTGCCGGCCCTACCCGGCTCCGCCGCGAACGTCGGCGCGCAGTTTTACCCGTTAGCTGCTGCGCATTGGCAATCCGCGGCTATGGTGAAGCCGCCAAAAAAAACCGCGACCGCACTTCCCCTTTCGATGCATCCCCCTTCCGCCTTCCGCACTTTCGCTCTGACCGTCTCGCTGATCGCCTTGGCCGCGATCGCCCGCGGGCAGGTCGTCATCAATGAAGTGTCGTCGGCCTCGAATGAGCGGCTGCTCCAGTGGACGGCTGGCGGCGTGCCGCGTCTCGGGTCGGGGCTCGCGTGGAATGACAATGCCTTTCCCGAGACGGGCTGGCTGAGCGGGGCGCTGCCCGCGGGCTGGGGCTCGGCGGTGAGCACGAATCTCCAGACGGCGATGCTGAATAAGACGCCGTCGCTTTACCTGCGGAAAAGTTTCACGGTCACGGCGGCGCAGGCGGCTTCCACGAATCCGGTGGTGCTGGCGGTGGACTATGACGATGGGTTCGTCGCCTACCTCAATGGCGTGGAAGTGGCGCGCTACAACTGCGCGGCGGCGGGCCATTTCATGTCTGCCTCGGAGACGGCGTATAACGCGGCGGTGACGGCCAATCCGACGGTCTCCTCGGGGCTGATGGAAATCACTCTCGGCAATGCCAGTGCACTGCTGCTGACGGGAACCAACGTGCTGTCCATCGAAGCGCGCAATTACGACCTGACCTCGAACTTTCGCATCAATGCGGGGCTCAAGCTCATTACCTCAGTCGCGCCGGTCGCACTGACCAACGCGCTCTATGACTTCAATGGCGCCACCGGCGCGACGCGGACCCACACGAACACGAATGGCACGGCGACCAACACCTTCTCCGGCACGCCGCAGGCCGGCGGCTGGCTGGCGACGGCAGCTGATCCGGCGAGCGATAACCTGTGGACTTCGCTGCAAATCGTCACCGGCGAACTGGCGGGTGCGGGTGTAGGCGGGACGGGAGGACTGCTTTATAGCATCACGCAATCCGGCACGAACCGGACGGCCTCGATGCGCGGGCCGCAGGTGACGATGACCAATTCGTGGGCGCCCGGCGGAGTAACCCCAGCGACGCTGGTTTCGACGACGGTGCGTTTCCGGTATCGGACGACGGGCGACATGCAGTTCGGGTTCCGCTGCGATCCGGGAGTCACTCAGGCGGCGAATAGCGTGGATGGGTTCCCGGTGATCGGCGCGCCGTTTGGCGGCACGGCGGATTTCGACTGGAATACGCTGACCAATGGGTTGTATGGGATAACTATCGATGCCGGCGGCAGCCAATCGACGACGCTCGGCGGAGCCATCAATATCGGGAACTACGAACTCAACATCGGCCCCGGCTGCCGCAGCGGGCAGGTCACGATCAAGGAAGACAGCACCGCCGCCGCCGGCCCCGGCGGGACGACCGGCATCTTCTCGTGGACCTATAACACCTTTCCCACGACCATCGATTCCCTCGGCTTCGGGATCAAAGGGCTGAAAGTCCCGGAATGGGTCGCGGGTGCCGTCAGCCTCACGGATTTCCAGCGGACGCGGCTGAGCTTTCGCTGGAAGATGCCCGCGGGGCGGACGCAGAACTTCTATTTGGAAAGCACGAACGGCGGCTCGGCGGCGGAGCGCGCCCAGCTTGGGATTTTCACCGGCACGGGTAACTGGGAAACCTATTCCATCTCATTAAGTGCCATCCCGAGTTCCGAAGCGCTCCGGACAAAGCTGAACAGCAATTTTTCCACCCAGACGAAACTGACCGGCTACTGGGCTGGCGTGAACTTTGCCAATGGCGAAGCGGTGCAGCTCGATACGCTGAACCTTTACAAGGAAGCCACCGGCTCGCCCCTGGATGAAAACATTCCGAACACTTTCGGCGCGGCGGCGGGTGCTTACCGGACTCGGACGATCAATGGCGGCGGCGGTGTGACCGATACGACGACGGGCACACCCTTGAATATCATAACTCTGAACAGCGATCCCGGCGCGGCGGGCTTTGCCTTCCGTGTGGTGGAGGATGCCACGGCGGGCGCGGGCAATGCCGGCTCGACGGGCTTTCTGCGCTGTGAAGTAACCCAGGCTTCGGCCACCGGAGCGCCGTGGGGTTTCAGCCTGCCGGGCGTGACCGTGCGCAACTGGACGGCCGGCGCAATCACCACCCAGCA
>JAYVNN010000248.1:0-13541 GCA_043758435.1 Chthoniobacter sp.
CACGCATTTCCAAAACCGGCTCTCGTTTTCAAAATACAAATCGACCGCCTCGAGCTGAATGAGCCGCCGGTATTTCGGATTCAGCGAATCGAGAAAAGCATCCGTCGTGCGGTTCACGCGCGCGGGGACGGCGAGCGACGGGACGAAAATCACGACGAGATTCGTGAGAAAAATCAGCACCCAGAAAAGCCCCGTGAGCGTGCCGTAGAGCTGCACGCATTTCCAAAACCGGCTCTCGTTTTCAAAATACAAATCGAACGCCTCGTCGTCGCTGCGATTGCGGATGTGGTGGCCGATGTGACCCTGGCGGATGAGATGAAACGGCGCGGGAAAAAACAGCGCGAGCACCGTGCCGACGGCGTCATTGATCCCGCGCTGCGGGTGCAGCATGCCGTGCTCGGCCTCGTGCAGCATGGCGTAGGCGGAGTTCATCACCACGCCGTAGCCGAGCGCGAGCAGTGCGACCGGCCACCACTGCGCGACGCGCCCCGCGGCCCACAGGATGCCGAGCATCGCGGCGAGTTGTGCCCCGGCGATGCCCAGATTCAGCCGGGCGGGAATGCGAAAGCTGTTCATGCTCGCGAAGGACGGTAGCCGGGCAGCGTGCGCGCGAGCGAGGCGAATTCAGGATGCGCATCGAAGCGCGCGAAAGTGCGCGGCGTGATGCTCCGCGAATAGAGCGTGAGTTGAAAGCCGGTGTCCTTTTCCAAATCCCGCAGCGCGCGGAAAAGCGCCGTCGAATCCAGTCGCGGAAACTCGCGCGCGAGCTGCGCGATCACCCGCCGGCCCGAGCGTTTCGGCAGATGAAAAAACTCGCCGACCATCCACGCGAACAAGCGCGCATTCACCATGCGCAGCGCGCCGCCCGTGCGCGGCCAGAGCCAGTCGAGCACCTCCCCGTCCCAGCCGATGTGCCCCACTTCATCCGCCAGATGCGCGCGATGCACGGCGATGAAATGCGGCTCCAGCTCGTCCGCTTTTTCAAGGCAGCCTTTCGAGTAATGGAGCGACCGCTCCTCCTGCATCAGCGCCAGCCACACGAGGAGCGGAAACAGGCGCGGACGCCGCGCCAGCGCGCCGATCAGCGCCCGCCAGGGCTTCGCCACGCGAATGAAATAATCCGAGCCGTCGGCGTAGAGTTCCGGCGCGCAACGCCGGTTTAGCGCGCGAAACATCGCCGTGTGCCGCTGCTCCTCGGCATGGAAAATCCGCAGCCCCGCCGCCATGGAAGGTGGCGCGATTTTCATCAGCGCCAGCAGCGCCGGGCTGAGCATCTCCTGCTCGAAAAAGGTGACCTGCTCGTTGAAATACAGCGCATGAAGCTGGTTGTAGCGCAGCCGCGCTGCGCCGGGGAGCAGGTGGTAGGCGGACGTGTGAAAGAGCGGCGTGAACTCCTCCGCGATGAAGCGCCGCGTGTGGTCGATGCCGGGTGCGGCGGCGAGCGTGGGGGCTTCAGTCATGCGGGTGCCATAACCGCAAACGCGGCGAATGGCGTCATTGAAAAAACCAATGGCAACATCAACTTTTTCGATTTTGCCGCCCCGCCCGTTCCCGCTAGCGTGGTGCTCGTGATTCGCATCGCCCTCATCTCCCCGAAAGGCCCGCTCTACCGGCATCGCGGCGGGATTTGGAAAAAGTCGCTGCGCTACCAGCCGCTCACGCTCACGACGCTCGCGGCGCTGGTGCCGGAAGATGTGCCCGCTGAGTTGGAATTGATCGACGAAGGCATCGCTGATGTGCCGCTGGATTTGGAGGCGGATTTGATTGGGCTCACGGTCATCACGGGCACGGCGCGGCGGGCTTATGAACTGGCGGATCATTTCCGGGCGCGCGGCATCGCGGTGGTGCTCGGCGGACCGCACGTCACGCTCATCCCGGAGGATGCCGCACCGCACGCGGATGCTGTGGTGGTGGGCTACGCGGAGGATTCGTGGCCGCAGTTATTGCGCGATTTTTCCGCTGGGAAAATGGCGCGCGAATACCGGCAGGCACCGGGCCTCGACATCGGCGGGCGGCCTTTTCCGCGGCGCGATTTGCTGCCCGCGCGGCACTTTCTCACGAGCAATGTTTTCGAGGCGACGCGGGGCTGCGTGCATAGCTGCGACTTCTGCGTGGTGCCGACGGCGTGGGGGCGGAAGCCTTTTCAGAAACCCGTGGCCGAAGTCGTCGCCGACATCCGGCAGCATGGTGCGCGGAAGCTCATCTTCGTGGACCTGAATCTCATCGCGCATCGCGGCTACGCGCTGGAGCTTTTCGCCGCGCTCATCCCGCTGCGCGTGCAGTGGTACGGCCTCGCGACGACGCTGCTCGCGGATGATCCCGAGTTGCTGGAACTGTGTGGGCGCAGCGGATGCCGGGGCTTGCTGATGGGCCTCGAATCCATCTCGGCGGTGAACCTCCGGCAGAACCACAAGGGCTTTAATTTGCCGGACGGCTACGCAGGCGTGGTCGAGCGCCTGCACGCGCACGGCATCGCGTTGCAAGGCTGCTTCGTCTTCGGCCTCGATGACGACAAGTCGGACGTGTTTTTGAAAACCGCCGAGTTCGCCGTCGAGGCTGGGATCGACCTTCCGCGGTTCGCCGTCGTCACACCTTTTCCCAACACGCCGCTCTACAAACGCCTCGAAGCCGAGGGCCGCATCCTCACGCGCGACTGGGAACTCTACGACGCGCAGCACGTCGTCTTCCAGCCGCGCCACATGAGCGTGCAGGAGCTGCAAACCGGCATCGAGACGGCGTGGAAGCACGCTTACAGTTGGCGTTCCATCGTGCGCCGCATCCGCCGCTCGCCCGCGCCCTGGCCGGTGCGCCTCGGCACGAATCTCGGCTACCGATTTTATGCGCATCATCTCAGCCAGTTTTATAACTGCGACTGGATCATCGGTCGCGCGCCTCGCATCGCTCCCAGCGCGCCGACGCAGCAAACGCGTGAAACGGGAAACTACGCCGCAAACGCCCCGTCCATCATCCTCAACGGCGTGGCACAGCAAACGTGCGCGACCGAACCCCGCGCCACAAACGGCCAGTTGTTCAGCCCCAAAGGGGCGGCACAACAAAGCCCAAGGCAAGCGACGCAGGAGCGCAGCCTTGGGTTATCGACCGCCGAGCGTCAGCCCTGAAAGGGCGGGACAAACCACGGACCCACCCAACCGCCCATGCCCCAATCACTCGCGCAGATTTACATCCACCTCGTCTTTTCGACCAAAGGCCGCGCAGATCTGATCCCGGCTCCCACTCAGCCACGTTTGCACGCCTATCTCGCGGGCACGTTCAACGCGGCCGGCTGCGCGGCGGTGCAGGTTGGTGGGATGCCCGATCACATCCATGTGCTGTTCCGCCTCGCGCGCACCGTCACCATTTCCGATGCGGTGAAAAACGCGAAGGTCGAATCCACAAAATGGATGAAGGACGAAGGCGGCGTCGCGGCTTTCGCGTGGCAGGCGGGATACGGCGCGTTTTCCGTGAGCGCGTCGCACATCGGCGAGGTGACACGCTACATCCAGAATCAGGCGGAGCATCACCAGGTGCAGACGTTTCAAGATGAGTTCCGGCGGCTCTTGGAACGGTATGGCGTGGAATACGACGAGGCCTATGTCTGGGACTGATTTTCCATTTGCGCGCGATTGTTCGTTGTTCCGCCCTTTCAGGGCTGGCGCGATTTTGCGAGGTGCCCCAGGGCTGCGCTCGTTCCTCGCTTGCCCTGGGCTTTGTTGTTTCGCCCCGTCGGGGCTGCAATCAGCATCGCCTCGCACCTCGCACCTCGCACCTCACGTCTCATGTCTCACGTCCCATGTCTTGCGCCTCATGTCTTGCGCCTCATGTCTCATGTCTCATGTCTCATGTCTCGCGCCTTGCATATGTGCGAGCCCTCCAAATCAGTCCCGAAGGGGCGACACAACACAGCCCTGGGTTTGCCCGCCGCTCGCGGCCAGCCCTGAAAGGGCGGGACAACCAATGAGACACTCACAGCGATGAAGCTCACGATCATCCATCCGTGCATCGGGCGCCGACGCGGCGAGAAGGGCTACGTGCGCACCTGGCAGATGGAGCCGCTGCCCGCCGCGACGCTCGCGGGGCTGACGCCGCGCGAGGTGGACGTGAAATTTTACGACGACCGGATGGAGACGATTCCCTTCGACGAGGCGACCGATCTCGTGGCGATGAGCGTGGAGACTTACACGGCGAAGCGCGCCTACCAGATCGCCAGCGAGTATCGCCGCCGCAAAGTGCCGGTGGTGATGGGCGGCTTTCACCCGAGCCTCTGCCCGGACGAAGTCGCGCGCTATGCCGACGCGGTGGTGACGGGCGAGGCGGAGGCGCTATGGCCGCGCGTGCTCGACGATGCGCGGCACGGGCGGCTGGAAAAATTCTACCGCTCCACGGGCCGCACCGATCTGCGCGGCTTGCGGCCCGACCGCTCGATCTTTCGCGGGAAGCGATACCTGCCCATCGGCCTCGTCGAGGCGGGGCGCGGGTGCCATTTCAAATGCGATTTCTGCGCGGTGCAGACGGTTTTTTCCCAAAGCCAGACGCGCCGCCCGGCGGACGAAATCAGCGCGGAAATCGCGGCGATCAAGCGCGAAAAAAAGCTCTTCTTTTTCGTGGATGACAACATCACGTCGAACTTCGCGCAGGCGAAGGAATTCCTGCGCGCGCTCATCCCGCTCGGCATCCGCTGGGTGGGGCAGGCGAGCATCAATGCGGCGCATGACGACGAGTTCCTCGACCTCCTCGTGCGCAGCGGCTGCCAGGGTGTGCTCATCGGTTTTGAAAGCCTGAACCCGGCGAACCTCGCGGCCATGAACAAGACCTTCAACTCGGCACGCGGCGGTTTTCCGAAAGCGCTCGCCAACCTGCGCCGGCACAAGATTCGCGTCTATGGCACGTTCGTCTTTGGCTACGATCACGACACCGCCGACAGCTTCGGGAACACAGTCGATTTCGCCGAGGAGCACGCGATGTACATCGCCGCGTTCAACCACCTCACGCCCTTCCCCGGCACGCCGCTCTACCGCCGGCTCGCGGAGGAAGGACGGCTGCGCTACGAGGCGTGGTGGCTCGACGACCGCTACAGCTACAACCAGATTCCCTTCGTCCCGCGCGGCATGAGCGGGGAGGAATTGCAGCGCGGATGCCTCGGCGCGCGGCGGCGTTTCTATTCGTGGAAAAGCATCGCGCGGCGCGGCTTCGACGCGGTGAACCGGGCGAACGGTTTCATGTGGCGGAATTTTTTTCTCATCAACGCCATGCACCGCGGCGACGTGAGCCTGCGCGACTACTACCCGCTCGGAGACGAATCATGGCAGGGGCCGTTGCTCCCGGCGTGAACGCGTGTGCGTTTCGCGTCGCGGAAAAATCCGACGATGCCGAAATCCGCCGCCTGCTCCGCGAGACGCCGATGACCGGCGCGGTGCGTGTGGGTTTCGAGCGCGAGCCGGATTATTTCGCGGGGGAATTTGGCGCGGGCGGCGAAGACGTAACCATCGTCGCTGTGGAAAACGAACGACTCGTCTGCATGGGACGCTGCATGACGCGCGAATGCTGGGTGGATGGTCGCGCGACTCGCGTGGGCTATCTCGCCGAACTGCGCCTCGATGCGGCGGCACGCGGGCGTTTCGGCATTTTGCGCGATGGCTACGGGTTCTTTCACGCACTGCAACGCGAGGACCCAGCGGGCATTTATTTTACCAGCATCGCCGCCGACAATGAACGCGCCCGGCGGCTGCTGGAAAGCGGTGCGCGCGGATTGCCGCGCTACGAATTCCTCGCGGAACTGGACACGCTGCTCGTCGCCGTGCCGCGTCGCCCGCGAGCGGTGAAACTCCGCGTGGAATCCGCGACGCCGGAGCGCATTCCCGATTTGCTCCGCGTGCTGAACGGGCACGGGCGGCGTCATCAACTCGCCGCCGTGTGGACCGCGGAAAATCTCCGCGCGCTCGAAGGGCAGGGGCTGCCGCTGGAGCGTTTCCTCCTCGCGCTGGATGGCGGCGAGGTCGTCGCGTGCGGTGCGCTGTGGGATCGGCGCGCGTTTCGCCAAACGGTAATCCACGGCTATTCGCCTACGCTCGCCATCGCGCGACCATTCGTGAATTTCGCCGGCCGTGTGCTCGGCACGCCGCGTCTCCCGCGCGCGGGTTCGGTGCTCGCCCATGCTTTTCTTTCACCGCTCGCACTAGCCGGGGGCGCGGAAGAAATGCTGCCCGATTTCATTGCTGCATTCTTCCCGCTCGCTGCGCAGTGCGGCCTCGAATTCCTCACGTTCGCACTGCCCGCCGCGGACGCGCGCCGGCCCGCGCTGCTCCGCCGCTTTTCTCCGCGCATCTGGCGCAGCCGGCTGTCTCGCGTGCGCTGGCCGGGCGAGGCTGCGCGCGAAGTGAGCGGGATATTTCTGCCCGACGTGGCACTGCTATGACGACGACGGAAATCCCCGGCCTGCTGCCGCGCGACACCCTTTCCCCAGCTCAGCGCGAGGAGATGTTTGCGCTGCTCGCGCGGCATTTCGAGGGGGTGACGTGCGGGCAGTTTGAGCGCGATCTCGCGGAGAAAAACTGGGTCGTGGAAATCCGGCGCGACGGGCGGCTGCTCGGCTTTTCGACGCTGCTCGTGGCGGAGGAAAATTTCGACGGTGGTGCGCTCACGGCGATTTATTCGGGCGATACTATCGTCGCACCCGAGGCGTGGGGATCGCCCGCGCTGGCGCGGACGTGGATCGCGGCGGTGAACCATCTGCGCGCCGCTGCGCCGGAGCGTCCGTGCCACTGGCTGCTGCTCACGTCGGGCTTTCGCACGTATCGTTTTCTGCCGGTTTTCTGGCGCGAATTTTTTCCCCGACACGATCTGCCGACGCCAACGCACACGCGGCGGTTGCTCGATCACCTCGCCGGCACGCGCTATGGGGCTGGCTACGATGCCGAGCGCGGCATCGTCCGCTTTCCTGATCCGCAAAGGCTGCGCGCGCTGCCCGCGGCGCGGACGAACGATGCGCACGTCGCATTTTTCCACGCGCGCAATCCGGACCACGCGCGCGGCGACGAACTGGCGTGCCTCACCGAAATCAGCGCGGGGAACCTGACCGCCGCTGGCCGCCGCATGATCGCGCGATGAAGGCCGCGCTCGCGAATGGCGCGTGGCTCGCGGCGAGCCTGCGCGCCTGGCTGCGCTTCCGACGCGCGCTGTCTCATCCTGAAAAGGCGCAGTCGGAAATCCTGTGCGGTCTGCTCGCGCGCAATGCGGAGGGCGCGTATGGCCGCGCGCATGGCTTCGGAAAAATCCGCGGCTACGCGGAGTTCCGAGGGCGCGTTCCCTTGGTGGACTACGACGCACTCGCGCCGTGGATCGCGCGCATCATGCGCGGCGAGCAAAGCGTGCTCACGCACGAACCGGTGACGCGGCTCGTGCCCACGAGCGGCTCCACCGGCGGGCGCAAGCTCATCCCTTTCACCGCCGCATTTCAACGCGAGCTGAACGCGGCCATTGGCCCGTGGATGCTCGATCTTTGCCGCGAACATCCGTCCGTCGCGCCCGGCCCGGCGTATTGGTCTATCTCGCCTGCGCTCGCGGCAGCGGCGGAGAAATCCGCCGTGCCCGTCGGCTTCGACGACGACAGCGCCTATCTCGGCGGCCTCCAGCGGCGGCTCGCGGAGGCGACTTTCGCCGTGCCGTCCGCGCTGCGGCTCGTCGCGGATGTGGAGACGGCGCGCTACCTCACGCTGCTCTGCCTGCTGCGTGCGCCGGGGTTGCGGCTCGTGTCGGTGTGGCATCCGTCTTTCCTCACGCTGCTGCTCGAGACGCTCGGTGACTCAGGCGAGACATGGGACGAATGGCTCCGTGATGTGCGCGATGGCGGATGCGCGCGTGCGGCGCGGATGCCGGCGAAAGTCCGCGCCGCCGTGGATGCGCCGGCGATGCCGCGGCGGGCGCGTGAGTTGCGCGCCTGCGGGCCGGATGGGCGTGCGCTGTGGCCGCGCCTGCGCGTGGTGAGCTGCTGGGGCGACGGGCAGGCGGCGCTGGCGGCAGCGGATTTGCAGCGGCGGCTGCCGCACGCCGTCATCCAGCCGAAAGGTCTGCTCGCGACGGAAGCGTTCGTCTCCATCCCCTTCGGCGCGCAGCACCCGCTCGCGGTGACTTCGCATTTTTTTGAGTTTGAAAACAGGTGCGGTGACGTGCGGCTCGCGCATGAGTTGGATGCCGGCGAAACCTACGCGGTCATCGTCACCACCGGCGGCGGGCTGTGGCGCTACCGGCTCGGCGACCTCGTCGAGGTGGATGGCTTCGTCAGCGCGACGCCTTCGCTGCGCTTCCTCGGGCGCGGCGCGAGCGTGTCGGATCTGTGCGGCGAAAAACTCGCGGAGATTTTCGTCACGCGCGCCCTCGCCGCCGCCTGTGCCGCGTGCGGATGCGCGCCGCGGTTCGCCATGCTCGCGCCGGAGACCGACGCTGACGGACGCTGGCACTACACGCTTTTCGCCGAGGGTGATTTTCCACCCGAACTCCCCGCCCGCCTCGACGCCGAGCTGCGCCAAAACCCGCACTACGCGCTCTGCCGCGATCTCCGCCAGCTCGGCCCGCTGCGCTCCTGCCCGATCGCCCGCGGCGCGTACCAGACTTTCTGCGCGGCCACCGCCGCCGCGGGCCGGCGCCTCGGCGACATCAAGCCGCAGGCGCTTTCCACCCGCACCGATTGGAGACGCGCCTTTGTGGTGGAGTGAACGAGCGGATGAGTGTCGCGCCAGCGCGCGCGCACGTCAGCTTTCTGGTAAAACCCGGCTCCAGCCGCAGCGGGATCGGCGGCCCACCGGCACGCGCCAGATTTGCGCCTCGCCCGTGCCGTCGAAAATCGCGAACTCATCCGGCCGGTCCGTGCCGGTGAGCGCGAGCGGCACGCCGCCTTTTTTGTAAAAGGTCGCCTCGCTGTGGATGCCGCGGCGGTCGAGGTCCACCACGCGCCCGTCGCAGCCGAGGCCGTCGCCCGCGCCCGCCAGCAGGGCGAGCGTGCCATTGCCGAGAAAGGCCGCGCGCGGGCGCGTGAGTTCCGGCGCGATCATCTCCACGTCGGCGGCCAGCGCTTCGTGCCAGAAGACCGCCGCGCCGTTTTCGCAGCACGCCACCACGGCGCAGGGGAGGAAAGGCGCGGACGCTCAGAGCCCGAGAATCGGCGACTCCAGACGCCACGAGCGCGCGATTTTTCCGCCTTTGAAAAGCCGCAGATTATGACCGCACGCCAGCCAGACGTGCGCGCGCAGTGCGAGCATCGAAAAAGTGCCGCCGGAAGTGCCGAGGTCCGCCGCCAATTCCTCGACCTCATCGCCTTCAACCAGTCCGCGGGCAATCCGGCGGACAAAGTCTTCACGCAGAAATAGTCTTCGATTCGGAAACCCGCCAGCAAAGCACTGCATCCCCGGCTGGCCTGCTCCAAAATCCTCAGTTTCGGAATGAGGGTGGAAGTGAGCGTGCTTCTAAAGCCAACCCCGCTCCCACCGCCACGATCTTCTCCGTCTCCGTTTCCACCCGCATCATCAGCCGCAGCGGATGGTGAATGTAGGGCTGCCCCGCCTTGCCCTCGGTTCCTTTGTGCGCGAGAGCGAATTCTAAAGTGGCCCCTGTGCCTTACGGTGTTTCTAAAAGAAGCCGCGCTCCAACACCAGCTTCCCGCTCGGGTCAGCAGCCGCAATCAGTGCCTGTATCTTGTCGATCATGCGTTGAAATACCGCGGCGCTGTATTTCGAGGAATCGATGAATTCTTCGTGCTCCTTGCGGTGCAGCTTGCGGGACTCAGGAGTTTTGAAATCTTGGCGAATGTTCGACGAAATCCGTTTCGCTTTTCGGGCAATCAACACGTCATCAATCTGCGTCGCCATGATCGAACGCGGCGTCATATCGAGAAACTCGCAGACGAGAAAGTATAGGCTTCCCGGCACAGCCTGTTTCAAATCCCGGCTCGTCGCCACGGCTTCCTGAAACATCGTCTTATCCAAATTCGTTTTGCATTCCGCACATACGTATCCCAACGCCGCTTCCTGCGAATCGAAACTCTCGAACTTTGAATCAAACGAGGTGCGGAGATACAGCCTCCGTCCCAGAACGAAATCCTGATCTTTGGAGAGAACCCTGGGTAGCCCGCCAGAGCCGTGCCTTCCGAGTGTAGAAAGCATCGTGATCCCGGCAAAAGTGCTGGCGGGGCCAAGCTCGTAACCTTCCTCCAGACCTTTCAGCGAGCGGTAAACGAGGTGCGGTAGGAACTCCTCAAGGATGGTGTTATCGAGCTTCAACTGACCTTTTTGGCGGTAAAGGAAGTTTCCCGGAGAATCGAAGATCAAGTCTAGTTCTATGTAGCGCTTGTAAACATTGGTCGCCGAAACCAGCTTCTCGACACAACCCACGCTTCCGCGCTCAATAGCATCCAGCGCTTTGATCCAGACGTCGTATTTGACGCGAGCCGTAGTCAACCGTTCCAGGTCGCCACCGTGCAGTCCTTTATTTTCGAGGCAGGCATTCAGTTTGGCGAGATGGGGAGTGGGCAACTGAGTGGGTTTATTCATGAGTGCTTAGTAGCGGAATTCCGCGGGTGATCTCAACGCGCTTGATTGCATCCTTTAACGCGGGGCGATTCTTCTCACTGACGATTGCCAAACCGTTGCGAAGACCTCCGTCGGCTACAAGGCGTGCTACCGCCTCCCATTGGTCTCCATGCCCCTTGCAGGGTTCAAAGTGCATGATGTCCTCGCGAATGCGCGTGCCAAACTTGTTGATATACCAGCGAGTCTGAGAAAGCACCGCGCGGAATGCCCCCGTTTCCTCGGCGATGCGAGTGATGAACTCCGCATTGTGGAAAGGCACGCCAAGAACGTTGGATTCGTGACCGACGACAAACAGAACTCGGGCAGCGCCTTTGCACACTCGGCGCAGTTCTCGAAGCGTGGCCGCCATGTCGAGACAGTATTGAATGACAGTCAGGAAGCGGTTCCCGCGAGTCGCCCGATTCGATCCTATTTCGCTGCGGGCAGTGCGGAGTAGGTCATGGCCTAATAGCTCGGCCGAACGGCGGTAATGCTGATGGTAGTTGAAAACGTTGATATAGGGCGGTGACGTGAGAACGAAATCAACGGAGGAGTCAGGCAACGGCATCGCTCTGGCGTCGCTCCTGATTGCCTGCAAAGGTTTGGAGGAAAGCGGCAATTCGCGAACTGATCGAGCGATCTTTAGGAATGTCTTTTCGCAGTGCGCCGGCGTCAGCTTGTTCGTGAAAAGGTCGAGCAGGATTACGAAGGCTCCGGCAACAATGCCTGCAGCTCCCCCTGTCTGCGCCAATTCCTGCAAGCGGCCTTCTACCTCCTCGGGTGTTCCAGCCCTCCAAAGATCGACAAGCCGCTGTCTGACGGCACGCAAAGCTGATTCCCGCTCGTCGGCGGTGACGTTGCAAAGAGTATAGATGCGACTGAGGAGCCAAGCGGCGGGATTGATCTCAAATCCGGTTGCTGGAAACCCTAAGCGAGCTGATTCGAGCAGGCTTGTCCCGCTGCCGGAAAACGGATCGATGACGTGCGCGGCCCTGGGGCAGTAGGCCCACAAGAGGGACTCGACCAACTGCGGCGAAAATTGACCGCGCCATGCAAAAACACTCGTGCGAGTTTTGCCATCGATGTCGAGCGCGGCTTGAGGTAGCGGCGTGTTGAAGGGAAGATTACGCCGTGGCTGGGGAAATAAGCCGGGCAGGAGGTCGTTCCCGAACCACATCAGGGGAGCGTCTTCAACGGTGGATTCGTTGAGGTTGGGCATCGCTATGGATTCTTAGCGCCAGAAGTTGCGCCCGCCAACGCCGTGCCAGCGGGAGTTGGCGCAGCTGCAGAAACTGAGGGCGGCGCGGTCTTCGGTTTCGGCAAACAAGATTCAACAATTCCGCAAAAGGCCGCGAGTTTCCCGGCGTCAATCTTGCCTTCGGAGTAAAGATAGAGGACGTGCTGCGGCTTTCGGTGGTCGGAACCTGCGGGAGGTATGCCGAGCATTGCTTCCAAGTCAGTCGGGATTGTCTGCACTGCCAATGTGAGCGTCTTGTGCATCGACGCTTGGATTAACTGGTTCAGTTCGCCATGTTCGTCCTTGTTGCTGTCATCGTCATGAATTACCGAATGACTAACTCCAAGGTAGCCGAGGAGATTCATGAAACGGTGGATATTGTATTTCCCGAGACAATCTAGGATATGAAGTCCGCAATCAGCGCCGTTGATCTTCCCGTCGTCGATTAGTTTATTGATAAGCGCAACCTCCGTCGGTCCCTTAACCAACAGAGCATGATTCGCAAAAAAGATGCCTGAGCGGTCGGCGTTGAGCCAGAGAAAGTGCTTAATAGCCTCCATCTCAGGTTTCGCGTCGTCTTGGTGGAGTCGCTTTGCCATCTTCGGGAACTTCGCGGCGATCACTTGGATTGCCTGATTCGCATTCACGACATTGCCCCATTCCGTCGCGCCGATTTGAAACGCCTCCACCGCTCCTCCCGAACGCAGCACACGCACGATTGCGGGAATTGAGTCTGCGTTCCGACTGACAAAATGGGACGAATGCGTCGCGCAGATTACCTGCCAGTAGTCTTTGCTCCCTACCGCTATGAGATTTCGTGACAGAATCTCCTGTTGCGGCGGATGAAGAAATGCTTCTGGCTCCTCAAAGAGGACCAGTGTTAGTGAAGGTGTGAAGTCTTTCGTTTTCTTCGTGACCTTCTTCCCGATGTATTGAGCCCCGAGTTGAATCAGCGAATAGATGAAATGACGCTGAAATCCTGACCCGTAATACTCGACCGCCTGTGGCTTCCCGTGGAATTGGTCGAGCAGTTCCCAACTCACCATTTGCTTGATGATGTCGGCCGCAGACGGTGGTGGAAATCGAAGTGAGAACTTCGTCTGCCACGGTTCCAGTAAGCCATTGAGCGCTCTTTCAAATCCTTCCAACGATCTTTCATCCTTCGTTTTCTCTTTCAGAATGGTCGAGGCAAAGGTTTCGATGCTCTTTGTAAAGTCACCGTAGGCCTTGCCAGCCTCGACGACATCAGACATCACGTCTGTAAGAAGGTCACGCAATGCGGATGGTCCGGTGAGTTTTGTATGCTCATCGACTTTGCTTACCGCGGGAATGTAAATCAGATCGCCGAACTTGCCGCTTTGGACGTTTTTCGCACCATAAAATGGCTCGTCTGAAAGCGTTCCGTCGCTCTTGTAGCCATAGATGGAGCCCGCCGCGTTCTTACCATCTG
This sequence comes from Chthoniobacter sp., assembly GCA_043758435.1. Taxonomy (GTDB): domain Bacteria; phylum Verrucomicrobiota; class Verrucomicrobiia; order Chthoniobacterales; family Chthoniobacteraceae; genus Chthoniobacter. The sequence continues at coordinate 13,244 of JAYVNN010000248.1, forward strand.
AGGACTTCGTCGCCGTCTGAAAGAATTTTCGGACTCGAAGAGTTTTGTCTCCTGTCTGGTAAGTGACCGCGAGCGAATCGTGCTCGGCATCGGAAAGTTTGAATTTGATCTCGATCCAAGATTCTTCATCCACCGTTTTAATAAACGGGAAATCATTACCCGCTTTGAATTTAATTCCATCCTTCTCGTAGAAAACGCGAATCCCGTCGATGAAGGTGCTCTTTCCTGCGTTATTTGGGCCAACTAGCAGGCTATAAGAATGCAGGTTTATTTCCTGCTCGATGATTCCCCGGAAATT
>JAYVNN010000249.1:0-4494 GCA_043758435.1 Chthoniobacter sp.
TTTCGCCCTCGTCGGCATCGGCATCCTCACCGTCGCGGCGGGCTTCTACTACTACCTGCGCATCGTCGCCGCCATGTACTGGCAGGAGCCAAACTGCGATACGCCCATCGTCATCGCCCCGCTGACCCGCTTCACCATTGGCGCGCTGACCTTCGCCGTCTTCTTCTTCGGCATCTTCCCGCAGCCCATCCTTAGTTTGTTGAAAGGCCCCGCGCTTCTCCCGCACGCGGATATACACACGGCGGGGCGCTGAGCCAGTGTGTGAGTGGTGGGAGTCAGTAGTGTCGGTGTGCGGACCGCGCTCCGTGCGCCTTCAGTATATCGACCGTCCGCTGGGCTCGCTTCAAATGGTCTTCGGCCATGTCGAGCGGAGACCATAGTGATTCGCCTGCGTCAACGACCGAGTTGATATTCGCTCCGTGGTCAACCAACCACTGCACCGCCTCAGCACTCCCGAACTCCGCAGCCTGATACAGCGGCGGATCGGGTGAGTAGCCGGTCGGCCCCTCCGGTCCACCATCTAGGATGCGCCCATTCAGAAACCCTCCTGCCGGATAGAGCTTGGCCATGGTATCGGTGTCGCCCCACCGGCATGCCTCGGTGAATGTTTCTTGGAGTCGCACTCCGATTGGCGTGAAGGAGAGAACGACGCGGAAGGCTATGAGTCCACCGATCGCGCCGAGCACCGCCGAAAGTGCGAAGACAATTAGCGGCTTTGGAGGCTTCTGGGCAGAGGAAGGCATGGGGCGAAAAGAGAGGAGGGCGGCGGATTTGGCAAGGGTGGCGATGAGCCCTGCCGTTGGCAGTGGCGAGGCCGCTTCATGCCGGAGGCTTGAGAGCTATTAGCCGGTGGTGGAGCGCAGCCGAACCACCGGATTTTTCCACGCCCCGCGCATGCACCCCAGAGGCGGCGCGAGAAACGTGCGGAACTTCTCGCGCCCCGCTGGGGCGCGTCTGGTTGGCCGCTGGTTCCGGTGGTTGCGCTGCGCTCCACCACCGGCTAACGGCTTTCAAGCCTCCAGCTTGGAAATCGGCGCGAAGCATCCGCCGCCGCACACCCGTCACCACAAGTAACGCTCGTCATATTCCACCATCCCCCGCTGCAACATCGCGACATACTCCTCCTGAAACGTGGTCGCGCGATGATGCGCCTCCTGGTTCAAGACATATGCCCGCACTTTCTCGAGACTCGAGGCACTGACGGTGAATCCGCCATAACCTTCCTACCAGGCGAAGCCATGCAGTCCGAGTTCCTTTTCGTCATGACCAAACGCCGTTTGAGAACGAGAAGAGGCGGCGTTTCGGCCCGAGAAGAACCGAAGTCTGCCGCGCCTGATTGAGGGATTTTTTGCCCGCGCCGCCGTGGGCGGGCAAATTTCCTTGCCTCCCGCCCGCCACCCGGCACCCTGCGCAGGCGCGGCCACAACCCACCGCGCAAACTCCAAATGGCTGACACCAAATCCACCGCACCCACCGCCAACATGCAGAACCTCATGACGCAGCTCGGCGCGGCGTCGCCCAATACCATCATCATCGGCAGCAACCCCTACGGCGGCAGCGCCGCAGTCGCCAAGGCTCCGGCCAAGCGCTAGCGCCGGCCAAACGCGCGAGCGCTGCGGGCCGCGGCCCCCAGCGTCAGCGCCACGAGCGCGAGCATCACGAGCCGCGTGAACCACGACGCGCTCGACGTCGCTTTCGCGTGGAGGCCGATTTGCAAATCGGCCCAGTTGTCCACCGCCACCGCGCGGCTGAAAGTCAGCATGCGTCCCTGCTCCGGGATGCTCGCCTGGATCGCCGCGGGATTGCTCACCGCCGCGTCCTGCTGCTGGATGAGCCGCTCGGCGCAACGCAGGAGCGCCGTGTTTTCGTCCGTGCTGTTGCGGTCAATGATCTGCTTCGCGTCCTGCTGCGTGTAGTTCGCGTCCTTGCCACCGCTCGCGCGCAGTTTGCCCGTCAGCGCATCGGCCTCGCCGGTCACGCTGGAGTTGCGCACGTTCAAGCCGACCACGGCCTGCTGGAGCTTGAGATTGTGCAGTTGCACGCGGGCGTCCTCGTTGAAGGCGTTGTCGTGCTGGCTCAGTCCGAACGCGGAGTTAAAAGCGCGCCGCGCCTCCTGCGGGTTGCCTTGCGCGAGCGCCGTGTTGCCGAGCGCGAGCATCTGCTCCGCCTCCTTGGTCTTCTCCCGCTGCTGCATCGCCTCGCCCTGCAAATACGTCTGCACATCCGCCGCGCTCGCGTGGGCTACGGTTTGCTCGCCCTGCATTTGCAGCGAGCCCGTCCACTTTTTGAGCTGCCATTTTTCGTTGAGAAAAATGTGCCAGGTGATGTTTTCGAGCGGCAGGTCAAACTTCGGCGCGTGCAGTTGCAGATCGAGCGAGGAACCGCCCGCCGCGCCGATCTGGCTGCTGAAAAAAAACTCCACCGGCAGCGCCCGATCCGTGCGCGACTGCTGCTCCAGCGGCAGTAGAATCTGCTCCCCCTCGCGCCACGGCCACACGCCGTTTTGATTCACAAACGCGAACCAGAACTTCGCGTCCTTGGGCAGCGTGAGATGCAGCAGGCGCTTGTCGCCCGGCAGCATTTCGAGCCGCACCTGCGTGAGCATCGTGCCGCTGTCGGAGATCACCGAGGTGAAGGTGATGTTGTTCACGCGTGCGGGCAGGAGCTTGGTCGCTTCATGGCGTTCGAGCTTCATCGGCAAAGTGAACGCAGGCTCGACCAGCCGGAACGCAAAGCTCGCCGACGACGCCGTCAGATCCTTTTGCAAAGCGCGCGGAATGCTCTGCCATTCCGTCGGCTGGAGCGCCGCCGGCGGCGCTTCCGCACGCACTTGCAAACGCCCGCCGGATTGCACGGTCACAAACCCGCGCTGCAAGTTCACCTCCGCCACCTGCACCCCGCGAAGGCTGATTTCCACAGCATTCGCAGCCACCGGCGTCTGATACGTCGCCTGCAGCAGGTACGGCCCGATCACCCGCCGGTGCAGCTTCACCTCCCACGTTTTCAGCCCGGCTTTCGCGGCCTCCGGCAGCGCGAGAAAATCCGCCACCTGATCGCCCGCAAACTTCACGTTGTCCGCCTCCGCCGGCAGCGCGACGCGGAACGCTTTCAGCCCCGTGTTCTCGATCTGGTATTGCAGATTCGCGGTCACTTTCACCAGCGCCTCACCGACCGTGGCGTGCTGCAAACTCGTGACCTGCACCCACGGATCGACCTGCTCCACATCGAGCGCGAGATTCCACGGCGTCTGCAAAACGCGGAACGCGAGCACGCCCTTTTGCTTGATGCCCGATTTCTGCGGATCGAGCTGCGTCACGCCCTCGCGCGTCGTCACCTGGAGCCGCATCCCCTGCTCCGGCACCACGAGAAAAGTCCCGCGCTGCTTGCTCGCCTCGCGGAAGATGAGCTGCGGCGCGACCATCGCTTTCGCCGCCTTCATCCCCGGCCCGGTGAGGCTGATCGCAAACTGCTGCTGCCCTTCCGTGCGCCCGCGCAGGTGCATCGTGATGATCCGCCCCGCGTCCGTCTTCAGCTCCGTCCAATGACTCACCGCTTTCCCCGCGATCGACTCCACATCCATCCCGGCGGGCAGCGCAAAACTCAGCCGGAAAATCCCGGCGCGCGTGATGTCCACCGTCGCATTGCTCGCGAGCAGCGCGCGGTCTTCGCCAAGTGAAAGGGTGTCCTGCGATTCCACGCGCACGTCCGGCTCGACGGCGGACGCCTTCACCACCGCCGTCGCCTTCACGTCCGCGTAGCGAAACGCGCGGCGCACCGCGAGACCGGGAATCTGCGCGCCGAGCACGGACGCCGCATTGCCGGGAAAATCCTCGAGATTGATCGGCGCGAGCGTCTCGGCGGTCACGGTGTCGAGTTGCACTTCGTTGCCCGTCGCCACGCCGAGCAGGCCGATTTGCCCGGCCGCGTTTTCCACGGAGATCAGCCCCACGGCTTGCTCCACGGGCAGCGGCCCCGTCGCGATTTGCGAACGGATGAGCAGCGAAAACGAGCGCGATTGCGGCGGCGCGAGATTCACGCGCAGCTTGCCCGTGTCGGGATCGAAGCGCCATTGCGCGACGACGGACGCGGGCGCTTTCTCGCCTTCTTTCACCGGCGCGAGCGTCGCCGGATCGAAAACGTCCGTGATCGTCGCGCCCTTCGGCACGCTGAACGACAGCTCCGCGAGCTCGCCCTGCGCGGGCCGGATCGCCGCGTGATGCAGCCCCTCGACCACGCCCGCCGTCGGCGCGTAGAGCTGCGTCAGTTCCGCGTAAAACACGGCCTTCTCCCGCGCGACATCGCGGCTGCGCGGTTTCCAGCCGATCCAGATGCCGTTCACCGGCGCGAGCACCAGCGCGGCGGTCGTGTCCTTGCCCGCCGTTTTGCGCTCGATGGAAACGGCCTGCGGCGAGCTGACATCCACGTCGAGATTCACGAGCGTGAGTGTGAGCTGGTTCACGAATCCAAACTGCGCTGGCAGCACGAATCCGCTCT
>JAYVNN010000250.1:0-13532 GCA_043758435.1 Chthoniobacter sp.
GAGGGAGCAGATGGCGAGCTTGGCGGTGTTGAGCAGGACAGCCGGGCGGTAGAGGGGGCCGAGCTGGTGGTGCATGAGGAGGGGCGGGGTGTAGCAGGCGGTCCAGCCTTGGAAAAAGAGGCTGGCGAGGATGGAGAGGAAAAGGGGGAGGCTGGTCCAAAGGGGCCAGTGGTGGCGGTGGGCGAGCCAGAAGAAGGCGAGGGCGGAGAGGGGGCCGACGGTGAGTAACATGCGGGTGCGGAGGAAGAGCGCGGCACCGAGGTAACGTCCGACGTTTTCCCGGTCGTGAATCCTTTCCCCGACCAAGGCGACGATGGAGCCGGAGAGGCCAAGGTCCACGAGCATGTTGAGCATGTTTTGAAAGCCGAGGGCGACGCCGTACTGGGCATAGGCCTCGAGGCTGAGCCAGCGGACGAGGAGGAAGCCGGTGATGAGCTGGATGGCCTGGGAGGCAAGCTGCCAGGCACCGAAGCGGCCGATTCGTCCGAGCCAGTAGCGGGTGCGCTCGCGGTTGGGGAGCCAGGAGCGGCGGGTTATCGCCGGGCTGGGGAGGGGCATGCGGTGCGCGAGGGGGAGAGGGTGGGGGAAACCGCCGGGACAAGCTGCCGCCCTTGGTCAGATGCGCCGGAGGTGACACGGGCAAGACCTTGAGGACGGATGGGAGTTATAGGGCAAGCCAGCAGGGAGCCGGAGGGTGGGTGCGGTGGAAAAAGACGAAGGGGTTCAACTGTCCGATAACCGCCAGTCTTAATGCTAGGCACGCCGGGCGGCGGGCTTTTGCGGCTCGGCGTACTGGTAGTAGCTGCCGTAGCCGTATTCAGCTTCGGAGAGGTTGACGTCGTTGCAGATGAGTCCGAGGACATTGACCTGGCGGTGGGCGAGGAGGTCGAGGGCGCGGCGACCCATGCGGGCGGAGGACTGGGCAAAGCGGACGACGAAGATGACGCCATCCATCTTGGGCGCGAGGCTGAGGGTGTCGTCGGCGACGAGGACGGGGGCGCTGTCGAAGATGATGTAGTCGTAGAGGGGATAGACGTCCTGGAGAAACTGGTCGGTGACTTTGCCGAGGAAGTGCTCGGCGGGATGGGGGATGGACTTGCCGCGGGGGATGAGGGTGAGGTTTTCGATGCTGGTTTTGACGAGGGCATCGGCCCAAGGGAGACGCTGCTGGAGGACTTTGGAAAAGCCGCCGTCGGTCGAGGTGCCGAAGAGGCCGTGCAGGCGGCCGCGGCGGATGTCGGCATCGACGAGGAGGACTTTCGCGCCGGAGAAGGCGAGGATGATGGCGAGGTTGGAGGCGACGGTGGTCTTGCCTTCGCCGGGGGCGGCGCTGGTGATGAGGAGGGTTTTGGGGCGGGCGCCCTCGATGGGGAGAAAGAGGAGGGAGGAGCGGAGGGTGCGATAGGACTCGAGGAGGGAATGGCGGGCGTCGCTGTGCTTGAGCAAGGCGAGGTCTCCGGCCATGTTTTCTTTCGGGATCTGTCCGAGGATGTGCTCGGGGTAGGTGGCTCCGAATTCCATGAAGGAGCTGATGCGGTCATCGAGCTTGTCCATGACGAAGAGGATGAGCAGACCGACAAACAGCCCGGCGGCGAAGCCGATGGCGAGAATCTTGAGGGGGATGGGTTGGATAGAACTGGCGACCGAGGCTTTGGAAAGGATCGAGACGGTGTCCTGATCCACGTTCTTAGTTACATCGACGCTGCGGAGGTTGGTCAGGAGGCGGTCATACTGGCTCTTGGTGCGCTCGCCTTTGGCTTTGATCTTGTCGAATTCCGCGACCCGGCGGCTGAGGTCGAGGGCCTTGGTGCTCCATTGCTCGATGACGCCTTCGATGTTTTTGATTTGGAGACGGATGGATTCGCGGCGGGTCTTGAGGGTTTCCACGCTTTGGTTGCGAAAGGCTTCGATGAGCTTTTCGCCACGGGTGATCTGCTCGTCGAGGGCGACGATGGTGGGGTGCTTCGGGCGGAGGTAGCGGGAGAAGTCCTCGCGTTCGGCCTTGAGCATCTGGAGCTGCTGGCGGGCTTTCTGGTACTCGGCGAGCGGGCCGTAGCTGGCGATGGTGGTGTCGCGCGCGCCCGAGGGGCCGACGGTGGTGGGGACGGGGGCTTTTTCGCGGTCGAGATTCTGGTCGAGGTTAAGGAGGTCGAGGAGGTCGAACTCGGTCTTGAGGTCGGCGAGCTGGCGGTTGAGCTGGGCGAGGTAAAGGCCGGCGCTGTTTCCCTCCTCGTGGAGAAAGCCGATGTTATTTTCCTTTTGAAAGTCGTGGAGCTTTTCCGCGTCGGCATCCATTTCCTTTTCGAGCCGGATGAGTTCCTCCTGCAAGGCGACGGTGGTTCTCTCGGATTTTTGCGAGCGCATTTCCTTTTTGGTGGCCACGTATTCGTCCATGCAGGCATCGAGGTAGGCCTGGGTGTAGAGCGGGGATTCGCCGACCGTGGTCATGATGAAGATGGAGGCGCGCGGCACTTGGCCGACGCTCAGTTTGATGTCCTCGCGGGTCAGCTCCGGGTGGAGGGCGTGGACGCGGGCGTGGGCGCGCTCCGCGCCTTCGCGGCTTTGCATGAGTTCGACCTGGGTGCCAAAGAAGTTGACGAGTTCCTCGCTGTAGGCGGCACCCTCGGTGAGGCGGATCTGGCCGCTGACCATGAGGCGGCCCACGGAGCGGAAGGCGGGCGGCATTTGCGAGATGTACCACGCGGCTACGCAGAGCCCGACGCTTACGGTTAGGAAGACGACCCACCAGCGTTTCCGCAGGATGGCGAGGTAGCGCAGGAGCTGGATGCGGCCTTTGCCCCAGGCGGAGGAAAAGGTGGGCGCAGCGGCGGCGGGGGAAGTTGGCATGGGCGGTTAGAAATTGATCAGCCGCTCGGGGACGATGATGAGGTCGTCGGGTTCGATGGCGCGGTCTTTTTCGATGTGCCCTTTGTCGAGGACTTCGACGAGGTCCACGATGAAGGTCTCGGTCTGGCCGGGGCCTTTTTTCCGCACGAGCCGGACTTTGCGCCGGTTGGCGAAATCCGCGAGGCCGCCGGCGCGGAGGATGACTTTGCTGACGGTCAGCGTCTCATCGGCGGGGATGTCCATGGAGCCCTGGGTTTTGACCTGGCCCATGAGGTACACTTTGCCGCGCGAGCGGGTGCTGAGGGTGTCGAGCCCGAGGATGACGGTGGCTTTGAAAAAGTACTCCTTTTCGAGCAGGGGTTTGAGGGCGAGGGCGGCCTGCCGGCAGGTCTTGCCGGACACGCTCACGCGGCCGATGTAGGGCACTTCGATCTCGCCGGAGTCGGTGACGATGAGCGGGATAGGCTCCCTTCTTTCCTCGACGACGCGGTAGCTCAGGCGGTCGCCGTTGCCGAGCTTGGTCTTGTCGTTGAGCACGTCCATGGAATTGGTGAGCGCGACGGTGCTGGCGGCGGACGCGGAGACGGGCGGCTTCTCGGGCGCGACGCTGCTTTGCTGCGCCGAGGCGGTGGTCAAAGTGAGCGCGAGCAGGAGGCGGGAGGCACATGCCAGGCCGGGCCGTTGCCACCAGGGGCGGGGCCGGGGATTTGCGTGGAGTTTCAGGATCAAAGGTATCCTAGGAGGAACACCCGCCTGCGGGGTCGTCAAGTGCGGGGGCATGGTTTTTCAGAATTGGTAGGACAGCCCCAGGCCGACGCGGTTTTGCCGGTAGCTCTGCGCGTCGTTGGCGGAGTTTTTTTCGATGAACTGGTAGAGGACGGAGGCGGAGAGCTTTTTCGTGATGCGGTAGCCCGTGCTGAGGGAGAGGCCGAAGCGCTGGTAGGGCACGGAACTCTGCGCGCCGGACTCGACGGTGTCCTCAAAAAAAAACGTGGTCGAGAGCGCGAGCACGGGGCTGAGCTGCCAGAGGGAGGCGTAGTTCACGTAGTTGGTTTCCGCCTTTTGGGAAAAAAGCCCGAGCTGGCTTTCGTGCCCGACGGAGAGGCGGTCCTGGTAGTAGCGGTTGAGCCGGTGGGTGACGGTGAGGCTCGCGTAGTAGCTGTTCGGGCTGGTGCTGGTCGTGGCGGTCGTCGCGATGGGCTGGGTCGTGGCGGCTGGCTGGGCGGAGGTGGCGTTGGGGTCGTCGAAAAAAGTGCCCTGGTAGCCGACGGCGGCGTAGAGGCGCGTGTAGCGGGTGAGGAGGATCTGGACGAAAGGCCCGGCGCTGATGCGGGTGCCGTCGTTTTGCGGAGCGGCCGGGTAGCGGGAAAGGGAGGCGACGGACTCCAGGCCCGCGCTCATCGCCGCGGCGACATTGAAGACGGCGGACGCGGAAACCTGGTCGGTCGTGCGGTCGAGCGCGCTCGTATTCTGGGTGGTGCCCGTCGTCGGCGCGGTGGCTCCGGTGACGGTGAAACTGGTGTGGTCGTAGCCGGTCGAGACGACGACATCGTTCAAGTCCCACAGCACCGTGAGGCCGGCGGTATTGATGAAGCGCCCGAACCGCGAGACGTTGCTCAGCGCGCCCTGGCCCACGGGATCTTCCTGGAGGGAAAACTGGTCATGCAGGTTGAATTTGAAATCGCCGGCGTAGATGTCGAAGCGCAGTTCGGAGTCGGGCGAGATCAGGATGTCGTTGGTGCCGAGCTGGGAGTGCGAGAGGTATTTGGAAAGGCCGAGCGTGGTGTGAAAGCGGACGATGTTGAGCTTCGTCACCGGCCAGACCGCGTCGATGCCGAGCGACGGGCTGAGGATGATGTCGGATTCGATCGGCGCGTTCTGGCCGTTGGCCAGGTTCACATTGTCCACAAACTCGGTGCGCAGCGCGGCGCTGAACCGGAAGAGCACGGGGCCGACCTTGACGTTGCCGTCCGTGGGGATGGGCGGCACGACTTTTTGCCGGGCGAGGGAAGGGCGGGATTCCTCCTGCGCCTGCGCCGTCGCGGCCCAGACCGCGCCCAGAACGAGGAGGCCGGCGGCAACTTTTTTCACGGAGGATGCGGGATGGATGAGGCGGGGCGGGGAGGAGGGAAAATGCGCCGTCACACGGGCCGTTTTTCCCGAAAGGGGGCGGCACAGTAGCGCGTGCGAAGTCGCGGGCAATTGAAAATCCGCACGCCACTGTAGGGGAAGCTGCCAGCGTCCCCTACAGCCACCCCTAGGGAAGCGCTGATTAAATGCCAGAGGCCCTCCGGGATTCGACGTTCAAAGTTCAGCGTTCGACGTTCAACGTTGCGCCCCTGCGAGGAACCAGGCCTCGCGGGGCGGAACGTCGAACGTTGAACGTTGAACGTTGAACGTGGAAGGGCCGGGCAGCATTTAATCAGCGCCTCCCTAGCTGCGCTACGCCACCCGCCCGCAGCAGTTCTTAAACTTCTTCCCGCTCCCGCACGGACACGGATCGTTGCGCCCGACTTTGCTCGGATCGACCTGCGCGGGGCGCTGGGAGATGGCCTCGGCGATGCTCGGCTCCGGCTCCTCGGGCAGCGCGTGGCGCGGTGCGGTCGCGGTGCCGCCGCCGGTCTCGGTCTGCTGCGCGCCGGTCTCGTCGGCGTGGATGAGAAACTGCGGGAGGTTTTGCAAAAACGCGCCGAAGGATTCGAGGTTCGCCGTCGAGCGGAAGAGGTTGTGCAGCACCTCGTCTTTGATCGCGCCCATGAGGACGGTGAACATGTCGAAAGCCTCGGTCTTGTATTCGACGAGCGGATCCTTCTGCCCGTAGGCGCGCAGATAGACGGCTTCGCGCAGCGAGTCCATGGAGTAAAGGTGCTCCTGCCAGAGCCGGTCGATGGCGTTGAGCAGGGTGTTGCGCTCGAGATATTTCACGGCCTCCACGGGCTCGTGCGCGCACTTCAGCTCGTAGGTCTTTTTGATCCGCTCGATGAGCGCGTCCGCGATTTCCTGCGGCTTCTTTTTGTCCGCGCCGATGGCCTCGGCGGTGAGGCCGAGCGGGAAGGTGACATTCAGCCACGCGAGCAGCCCGTCGGTGTTCGGCTCGCTGCCGTCCTCGGGCATGAACTCGGTGACCTTCTGCGGGAGCATTTCGTCGATGACCTCGTAGAGCAGCGGGCGCGGCTCGTCGCTGTGGATGGTGTCGTTGCGCCAGCCATAGACGACCTCGCGCTGCTTGTTCATCACGTCGTCGAAATCGAGCGAGCGTTTGCGCTGGAGGTAGTCGCGCTGCTCCACGCGCTTCTGCGCGGTTTCGACGGATTTGTTCAGCCACGGATGCTCGAGTTCCTGCCCTTCTTCGAGGCCGAAACGCTCCATCATTTTCGTCATGCGATCCGCCGCGCCGAAGTTCCGCATGAGGTCGTCTTCAAATGAAACGTAGAACCGCGAAAGCCCCGGATCGCCCTGCCGCGCACAGCGTCCGCGGAGCTGCCGGTCGATGCGCCGCGCCGAGTGCCGCTCGGTGCCGATGACGTAAAGCCCGCCGACTTCGACCACGCCGGGGCCGAGCTTAATGTCCGTGCCGCGGCCCGCCATGTTGGTGGAAATCGTCACGCTTCCCGGCTGCCCCGCGCGCGCGATGATCTCCGCTTCCTGCAAATGGTATTTCGCATTCAGCACCGCGTGCGGAACCTTCTCGCGCTTGAGCATCCGAGAGAGCACTTCGCTCGACTCCACGCTCGCCGTGCCGACCAGCACCGGCTGCTGCCGCGCGTGCGAGGTCATGATTTCCTTCACCACCGCGTTGAATTTTTCCCGCCGCGTTTTGTAGATGAAATCATTCATGTCCTGCCGGATGCAGGGCTGATTCGTCGGGATGACGGAGACATCGAGTTTGTACACGTCCGAGAACTCATTGGCCTCCGTTTCCGCGGTGCCGGTCATGCCCGCGAGCTTCGAGTAAAGGCGGAAGTAATTCTGAATCGTGATCGTCGCGAGCGTCTGCGTCTCGCGGTCGATCTGCACGCCCTCCTTCGCCTCGACAGCCTGATGCAGTCCGTCGCTCCACCGCCGCCCGGTCATCTTGCGCCCCGTGTTTTCATCCACGATGACCACCTTCCCCTCCTCGACCACGTACTGCACATCCTTCTCGAAAAGGCAGTACGCGCGCAGGAGCTGCGAGATGTTGTGAATGCGCTCCGCCTGATGGTCGCAAAACGCCTGCCGCTTCGTCTTCTCCTCGATCTTCTGCGCGTCGGTCAGCGAGGTGTCTTGATCGATCTCGGCAAACTGCGTGATGAGGTCGGGCAGCACGAAAGTATCCGGATCCTCCGGGTTCATAAAAAGCCGCCCCTGCTCGCTGAGGTCAGCCTCGTGCGCGCGCTCGTCCATGACGAAAAACAGCTCCTCCTTGAGTGCGAAAAGCTCCTCCTTCCGCGTGTCGGTGTGAAAGGACAGGTCGGCCTTGTCGATGGCCTTGCGCTTCTCGTGATCCTCCATCGCGCGGAGGAAACCTTTGCTGCGCGGCTGCCCGAGTTTCACCTTGTACATCACCGTGCCGAATTCCTCCGGCTTCTTCGCTTCCCACAGCGCCTCGGCCTCGGACGCGAGCCGGTTGCACAGCATCGTCTGCTTTTTCACGAGCTGATCCACGAGCGGTTTGAAGGTGTCGTACTGATGCGTCGAGACCGTCGCCGGGCCGCTGATGATGAGCGGCGTGCGCGCCTCGTCGATGAGGATCGAGTCCACCTCGTCCACGATGGCAAAATGGTAGCCGCGCTGCACCTGCTGCTCCTTCGACGTGGCCATGCCGTTGTCGCGCAGGTAGTCGAAGCCGAACTCCGAGTTCATCCCATACGTGATGTCGTTGTAGTACTGCGCGCGCCGTTCGCTTGGCGATTGGTCGTGCTGGAGGATGCCCGTGGTCAGCCCGAGGAAACCGTAAAGCTGCCCCATCGTCTCGCCGTCGCGCCGGGCGAGGTAGTCGTTCGTGGTCACGAGATGCGCGCCGCGTCCGGCGAGCGCATTGAGGAAAAGCGGCAGCGTGGCGACGAGCGTTTTGCCCTCGCCCGTGGCCATCTCCGAGATCATCCCGCGATGCAGGCACATGCCGCCGATGAGCTGCACATCGAAGTGCACCATGTTCCACGTATAGGGCTGGTCGCAGACCGAGAAAGTGCTCCCCACCATCCGCCGCGCCGCGTTTTTCACCGCGGCAAAAGCCTCGGGCAGAATCTCATTCAGCGTGCGCTGCAACTCCGCGGGTTCCTCGATCTTCGCGAGCTGTTCCTTCCACGCCGCCGTCTTCGCGCGAAGCTGCTCGTCGGTGAGCTTCTGATACCCGGCCTCGATCTCGTTGATCTGCGCCACGAGCGGCCGCATCGTTTTTACCATGCGGGTGTTTTTCGAGCCGATGACCTTTTTGATGAGCCAGTTGATCATTGTGAAAAGAAGTCGGGTGTCAGTGCGTGGGCAGGGTGCGTATGGAAAAAGGGAGCGGGACGTTACGTGGGAGTGCCCGTGGTGAAAACTGAAATCTCACCCGCGCTGCGCCGCGTGAATCGGCGCTACTTGCTCCCTGGTTTCACCGCGGGCGTTCCCGCGAGATCAGGTGGCAGCTTGTCCGCCTCGAAGGTCTCCACATCGAGCTGCGTCAGCGAGACAAACGGGCAGCCGAAGTCCGGCAGATTTCCACCGCTGCGATCCACCAGCGTCGCCACCGCCGCGACCACCCCGCCATGCGCCCGCACGATGTCGATGGTCTCCTGCACCCGCCCGCCCCGCGTCACCACATCCTCCGCCACGATGAACCGCGCGCCGGCCTCAATCACAAACCCCCGCCGCAGCACCAGCCGCCCCGCGTCGTCCTTCTCCACAAAGATGTGCGGCTTCCCCAGCGCCCGCGCGATTTCATGCCCCACGATGATCCCGCCCAGCGCCGGCGAAACCACGCTCTCCGCTTCGACCGCGCGCACCTTTTCCGCCAGCGCCCCGCAAACCCGCGCGGCGATTTGCGTGTGCTGTATCAGCAGCGCGCACTGGAAAAACTGCCGCGAGTGCAGCCCCGAGCGCAGCACGAAATGCCCGTCGAGCAGCGCGTTCGTCTGGCGGAAAAGGTCGAGGACTTCGGAGTTGGTCATGGCTCAGGCCGCTGCCGTCACTTCGATCTCCACCTGCGCCCCGCGCGGCAGGCCCGCGACCTGGATCGTCGAGCGCGCGGGAAACGGCTCGGTGAAATACTTCGCATAGACCGCGTTCATCGCTGCGAACTGCGCGAGGTCGGTGAGAAAGACGGTCGTCTTGACGACATTCGCGAAGGTCATCCCGTTCGCCTTGAGCACGCCGGCGATGTTCTGGCACACGCGTTCCGCCTGCGCCGTCACGTCCGTGCCCACGATTTCATTCGTCGCCGGATCGAGCGGGATTTGCCCGGCGCAGAAGAGCAGATTGCCCACGGCGATGGCTTGGGAATAAGGCCCGACAGCGGCGGGAGCTTCAGTGGTGGCGATGACACGTTTCATAAAAAGGGCCGCGAAACTACCAGCCGACCCCGGCCTGTCAATGCGGGCTCCCGCGGCCAAACAGGCGCGCGAAATTGTCCGCAACCTGCGCGGCGAGCTGGCCGGTGGAAAGCCCGCGCAACTCCGCGAGCGCGGCGTAGGCGAGCGCGAGGTTCGCGGGATGATTCAGCGCCGCGCCGCCCGCGTCCTGCAGCGGGTGCGCGTTGCGCCCGTCGGGCGGGCGCATGTCGGGCGCATCGGTTTCCACGAGCAGGCGGTCGGCGGGGAGGTGCTGAAAGACGGCGCGCTGCGCGGCTTTGCGCTCGTGGAGAAAGCAGGCGTTGAACGAAAAATACGCGCCCCGCGCCGCGAACCCGCCCGCCATTTCACCCGGCCCGCCGTACGCGTGGAGCAGGAAGCCGCGCGCGGGCACCGGCCCCGTGCGGATCAAGTCCCAGAGCGGCCCCCACGCCCGCAGGCAGTGGATCGTGACGGGCAGATTGCGCTCCGCGGCGAGCGCCATTTGCGCGGTGAAAACCTCGCGCTGCACGTCGGGATCGTGGCCCGCGATCCAGCGGTCGAGCCCGATCTCGCCGATGACGGCATCGGGATTGGCGTCGAGATTTTCGCGCAGCCGCGCCAGCCAGTCCGGCGAGCGTGCGGCGACGTGCCACGGATGCAGGCCGAAGGACGGCACGACGAACGAATGCCCGCGGGCAAGCGCGGCGACGGCGGGCCAGTCGTCTTCGCGCGTGCCATTGACGACCGCGCGCGTGATGCCGAGACGCGCGACCGCGGCGAAAATCTCCGCGCGATGCGGGACAAGACGCGCGTCGTGGAGATGATTGTGCGCGTCGATCATTGCGCGGCGGCGAAGTCGCGGATGGCGCGGCGGATGTGCGCGAGACCGTGCAGGCGCGTGGGCGAAAGCTGCCGGTCGAGCCCGAACGCGGCGACGAGGCCCGGCTCCCACGCGACGACGGCGGCAGGCGTCTCGCCCTCGTAAAGCGCGGCCAGCAGCGCGGCGAGCCCTTTCACCACGGACGACGCGGCGCTGATGCAAAAGTGGCAGCGCCCGTCTTTCACCGCGCCGCTAAGCCACACCGCGGAAACGCAGCCGGGCACGCGCCGCACGTCCGTGCGCTCATCTTCCGCGAGTTCCGGCCACCGCTGCCCGCTCGCGACGATGGCCGCCAGACGCTCGTGCGCATCGTCGATGACGGCGAAACGGGCGATGAGCTGGCGCTGTTTTTCGGCGAGCGGCATGGCGGTCAGCGCGCGGACTTGTGGTACATTTCGAGGTGGCAGTCGAAGCCGCCGAAATCCACGGTCTGGCGCGATTGCAAACGGAGCGAGCGGTCGCGGCTTTCCACGCGCACGGGGTTCGCGAAGACGAGCCGCCCGCCGGGGCGCAGCACTTTCGCGGCGGTGGAAAAAAGATCACCGATCAGCCCGTGCAGATCGGGAATGGGCACGCGCATGCCCATCGGCGGGTTCGTAATGATGAGCGTGGCGCTGCCGGAAAAATCGCGGAAATCGCAGCGCGTGAATTCCGCCGCGACGGAATCGAGCTTGGCGGCGGCAAAGTTTTTGCGCGCGATCTCCACGGCGTCCGCGCTGAGGTCGGTGCCGTGGACGCGGCGCACGCCGCCGAGCAGCGCCCGCTCGATCAGCTCCAGGCCGGAGCCGCAAAACGGATCCCACACGAGGTCGTTTTCCACTCGCCCCGCGAGCCGCGCCATGCACGCGGCCAGCGGCGGGTGTGAAGCCGCGGGCACATCCTGCTCGCGAAACCAAAGGCGGGGATCGGGCGTCAGGCGCGGGCGAAGCTCCACGGAACTCCCGCGCCCGGCGGGATGAATGTCGATGGCCCACGGCGCACTGCGCGCGTCGTTGAGAATAGCGGGGCACAGCTCGAACGCGCGGTTCGCGACCTGCCGCACGGCACCGCGCTGGTGGCCTTTGGCGGTGAAGTCGAGGCGGTAGCGGGGCGGTCCGTCGGTGAAAGTCTCGAAGATCCGTTGCGCGAGCGGCGAGGTGATCGCCTCCGCCAGCGCCTCGATGGCTTCCGCGCCCTCCGAAAGCGCGGTCGTGCCGAGGACAAAACCCACGGTGCCAAAACAGCGCAGCGCGTAGATGTCGCCCAACGAAAATGGAGCCATCGTCGTGAGCGCGACCAAGCCGCGCCGCACTTCCGCGACGCGGAAAACGCCCCGCGCTTTGCCAGCCTCCTCCACCTCATCGCGCACGATGTTTTCCAATCCCGCGCGCCCTCGCAGATGAATCCGCAGCCCCGCGAATTCCGTGAGTGTGCGATCCATGCGCACCGCGCTGGGGCTTTCGCTGCGCGCGACATTCGCCCGGACTTTCTGGCGCGTTTGCGAAAGAAAACCGGGCGCGCTTTCCGGCAGCCCGGCCAGCGTCGCGGCCCCGCCGATCTTGTCCAAAGCCCGCCCGAGAAATTTCTGCTCGCGCTCATTCGCGGGCGTTTGCAGCAGCGTGAGCAGGCTCGCCTCCTCGTCCGCGCCCGCGCCGATTTTTGGCAGCGCAGTCATCGCGTAGCGGCGGATTTTTTCCTGCGGATCATGGAGCAGCGAGCGGAGCCACGCGCGCGCCGCGTCCTGCTGCGCGGTGCTGCCAGACTCCGAAAAAACCACGCCCACCGCGCGGATCACGGCCACCCGTGCCATGCGCTCCGGCGGCGTCGCGCGGTCGAAGCGCGGGACTTCGTCCTGCCAAAGCTGCGCGCACGAAAGCCGGCGCAATTGCTGGTAGAGTTCCTTGCTGGGATTTTTGTCTGCGTGTTTCATTCGGGTGGTGGAGCGGGCGGAAGTTATTTGCCAGACGGTTGCTTCACCACGGATTTCCGCGCCCACGGTTCGCTCTTGCCGGTGGGGCGGGGCTTCCTATTGTCCCCGCCCGATGTTACCCGCCCTCGAAGATGCTGCCTGGAAATATTTGCGCGGGCTGCCGCCAGCCACGCAGAAGCGCGGGGAGGATTATTTCGCCCGCGGCATGGTGCGGCGCGTCCGCGAGATTCCGGGCGAGACGGGCTACCAGGCCGAGGTGCGTGGGACGGAAACGTATCTCACCGAAGTCGTCTTCGATCCGACCGAGGATGCTTGGTACGGCCATTGCAGTTGCCCGGTGGAGGACGATTGCAAACACGCCTGCGCGCTTTTGCGCACGCTGCTCGCGGAGCAGGGCAAGGCCGCTCGGGCCGAGGTGAAGGTGGCGGCAAAAGCAAAGGTGAAAGGCGGCGCGGGGAGTGCGCTGGCGACGCGGCTGGCGGCGGCGCTCGGGCGCGAACTGCTGGCAACCGAGGCCGCGTTTATCGCGCGGCTCGAAACTCTTTTCGCTCAGGCGAAAGTGAACCGCGGCCTGCAGCGGCGCGATCTGGCGGTGCTGGGTTTTGCCCTCGGCGGCGATGACTGGGAGCGGCTGGAGCTGTGGCCGAGCGTGCCGGAAAACGCGCAGGATTTCTGGCTGCATCTCGTGCTCTTTCTGCGCGAGCAGGGGATGGCGGTGCCGGAGTTCATGCTGCCGGTCAGCGAACCCGGCGCGCTCGCGGAGCGGCTGGAAAAATGGCGGCGCGGGCGCGCGGTGGATCGGTGGAAAAGGCTGCTCGCCAATTTGCAAACACCCGCGCCCGCTGCGCCGACAGACGTCGGCGATCTGCGGCTGCGCTTTGAAAATGAAGCGGCGGTGGTGGAGTGGAAGCGCACGGGCGCGGAGGAATTCGAGCCGATGAAAAGCGCGAAGTTTGCCGAGTTTGGGATGGCGCTGATGGTCGACGATTTTCCTGCTGAGGCGGCATTTCTTTCTTCGCTGCTCGCGGGTCGGGCAGGTGCCGGACTCGGCCCGAAGCTGGCTTACGCGGAGCCCGAGGCCGTGCTGCTCATCGACCAGCTCGCTCGCCTGCCGTGGCTCGCGAACCGGCTGGTGGACAAGGACGGCAGCCCGCTCGCCCGGCCCGCGGCCCCGCTCCGCTGGCAGCTCGCGCCCGCGCAGGATCAGCACGACGACTACCGCCTGCAACTCGTGCAGCCCGACGGCGCACCCGTGGGCGATTGCGCGCTGGTGCTTGCCGGGCAGCCCACGCTCTACCTCACGGCGCACGCCGTCTGGGAAGGCCCGCCGGTGGATGCGCGCGCGCTGAATCCCGCCGTGGAGACGCGCATCCCCGCACCGGCG
>JAYVNN010000251.1:0-4479 GCA_043758435.1 Chthoniobacter sp.
TTCGCGACCGCGCCGCCTTGGAAGGCGTTGCGGATTTCGGGCACCAGATCGCGCGGGGATGCGGCCCCTGGCGAGGTGTTTTCCTGTTTTCCTGCTCAAATCAGATGGCTCGACGGCCGGTCAACACTGGGCACGCGTGCGGCCTTCCGGTCATCCTGAGCGAAGTGGAGCGCCAGCGGAACGCAGTCGAAGGACCTCTTACTTTTCCCCCTCCGCGATGCGCGCGCGCAACGGGGGGAGAAGTAAGAGGTCCTTCGACTCCGCTGTCGCTGCGCTCAGGATGACTCGGAAGGATGCACGCGGCTGCGGCGTTCTCTTTTTCCTGACGAGATTCAAGGTCCCGCCAAACAAATCGCTCGCCTCCCCGGTTGTCCGTTCGCAACTTTCCCGCCCCATGTTCCCCCCCGCCCGCTTCTCCGCCGTGGCGCTTGCCGCCTTGCTCTCCAGCCCGCTCGCCTTCGCCGCAGTGACGGTGAAGGACGGCGATGGGAAAGTCCGCGTGGAGATCGATGGCGCGCTTTTCACCGAGTATCATTACACCGGCGCGCCGCACGTTTATTTCTCGCCGATCATCGGCCCCGACGGGGCGAAGATGACGCGGGCGTGGCCGATGGAAGATGTCCCCGGCGAGGAGCACGATCACCCGCATCATCGCTCGCTCTGGTTCGCGCACGGCGAGGTGAACGGCGTCGATTTCTGGACCGAGCCCGCTTCTTTCCCGACAGGCAAAGCGCACCCGACGGGCGCGATCGTGCATGACAAATTTCTCGAGCTGAAAGGCGGCGAGACTGAAGGCGTGATCCGCGACGCGCTGAAATGGGTCGCGCCCGATGGCACGGTGCCGCTGACCAGCGTGCAGACCTTGCGCGTCTTCCAGCCGGTCGGGACGACGAAGATGTTCGACTTCGAGATGACGCTGACCGCCGGGGACAAGGAGGTGATTTTCGGCGACACGAAGGAGGGGACGTTCGCCATGCGGATCGCCGAATCGATGCGGCTCGCGCAGCCGAAGAAGCAGCCCGGCGCGGGGCACATTCTCAACGACTCCGGCGTGACCGATGACAAAGTCTGGGGCCAGCACGCGAAGTGGGTGGACATGTCGGGGCCCGTCGATGGCAAGACGGTCGGCATCGCGATCTTCGATCATCCGACCAATCCGCGGCACCCGCCCCGCTGGCACGCGCGCGACTACGGGCTCTTCGCGGCGAATCCGTTTTGCGAAGTCGAGATGGACAAGGCGCAGCCGAAAGGCGCGGGCGACTTCAAGCTCGGCGTGGAGCAAAGCATCACCTTCCGCTACCGCATCATCCTCCACGAAGGCGCAGCCGACCCGGTCAAACTCGCCGAGCAATACTCCGCCTTCTCCCAACTGGAGCGCGGGGCTCCGTCCCCGCAAGCCACCGGCGATGACGGAGCATCGCGCTCCAGCAGAATTTCTTCGTCCACCAAATAACTCCCATGAACCCCACCCGCCGCAGCTTCCTCAAAACCTCCCTCCTTTCCACCGCCGCCCTCTCGCTTTCGCCGCGCCTCCGCGCCGCGAGTGAAGGCGCGAATGGCGACATCCGGATCGCGGTCATCGGCTTCAACGGCCGCGGGCAGGATCACATCGGCAATTACCTCGGGCAAAAGGGCGCGCGCATCGTGGCGCTGTGCGATGTGGACAAAGCGGTGCTCGAAAAGGGCGTGGCGCAGCTCGCGAAAAAGGGGCAGGAGGCCGCGCCGTTTCAGGACATCCGCAAGCTGCTCGAGAGCAAAGACATCGACGCCGTCTCGATCGCGACGCCGAACCACTGGCACTCGCTGGCCGCGATTTGGGCGATCCAGGCGGGCAAGGACGTGTATGTCGAGAAGCCCGTCTCGCACAATGTCTGGGAAGGCCGGCAGCTCGTGAAAGCGGCGGCGAAGCATCAGCGCATCGTGCAAATGGGCGTGCAAAGCCGCTCCGCCATCGGCATCGCCGCGGCGATCGAGTGGGCGAACGCGGGCAACCTCGGCAAGCTCCAATACGCCCGCGGCCTCTGCTACAAACGCCGCGCGAGCATCGGCAAAGTGGACGCGCCGACGGCGATCCCCGAGTCGATCGACTACGAGCTCTGGTGCGGTCCGGCGGAAAAGGCGGAGATCAAGCGCGCCAAGCTGCACTACGATTGGCACTGGGTCTGGAATACCGGCAACGGCGACCTCGGCAATCAAGGCATCCATCAAATGGACATCGCGCGCCGCTTCACCGGCGAGACCGCGCTGCCGCCCAAGGTCTTCTCGGTCGGCGGACGCGTCGGCTACGTCGATGACGGCGAGACGCCGAACTCCATGTTCGTCTTCCACGACTACGAGAAAGCGCCGCTCATTTTTGAAGTGCGCGGACTGCCCGACAAAACCGACGGCAAGGAGATGGACAAGTACCGCGGCGCGAGCGTCGGCGTCATCGTGCAATATGAAAAGGGGCACATCCTCGTGCCGAATTACAACGACGCGATCGCCTACGACCTCGACGGCAAGGAGATCCAAAAGTTCACCCGCGGCGCCGACGCGCAGCCGAACAGCGAGAACCATTACGCCAACTTCCTCAGCGCCGTCCGCAGCCGCAAAACCGACGACCTTCACGGCAAGATCCTCGACGGCCACCTCTCCAGCGCGCTCTGCCACACCGGCAATATTTCCTACCGCCTCGGCCAGAAACTCGCCCCCGACGCGCTCCGCGAAAAGCTCGAGGGCAACAAGGAAGCTGCGGAAACCTTCGACCGCCTCGCCACGCATCTCGATGCCAACGGCGTGGACATTTCCAAAGATCAGCTCGCGCTCGGCGAGTTTCTGAAGATGAATCCGGCGACCGAGAAATTCATCGGCAGCCCCGAAGGCGACAAGCTCCTCACCCGCGAATACCGCGCGCCGTTTGTCGTGCCCACGGAAGTCTGACCGGAAGGCAGGCGTCCCGCCGGCCCGCCATTTCCAACCCGACAGGCGCGACGCCTGTCTTCCACACACCAAATCCATGCGCATCCTCCCATCCCTCCTCGTCGTCCTCTCGTCCGTCGCTCTCCACGCCGCCCCGCTCGAACCCATCCCGCTCTGGCCGCAAGGCGCGCCGGGTGCGCTCGGCACGGCGGACAAAGACGTCCCGACGCTCACCGCCTTTCTCCCCGCTCCCGACACGGCCACGGGCGCGGCGATCATCATCTGTCCCGGTGGCGGATATGGCGGGCTCGCGCCGCATGAAGGCGCGGGTTACGCGGAGTGGCTCGCTGAAAATGGGATCGCCGGAATCGTGCTGAAATATCGGCTCGGCTCGGGCGGCTACCATCATCCCGCGATGCTGAACGACGCGGCGCGCGCGATGCGCCTCACCCGAGCCAAAGCCGCGGAATGGAAGATCGATCCGAAGCGCGTCGGAGTCATGGGATCAAGCGCTGGCGGGCATTTGGCGTCCACGATCCTCACGCATTTCGACGCGGGCAAAGCGGGCGATGCCGATCCCGTCGAGCAGCAGAGTTCGCGGCCCGACCTCGGGATTCTCTGCTACGCCGTCATCACGATGGGCGCGAACACGCACGGCGGCTCGAAAACCAATCTCCTCGGCAAAGACCCCGCGCCCGAACTCGTCGAACTCCTTTCCAACGAAAAACAAGTCACGCCGCAGACCCCGCCCTGCTTCATCTGGCACACCTGGGAAGACAGCGCCGTGAAGGTCGAGAACTCCCTCGATTTCGCCGCCGCGCTGCGGAAAGCCGGCGTCCACTTCGACCTCCACATTTACGAAAAAGGCGGCCACGGCATGGGCCTCGGCGGCAAGGCCGGCGCGCTGCACCCGTGGGCTGCGGACTGCCTGTTCTGGCTGAAGGCGCAAGGCTTCGCGAAGTGACCCGCGCGCGAATGGCGGATGTTTTTTCCCGTCATCCTGAGCGAAGTGCAGCGCCAGCGAAACGCAGTCGAAGGACCTCTTACTTTTCCCCCGACGGGACGCGTCCCTCGCGAAGAAATAGTTAGAGGTTCTTCGACTCCGCTGGCGCTGCGCTCAGGATGACAATGAACTCGCGGCGACCTCCGGTGCCTCCGCCTGGTTCGCCGCATCCTCCGCCTCCGCGAGCAGCCGCAGCGCGAGGCGGGCGAGAGCGGTGGTGACGGCCAGCGTCACGATCAGCCCGCCGCCCCAGAGGCCGTATTCCACGAGCTGGGGATGCGTCTCGCCGCGCCAGAGGCGGAGCCCGAGCTGCGCCAGTGTGCCGAGATACGCGTAGAGAAAAAGTCCCGGCGCCTGGCCGATCGCGATCCACAGGATGCACATGCCGAAGCGGATGCGCGTCACGCCGTAGAGGTAGTTCAGCAGGCTCGTCGGAAAGAGCGGATGCACCTGGCTCAGGAAGATGATCTTCCACCCGTCGCGCCCAATCGCCTCGTCGAGCGCCGCCCATTTTCGCCGCTGAAAAAAGCGCCGCTCGATCCACTGCCGGCCGAGCGTGCGGCTGAGCAAAAAGGCCA
>JAYVNN010000252.1:0-13503 GCA_043758435.1 Chthoniobacter sp.
AAGACGCGCGGGTCGTCCACGAGATCCTTGTTCTTGAACTCCAGGCTCTGCCGCTCGGCGATGGTGTAACCGAGTTGTGCGATCAAACCGCGGGCGAAGACAAGATTGTGCTGCGCGAGAAACCAGCGCGGCAAATCCTTCCGCTTCAGTGCGTGCAAAATTTCGGAGTGTGTGATGGATGGTTCTTTCGGCTGATCCTTGTCTTTGCCGCTCCCATATTTCGTCGTGAGGATGCCGAGGAAAAGGTCGCACTTCCCGACCGCTGCGAGACAGTTCTCGAAGTTTGATTTGTTCGGGTTCACCGGCACGGTGCCTTTGTGCGACATCCAGACCTCGAAGTCGGTGTTCAAGATGCCGAAGATTTGGTCGAGCAAGTCCTCAATGCCATACACGGTCGATGAAACCATGATGGTCAGCGGTTTTTGCTCAGGCTTCTTCTTACTCATTCCTGTCTCTCGGTAGTGGATTGTCGCGCAAACACCAGAAGCACTACCCGCCCGCCCAGCGCTCGTGCAGTTCGCGAAAGCTGTCGCGGAGATTGCCGCGGCAGCGGGTGTGGATGGAGGTGGCTTCGCCGACGGGGAGGCGTCCGCCGGTGAGTTCGGCGGCGAGGTCTTCGAGGAGGGCGGGGCTGGTGCCGGTCTCGAGGACGGTGGGGAGGCGGCCGGTGCGGTGCTGGGTGATGATGCAGCCGGCGAGCGCGTGGGCGGCGGAGCGGATGATGAGCCATTCGCGGGGGTTGAGCTGCTCGGCTCCGTCGATGAGCACGAAGTCGGGCGCGCGCATGGGGCGGACTTCGGCGAGGATGGCGTCGCGATGGGCGCGGCGGCTTTCGGCGCCGAGGTGGAAAAGGCGCGGGGTGAAACCGCGTGCTGCGAGGTGCGGCGCGAGCTGGGCGATGAGGATGCTTTTTCCCGAGCCGGGCGGGCCGACGATGGCGCTGCGCCAGCCGCTTTCGGCGCAGCGGGCGAGGAGCGTGTCCCAGGTGACTCCGGCGGGAAAGCGGAAGGCGAGACGCTCGGCGCGTTCGGCGGAAAAGGGATTGTCGTCGGCGGTCATGGAAGGCACGGGCGCGATCCTTTCACAGCCGGAGCTTTTGGCAATGCGCTACGTCGCACGCTGAGGGACGCGCCGCCGGTGTTAGCGGGCGGGTTTTTTCCAAAGTGCAGCGAGGCGTTCCCCGAGCTGTTCCGGCGTTTGCAGCGGGGCGGAGCAGCGGCCCTGGGCGCAGAGAAAGGCGGCGGGCCGGGCGAGCTGGGGAAAGGGCACGTCGGCGCGCGGGAGCGGGCCTTCACTCGGGTCGAGCCACTCGAGGCGCGCGGTCATCGGCAAGCCCCGCAAGGCGGTGGCGAAGAGCTTTTGCGCGGCTGCGTCGCCTTTGCCGCCGACCACGGTGAGGTGCGCGGGCTCGGCGGTCAGCTCCCGGTCGGCGAGCAGCAGGCCGCCGGTGCCGTAGCCCTGGCTTTCGACGACGGCGGTGGCGGCGAGGAAGCGCATGGCGTGCTCGGCGAGGGCGCGCGTGCGGGCCTCGCCGGTGTGATGGTGGAGGAGGGTGGCGAAGCGCACGAGCGCGATGTTTTCCTCCACCTGCGGCCGCGGCGGCAGCCCGCCGGACACCGCGGGGACGGCGCTCTCAAAGCCCGCGGGGCCGCGGAATTTCTGCCCGATGAAATCCGCCGCGGCTCTGGCGTGCGTGAGCCACGCGCGCTCGGCGGTGACGGTGTAGAGCGCGAGAAAGGCGCGCGCCATCGCCAGCGTGTCGGCGAGATACGGCCCCGCGACGTCGCTTTCATCGTGCCGGAAACCGCCGCCGGTCAGCGCGCGATTCGCGATGATCCACTCGGCCGCGCGCCGAGCATCGTCGAGGCACGAGGCATTGCCGTCCGCCGCGTAGAGCGCGCAGAGGCCGGTGATGGCGAGGCCGTTTTCGCGGGCGTAAATGTGCCGGTCGATGCGTGGGATGCCGCGCTGGCGCCGCCCCGCGTCGTCGAGCGCGAAGTAACCGGCGCTGTGCTCGCCCGGCACCACATCGGCATCCTGGCTGGTGTAAAAAGCGCCGTCGGGCGAGGTCAGGAAAGCGCGCAGATAGCCGCGGATTTTCCGCGCCGGCTCCAGCCATTGCGGCTCCTGCCAGAGCGCGGCGGCGAGCGCGAAGACGCGCAGGTTTTCCGCCTGCATGGGCATGATTTTCTCGAAGTGCGGATGATCCCAGTCGCCGTCGGTCGAGTATTGGTAAAGGCCGCCCCAGACGGGATCGAGGAGCTTCAGCCCGGAGGTGAGCGTCTGCCGCGCGCGCGCCGCCATGGCGGCATCGCCCGCCGCGCCTTCCGCGAGGCACCATTCGAGCGCATGCCAGTTGAGGTAGTGATGCACGTCGCCCCAGCCGCCGCGCTCCGTGTCGTAGGTGGCCACGAAACGCTGCGCCGCCGCCGTCCGCTGCCCGGCGGTGAGCGCCGCCTCCGAGGCCGCGACTACGGCCACCTCCGGCTCGACGGACGGCCCCGGCGTCGGGTCGTCGATGAAAGCCTGGAGCATCGAGGCCATCGGTTTCGGAGGGATGTAGCCGCGGCGTTTCGCCAGTTCGGCGCCGTCCCATTTGAAAACGATGGTCGCCGGCCAGCCGTAGTCCTCGTAGCGGTTGGCGAGGTCGGGCCGCGCGTCGGCATCCACGCGCACGGCGAGGTAGTTTTCGCTCAAGAGCGCGATCACCGCCGGGTCGGCGTAGGTCATTTCATCCATGACGTGGCACCAGTGGCACCAGCCCGCGCCGAGATCGAGGAGCACCAGTTTGTGCTGCGCGCGGGCTTGCGCGAAAACCTCGTCCGACCACTCCTGCCAGTGGATCGCCGCCGCGGGTTTGGCGTCCGCCGCGGCGCTCTCCATCACGCCGCAGACCGCCATCACGGCGGCGAGCGCGGGCAGCAGAAAGCGGCGCATTTTTCCCGGAGCGAACTGGTGCGATGTCGTCGTCATGGTTTGCGGATGATTGCGCCGGGTGCCGCGTGCGGGATGCACGCGCCGCACCGGCGGGCGGCTATGCGAGCCTGCGGGCGGCCACGTATTCCCCAGCGAAATGCCGCTGATCCTTTCTTGAACACCCGGCGCATCGTCCCTAGTTTCCCGCCCGCCACTTCAACCCCTCACCAAAAACCGAAAGGAGCACCGCAGCATTATGGGACTCATGGACTTCATCAAAGGCGAACTCATCGAGATCATCGAATGGACCGACGATTCGCGCGACACGCTGAGCTACCGCTGGCCGGACGACGACAAGGAAATCAAAAACGGTGCGCAGCTCATCGTGCGGGAATCGCAGGTCGCGCAGTTCCTGTATCTGGGCCAGTTCGGCGACACTTTCGGGCCGGGAAAACACACGCTGGTGACGGACAACATCCCGGTGCTGGCGACGCTGAAAGGTTGGAAGTACGGCTTCAATACGCCGTTCAAGGCGGACGTGTATTACGTCACCACGCGGCTTTTCACGGGGAACAAATGGGGCACGTCGAACCCGGTGATGATGCGCGACAATGACTTCGGCATCGTGCGGGCGCGGGCCTTTGGGACGTACGATTTTCGCATCACGGACCCGAAGCTGTTTTTGAAAGAGGTCGCCGGCAGCGATCAGCATTTTCGGCTGGACGAATTCGGCGACACCATGCGCTCGCGGATCGTCTCGCTGTTCAGCGAGGCGCTGGCGCAGGCGAAAATCCCGGTGCTCGATGTGGCCACGCAGTACAGCGAACTCGGCGGTGCGCTGCTGCCGCTCATCAACCCCGTGGTGACGGCGAAATACGGCATCGAGTTCCCGAGTTTCATCGTCGAGAACGTGAGCCTGCCGCCCGAGGTCGAGGCGGCGATTGACAAGCGTTCGTCAATGGCTGCGGTCGGGAATCTTAACGACTACGTGAAATTCCAAATGGCGCAGGGCATGGGCAGCGGGCAGGGCAGCGGCGCGGGCGGCATGGCGACCGAGATGGCCGTGGGCATGGCCATGGCGCAGCAGATGATGCAGCAAAGCGGCGGCGCGCTCGGCGCGCAGGCCACACCCGCAGCGGGCAGTCCGCCACCACTCCCGACAGCAGCCACAACGCCCGATCTGCTCAGCCCCGCCGACGCTGCAAAAGTGCTCGGCGTGAGCGAGGCCGATGTGCTCGCGACGCTCGACAAGGGTGATCTCAAGGGCAAGAAAATCGGCTCGACCTGGCGCATCACGAAGACGGCGCTCGACGAGTTTTTGAAGAGCTAAACGGCCCGGTTTCCGGCATGTCCCATCCCTCGCCCACCGGCGTTTCCAGAGCGCGCCGCCAGCGCGGCTTTTCCTTTATCGAGGTGCTCCTCGTCCTCGGGATCATCGGCCTGATGATCGCCTGCGTGCTCGGGTTTTTCCTCTCGCGAAACGCGGAGCCGCTCGTCGCGAAACCCGTCCCAAAAGTCGCGGCCACGCCCGCGCCCGTGGCGGAAAAAAAGCCCGCACCCTAAGCCCGCGCCACCGTGTCCGAGGTCACTGCCAAATCGAAATTCGCCTGCCCGTCGTGCGGCGGTGAGGCGCAGTGGAACCCCGCGAAAAAGGCGCTCGTCTGCCCCTTCTGCGGCACCGTCGCGCCGATGGCTCCGCCGAAAGAAGGCGAGGGCGCGGTCGCCGAGCACGACCTCGTGACCGCGCTCCGCAGCATCCCCGACGCGCAGCGCGGCTGGCAGGCGGAAAAGAAATCCGTGAAGTGCCAGAGCTGCCAGGCGATCACCGTTTTCGATCCCACGCGCGTCGCGCAGCGGTGCGATTTCTGCGGCTCGTCCGCGCTCATTCCGTTCGAGGAAATCAAAGCGCCCATCCGCCCCGAGAGCCTGCTCGAATTCCGCATGTCCGAGACCGAGGTGCGCGACAAAGTCCGCGCCTGGTACGGCAACCGGTGGTTCGCGCCGAACGCGCTCAAAGGCCGCGCGCTCACCGACACGCTGCACGGCGTCTATCTCCCGTACTGGACTTTCGACGCGCAGACCCACGCCGAGTGGACGGCGGAAAGCGGCTACCATTATTACGAGACCGAGTACTACACCGACTCCGACGGCAAGCAGCAGAGCCGCCAGGTCCAGCAGACCCGCTGGGAGCCGAGCAGCGGCGCGCTCGACCATTTTTTCGACGACGAACTCGTGCCCGCGTCCAAAGGTGTGCCCGCCGAATTGCTGCGCAAAATCGAGCCCTTTCCCACCACCTCCGATCTCAAACCCTACGACCCCGGCTACCTCAGCGGCTGGATCGTGGAGCAGTACCAGATCGACCTCATCGCCGCCGCGCAAAACGCCCGCGCCGTCATGGACACGAAGCTCGAAAACCTCTGCGCCGCCGAGGTGCCCGGCGACACCCATCGCGGCCTGCAAGTCGCGGCGGATTACTCCGCGCAGACTTTCAAGCACGTCCTCGTCCCCGTCTGGGTGCTCGCCTACACCTATGGCGCGCAGAGCTATCAGGTCGTCGTGAACGGCTACACCGGCGCGATGGCCGGGAAGCATCCGCTGAGCTGGGTGAAAATCGCGCTCACCGTGCTCGCGGTGCTCATCGCGATTGCGATCCTCGCGGCGATGTCGTCGCGGTAAAGGCGGTGAAATAAGTCTCCCGCCGAGTTCGCCGGGCGCGCGTGGTTTCCACGTTGGCTTGCCGCGGCGCAAACGAACGGCTTCCCTCATTGAACGGTTTTTCCCATGAGCCCGCCCACTTTCCGACAAAGCCGCATCTCCCGTGGTTGTTCATGGGCGGCGTGTGTCGTCGCGGTGGTGATCCCGTGCGGCGTGCTCGTGGGTTGGATGCTCCACGTCGAGTGGTTGAAAAGGATCGTCCCCGGATTGGTGGCGATGAACCCGATGACGGCGGTCAGCTTCATTTTGTGCGGGCTCGCGCTGGCCGTCCTGCGCCACGAAAATGCTGCGCCCGCCAGGCAGCGCGCGGCCCGCCTGGGCGCGTGGACCGTCGTCCTGGCGGCGGCGCACACCTTGGCCGGCATGGCGTTCGATTTTGCCATGCGGCTCGACTGTCTGCTGTTCCGCGCGCAGCTCGATCTCGATCCCGTCCACCCGAACCGCATGGCTCCCACCGCCGCGGTCAGTTTCATCCTGCTCGGCGCCGCGCTGCTCCTGCTCGATGCGGAAAGTCCGCGCCGGCAGCGGCCGAGCCAGTGGAGCGCGCTGGTCGTGACCCTCATTTCGGCGCTCGCGCTGCTCGGCTATTTCTACGGCGTCAAAAGCCTCACCGGGCTCGCGCACTACATCCCGATGGCCATGCACACCGCCTTCGTTTTCATCGCGCTGGCCTGCGGCATCCTCGCCGCGCGATCCGACCGCGGATGGATGGCCCGCTTCACCGGCGCGGGGGCTGGCGGGGTGATGGCGCGGCGCTACCTCGGCGCCATCATCGGTGCGCCGCTGCTCCTGGGATGGCTGAGCCTGGCCGGCCAGCGCGCCGGTTTTTACAACGCGGAATTTGCCCAGTCCCTCCTCGTCATCTCCGTCATCGTGGTTTTCTCCGCACTCATCTGGACGAACGCCGTCTCGCTCGACCGCAGGGAATCCGAACGCGTGCGCGCGGACGAGGCGCTGCGCCGCGCGCACGAAGAACTCGAGCAGCGCGTCGAGGCGCGCACCGCGGAACTGTCCGCGGTGATGCGGGAAATCGGCGAGGGCATCGAGATTCTCGGGGAGTCGGCGAAAGGCATCGTCGCCTCCACCGCGCATCTCGCGGAAAGCGCCGCGAACACCGCCAGCGCCCTGATCGAAACGACCACGACGGTGCAGGAATTGCGGCAGACCGCAGGCGTCGCCAGCGCCACCGCGCAGGAGGTCGCGAGCAGCGCGCTGGCGGCCACGGATATTTCGCAGACCGGCGAGCGGGCCACGGAGGAGGTGCGCCGCGGCATGCAGCACATCCGCGAGCAGATGCAGGCCATCGCCGACAGCATGCTGCGGCTCAATGAAAAGACGCAGACCATCGGCGAGATCGTCGCGACCGTGGAGGGGCTTTCCCAGCAGTCGAATCTGCTCGCCGTCAACGCCGCCATCGAGGCCGCGAGAGCCGGCCTGGAGGGCAAGGGTTTTTCCGTCGTCGCGCAGGAGGTCAAATTTCTCGCCGACCAGTCGAAGGCCGCCACCGCGAAGGTGCGCACGATTTTGCGCGACATCCAAAGCGCGGCCACTGCGGCGGCGAAAATCACCGAGGAGGGAACCCACGCCGTCGAAGCCGGAGTCGGGCAGTCCGGCAAAGCGAGCGGCTCCATCCTCGCGCTCGCGGAAAGCGTCGGCCGCTCCGCCGAGGCCGCGCGGCAGATTGCGGAGACGAGCCAGCAGCAGCTTGTGGGCATCGAGCAGGTGGTGCTGGCGATGCACCAGATTCAGGAAGCGAGCACGCTGAACGGCGACAACGCCCGGCAGCTCGAAAGCTCCGCCCGAAAACTGAACGACTTCGGGGAAAAGCTCCGCGCCTTTGCCAAGGGCAACCGTGAATAGCCCGCGCGCTGGCGGATTTACGGCAGCACTTTCACCCGGTAAAACGCCCGCCCTTTGCTCAGCGCTCCGGTGACGGGGACATGAAAAAAACTGCCGTCGCCCGACAGATTATTTGCGACCGTCGTCCACGAGGCCGGTGCAAGATCGGTGCTTTCCTCGAGCTGATAACTGCGCCCCGGCAGCGTGGGAAAATGAACGACGAAATCGTTGTTGCTGGCCGTGCCTTCCGTGGCGAGCACGACGTTGACCGTCACCGCGTCGAACGCCACGGCGTGCGTGCCGTCATCCGCACTCAGCAGCAGCGTGTAGCTTCCCGGCAGGCTGAAACTCGCCGTCGTCGCTGGCTGCGTGGCGCTGCCAAAGCTGACCGTGCCCGGCCCGGCGTATTTTTCCACTGCACCACCGGGGTCGCGCCGGGCGCTGAGACGCTGCCTTGGAGCGCGGCCACCGCGCCAAAGGGAATCGTCTGCTCGCCGCCGGCGCTGGCGTTTGGCGCTCCGGGAGCGCGCGGCCCCTGCGTCGCGCCGGTCGATTGCACGACTTCGAAATTGCCGATCGCGATGGTCGGGAGATTGCCAAAGGCGTTGGCTGGAAAACGGTCGTCGGGGCAGACCGAGAAGGACAAAAAGCCGCCGTTGTCGGCGACGATTCCGCCGTATTTTTTGAGCCCGAGGCACACCGCCTTTTCCTGCTTCGTCCAAGTCGCGGGGATGACAAAGACCGCCTTCAGCCGCAGCCGCTGACCCATCGCCGGGATGTCCGGGCTCGTCGTGCTGCCCACCGAGGCCTGATGCGTCGCGGGGTAAATCGGGCCGACCCGTGTCCGCTTGACCACGAGCCGGACGGCATGCTCGACCATCCCGCGTTCGCACTCGTCGAAGCGCACCAGCGCGGGAAACATCGGCAGCCCCGCCGCGTCGCCCGAAGTCCATCCCGCGGGCCGGAGCGTGTTTGACTTGAGATCGAACTTCGCGCCATTCGACGCCTGCCACGCGCCGCTCGCAAATTTCGTCAGCCACGTTTCCCAAATGAAACCCGTGCCCGGCTTCACCATGATCGCATGCCGGTCGCCGCCCGTGCTGTTCACGTCCTGCTGCCATTGCGCCAGCGTGAGCGCGCCCGTCTGGTTCGGCCACGTCTCCACCGGCAGATTCGGCGGGAGCGGATACAGCCCGTTCGGCGAGGTGCCGCCCTCGAGATCGGATTCGTTGGGGTAGTTGAAAAAGCGGATGGACTGCGCGGGCTGGCTGTCCGGCACGAGCACGTAATTCATCTCGTAAAACGCGCGCAACGTCCGCCGGTTCGCGGCGAGATCGCCCGTGATCTGCGCGATCATCGCGTCCGAATTCGCGAGCAGCGGCCGCCGCGACACGTCCTCATTCCACGCGCTCGTCACCGGCATGATCTGCATCGCCGCGACCACCGCGTCCGCCTGCGCCGTATTGAAAAGGACGGGCTGCGCCACCACCGGAGCCGGCCCCAAAATGCGGCCCTCCTGATTGATCCGCGGTCCACCCCACGCCGCTGCGCCCCAGGCGAGAAAAACGAATCCGGCGATGAACTTCATGTCCCACCATCGCCGCAAGTGCCATGCCCGCAAACCTCCTCCCATGTGTCCGCTGGCCGCGCTGACGGCGAACCATTTCAAGGCGGCGTTGCACTCCCTCTTTGCCTACGGCGTGAAAATCGGCGCATGCGTGGCGAATCCCGTTTCCCGCATCGACTCGCGGAAGGTGGTGCGGGCCGCGCCGTCCATCCTTGCGCCCGCGCAGTTGTCCGCGCTGCTCACGGCTTGCGGGGACGATTCCGAAATGCTCGCCTTCATCGCCGTGGGTGCGTTCGCGGGGTTGCGCTGCGCGGTCGATGCACCCGCCAATTGCCCGCGGCACGCTGCGCAACCTGCTGCGCCAGGCGGGCGTGAGCGTGGAGGATTTCGCGGCGGAGCTTTAGACGGCGGCGAAGCACCCTGGCCGACGCCAAGACTTCCTTTTGCACGAGGACTTCCTCGCCGAGCATGTCGGTCACTTTCACGGCGACGGTGGTTTTGGCGGCGGGGGCGGGGAGTTCGTAGGTGGCTTGCACGAAGTCCGGTTTGCGCTCGGGCACGTCGGCGAGGGCGATGTTGAAGACCTGGCCGTCGTAGGCCGGGTCGATCAT
This sequence comes from Chthoniobacter sp., assembly GCA_043758435.1. Lineage (GTDB taxonomy): Bacteria > Verrucomicrobiota > Verrucomicrobiia > Chthoniobacterales > Chthoniobacteraceae > Chthoniobacter. The sequence continues at coordinate 9,649 of JAYVNN010000252.1, forward strand.
CACGCTGTCCACCGTCGCGCGCCAGTCGGTGATTTTCGGGGCGAGCAGCGGGCCGGCTTGCTCTTGGAGGCGTTCGAGGATGGAGGGCGAGAGGAAATCCTTCACCTCCACCACGAGTTTGTCGCCGGCCTGGTCCTTCACGCGGCGCACTTCCACGCGGGCGGTGGCGGGCTTGTGGGCAAAGAACTTCCCATATTTCGGATCGCTGCGCAGTTCGATGACTTCGATCTTGTTCGGCGTGTCGCCCTGCTTGCGCATCCGGTTCCAATTCCCCAGCCACGCCTCCACGCCCAGCTCTTTGCCGAGGCACGCCACCACCACGTCGCGCGATTCGGTCGGGCGGGCGTAGAAGGGGATGAATTGCGAACGCATTGGGCACTCCCTCGCCTACGGTATTGCGTAGCCGGACCGTGCCTTGCCGTACGGCATCAGTGCGGGATTGAAATAGACAAGCGTCATCGCCTCGAAGGAAGTCGTCTTTACGACAGCAGTCTTGCCGGAATCACCTTCGGTATTGCTCAAATCGAAGTCCGCTATCGTGAGCATTCCGGCCTTTGCCTCCCAAATGTAGGCAGTATCTCCGCGCTTCTCTTTGCCCCTGACGAATGCACCAGACTTGTCACCGAGGATGTAGCGGAACGTGAGATATGTTCCCGGCTTTGGGAGATGGCCCTTGGGCCTGTTCGTCTCCAGCGCGATCTTCACTTCCACCGGAATAGCCGGTGCTTTTTGGGGAACAAGATCCGGGTAGGTGTGCGGTGCATTCCGCTGGTAAAGGCCCGCAGAGTTCGCAGCTACGCCCTCGGCTACAATGTTGCCGATCATTGATGAAAGGTTTGCCAGCTCCACGAGACGGCCAATCGGCTTTGCACCGTGCAGTTCCAACTGGAAATCAATCGTGTCGAGGGTCTGGTGACAGTGCTCAATACCCGCCCGCAGCATGGCGGACTTCAATCCGGTAGTTCTGAGCAACGCTGCCTCGTTCAAAAAATGCGCATCCTGCAGTACGCGAGGCGCACGTTTCGGCATGGCGCGCGCAGGCAATCCGGAGGCCTTCGCTTCGGCATGAACGAGGAGCGCGGCGAGCTCCACGCCGAGCGCCTGACACACTTTGAGAATAACCGAGAACCCCGGTGACCGCTCGCCACGTTCCCATAGCGCGATGGTCGAACGATCCACTCCCACGCGCGCGGCCAAATCCTCGTAGGTCAGCCCCTGTCGCTTCCTCTCGTCGGCCAGCAACTCGATGATGGCAGTGGTGATTTTTTCGGACAGATCAGCGTTAGGCACACCTCGACAAAACCGGGTTGACGACACAATGCCGACGAGACAATAGTCTCCAACGGGTGAAAATCTTCGATCTCTTCTGCGGCACCGGCGGGTTCTCGAAAGGCTTTGAGAAATCGCGCAACGCCGAATACCAAACCGTCTTTGGGATCGACCTCCTGCCCAAGTCCGCAGAAACCTTCCGGCGCAATCATCCGCAAGCACTTGGCCTGTCCGAAGACATTCGGAAGGTGCGCTGCGAAGACCTCGCCGCGAGGCTCAGTATCCGGCGCGGCGAACTCGGGCTCATCATCGGCGGACCTCCCTGTCAGGGATTTTCCTCTATCCGCCCATTTCGTTCCGCGGCCGAAGACGACCCGCGCAACAGCCTCTTTGAGCAGTTCGCGAATTTCGTGAACTACTTTCGCCCCCGCGCCCTCGTTTTGGAGAACGTCGTCGGGCTGGCGACGCACAAAGGCGGGGGAGTTATTGCCCAAATCGCGGAATGCTTCACCGGGCTGGGGTATGACTGCGATTGGCGCATCCTCAATGCCGCAAACTTCGGCGTTCCGCAAAGGCGCGAAAGGCTCATCCTCATCGGCGTGGAGAAAGGCGGGAAGATCGGGTTCCCGGAACCTACCCACCACAGCGACGGCACGACGATCGGCCACAAGGACCGCGCGAAAATGGTACTCGGCGAGGAGGACTTATTCTCCACCCGGCGGCTTGCGCCGCCCGTCACTGTGCTCGATGCCATCGGCGACCTGCCGCAAATCCGCTCCGGTGAGACGGCGACCGAATATGACCGCGATCCCTTCCACGCCTACCAGCGTGACCGGCGCAACGGCACGCGCGCCCTAGCCCTTCACTTCTCGACGGCCCATACGCCCAAGATGCTCGAAATCATCAAGCACTCCGGCAAGAACATCGACTCCATTCCCAAGCACCTTATCACTAGCGGTTTTTCGTCCTGTTACAGCCGCCTTGATGGAAACATGACCAGCGTCACAATCACGGTGAATTTCGTCCACCCGGCTTCGAACCGCTGCATCCATCCTGCGTGCGACCGCGCGCTGACACCACGCGAAGGTGCGCGTCTCCAGTCTTTCGATGACGATTTCAAATTTGCCGGCAACCGCTCGCAAATCGTCAAACAAATCGGCAACGCAGTCCCGCCTTTGCTTGGCCGTGCTATCGGCGAAGCACTCGCACCACTTCTCGGCGACTGATCGCCGACATGTTCACACCGGAGCGTCGCTCCGCGATGATGGCGCTCGTCCGCAGTTCAGGAAATGCGAGCACCGAGCAGCGGCTTGCGAGATTGTTCCGCACGCACAGGCTTACCGGCTGGCAACGCGGATCGCCGCTGCCCGGGAAACCGGATTTCATTTTTCGTGCGGCAAAGGTCGCAGTCTTCGTGGACGGCTGCTTTTGGCATGTATGTCCGCGCCATGCGACAAAGCCCAAGACCCGCGCGGGGTATTGGGCGGCAAAGCTCGCGCGGAACGTCCAGCGAGACCGCAAGGTCTCACGAGCGCTGCGCGCCGCAGGCTGGGCAGTGTTTCGCGTATGGGAGTGTGCATTGAAGCGCGGGCGCGGGGAAAGGACGGTGGCGCGCATTGCACAGGTGCTCACTCGACGTGCGAAATCCGCCATCATCCGCGTCGCCGCGCGTTGAGGGTCCTTTTCCGCGACGCCGGAATCGCTGTGGCGTTCGAGCACGAGGTCGGTGGGGAGGCCGAGTTCGATGAGCTTGGTCTCGACGACGGGGCGCAGATCGCGGAGGTCATCGGTCTGCGGGAAGTAGATGGCGAGCTTGGCCGGGGAGCCGTCGGGCAGCTTCACGTCGCGGTATTTTCCGAAGAAGTCGGCGACGACCTGCGCGACGACCTGCCGGGCGTCGCCGTCGAAGTCGTAGGCGTGGATGTTGCCGGCGACGGATTTGAGGATGTTGTCGGCGATGCCTTGGGAGAGGCCATACCAGTTCACCACGTCGCGGAGGGGCTGCTTTTTGAAGTAGGGCGTGCCGGTGGTGTTGACGACGCAGATGAGGCCTTGGCCGGTGATGGCGCTGTTGTGGTGGAGGTAGTCCACGGTCTTGCGCACTTTTTTCAACTCGGTGTCGAGGGCCTGCCCGTAGGTGTGGTGCGCTTCGTCGGAGAAGACGCCGAGATGCGGGAGGGTGGCGATGGATTCGAGGCGGAGGTTGGCGAGTTCGGTGCGGGCTTCGTCGGCCTTGCGCGCGTTGAAAAGGTTGCCGATGTCGCTCTTGCGGATGGTCTCCTTTTGGATGCGGATTTTCTCGGTGTTGGTGACGACGACGTTGAACGAGCTGCCCTTGATGACGGAAATGTCGCGCTCGCCGTCGCGGGTGAAGATGAGCTTCACGGTGGCGGCGAATTGCTTGAACAGGCGCGGCGGCAGGATGCGGTCGTAGGGGATGGCGGCGAGTTCGCGCAGCGAGCCGAGGATGGTGGTGCCGGGCGCGAAGACGAGGGCGTTTTGCACGAAAGGGCCGTCGGGGTATTCGAGGGCCATCGCAAACTCGGTGGCGATGATCGCGCCGATGAGGGCGGTCTTTCCCGCGCC
>JAYVNN010000253.1:0-13462 GCA_043758435.1 Chthoniobacter sp.
GTGAAGCCGAATTCCTCGAACCGGCTGAGCACGGGGTCATTGGCGTAACCGCTGGAGACGATGGCGCGCACGGCGGGGTCGATTTCGCGGAGCCGCGCGATGGTCTGCGCGCCGCTCAGGCCGTCGGGCATGGTGAGGTCGGAGATGACGAGGCGGTAGGGCCGGCCGGCGCGCAGGGCGGCCTCGTAGGTGTCGATGGCGGAGAGGCCGTCGAGCCTTTCCGTGACCTCGTAGCCGAGCGGTTCGAGGGTGCAGGTCACGAGCATGCAGATGGCCTCCTCGTCGTCGATGACGAGGATGCGCGGTGAATCCGCGACGGGCTGCAGAGGCATGGCCGGGAGCGGGACGGCCGGCTTTTCGGAGACCGGGAGGCAGAGGGAAAAAGTGGAGCCTTCGCCGGGGCGGGATTCCACATGGATGAGGCCGCCGTGGTTTTTGACGATGGAGTAGGCGGTGGCGAGGCCGAGGCCGGTGCCTTTCGGTTTGGTGGTGAAATAGGGGTCGAAGATTTTTTTGAGAGACTCCTCGGGGATGCCGATGCCCTGGTCCTGCAGCGAGAGCCGCACCCAGCGCCCGGCGCGCAGGCCGAGAGTGTGGGAAGCGCAGAGCAGCTCGAGGTTTTCCGCGGAGATGCGGAGGGTGCCGCCCGCGGGCATGGCCTGCTGGGCATTGGTGGCGAGATTGTTGAAAACCTGGCTGATCTGGCCGGGATCGATTTCGACGGACCAGAGGTCGTCGGGCAGGTGGAATTCGCAATGCACGGGAGCGCCGTGGAGGGTGAGCGAAAGGGTGTCGCGCAGGAGGCCGGGGAGGTGGGTGGTCTGCTTGATGGGTGCACCGCCTTTGGCAAAAGTGAGGAGCTGGCGCGAGAGCTCCTGCGCGCGGCTGGCGGCTTTTTTCGCGGCGGTGATCCGCTCGGCGAGGGCGTCGTCGAGCGCGGGGTGGACGAGGGCGAGGGAGAGGTTGCCGAGGATGGCGGTGAGCAGATTGTTGAAGTCGTGGGCGATGCCGCCGGCGACCACGCCGAGGCTGTCGAGTTTGTCGGCTTTCTGCTGCTCGGCCTCGAGCCAGCGCCGCTCGGTGATGTCGCGGAAGACGATGATCGCGCCGATTTTCCGATGTGTGTGGTCGCGGATGGGCGAGGCATTTCCCTCGATGACGCGCTCGCTGCCGGGCGCTCCACCGCGCGGGGCGAGGAGCGCCGGGCCTTCCAGCCCCTCGGCTGCGCCGGTCTCGACGATGCGCTGGAGCACGCGGGCGCGGGGCTTGCGGGTGCGCTCGTGGAGGAGCTGGAAAACGGCGCCGAGCGGCTGGCCCACGGCGGTCTCCGCGGTCCAGCCGGTGAGGCGCTCGGCCACGGCATTGAGCATGAGCACGCGGCCGTCGGTGCCGAGCGTGATGAAGCCGTCGGCGATGGAGCGGAGCGTGACGGCGAGGCGTTCCTTTTCCGCGGCGAGGTCCGCCTCCGCGCGCTTGCGCTCGATCTCGGCGCCGGCGCGCGCGGCGAAAATCTGGAGCGTGCTCTCGATGATCTGCGTCTCGGCGAGCGCGTGCCGGTCGAGGATGCCGATGAGGCCGACGGGCTGCCCGCGATGGTCGGTGAGGGGGACGGCGACGAAGCTCTCCGCGGCGAGGTCGAGGAGCAGGACATCCTCGGGGAAAAGTCCGCGCACTCCGGCGCAATGCGTGCGCGTGCCTCGGGCCAGCACCTCGGCGCAGGCCGAGTCCGTGAGCTCGTACGGGCAGACCGTGCGGATGCTGCCCTGCTCGGCCACGGTGAGCGTGGCCGCGACGGGCGGCCCGCTTTTGCCCAGCTCCACGAGGAAGGCGAAATCATTCGCGAGCGCCTTTGAGAGCTGCTTGAGGAGCGAGCGGAGGAACTCCTCGCCCGTGGTGGTGGAGACGCCGAGGCTGATCTGCCGGAGCGTGTCCTCCGAGCGTTGCCGCTCGGTGACATCGCGCACGATGGCCACGAACTGCCGCCGCCCGGCGACCTGCATGGCGCTGAGCGAGACCTCGATGGGAAACGAGTGGTAGCCCTGCCGCAGACCAGTGGTGGCGAGCGCGCTGACGTGGCCGCCTTTCATGTCGTGGAAAAAATGCCGCTGCGGAATGAGGAGCGCGAGATTCTGGCCGACGACCTCCGCGCTGCGCTGGGTGAAGATGCGCTCGGCGGCGGGATTGAGCGACTGGATGAGGCCGGCGTCGTTGAGCGTGATCACGCCGTCGAGCGTGTTGTCGATGATCGCGCGGGTCTGGGCTTCGGCGGACTTGGCCTTTTCGAGATGCCAGTGGAAGCCGCGGAAACTGGCCGAGATCGAGACCACGAGAAAGCCGATCGAGAGCGCGCCGAAAAGCACGAAGCTCCCGGTCGCGAGCAGATGCTCGCGCTGGGCCTGCGCGCTGCCCGTTTGCAAAAGCCCCTCGGACTCGCGCTGAAAGCCGCTGAGCGCGACGTGCAGGCTGCCAGGCGGCGCGCTGTCCGCGCTGCGGCCGGCACCCGCCGGCAGGCGCGCGGCGTCGTTCATCCAGAGCTGGAAATCCGCGCCGATGCGGCGGATGGCGTCGCGGCGCGCGGGTGCGTCGCGGAGCAGGGGGATGAGTTCCACGAGGCGCTCGCGAAAGGCATTGCAGCCGCGGCGGAACTGCTCGCGCGCCGCGGGCTGCCCGGTGAGCAGCCAGGTGCGGTGCGCCGCCGTCAGGCTCGCCAGATCCACCTCCGCAGTGGCCGCGCTGCGCAGGATGGCAAACTCCTGCGTCCGCCTTTCTTCCACCGTGCGCTCATGCACAGCGAGCGCGAGAAACGCCGCGCCGAGGGCCGCGATCACCGCCACGCCGACGACGGTGGCGCGGATGTGCCAGCGCGGGAAACCGACCTCCCCGGCCAGCCGCTCGCGGAGCCGGCGGAAGGTGGGGAAGTGCGGGAGCAGAGGGCGGTCGGGCATTTTCCCCACTGTGAGTAGCTAGACGCATGCCCCAGGGGATGGAGGAAGCCGGGGATCGGAAGCCTGAAACCTGAGTCCTGAAATGCGGCATTCAGAGACTCGGGTTTCAGGTTTCCAGTTTCCGGTTTCAGCCGTCCCGGTCATCGTGCATCTTCCCTGCCCACCCATGCTTCGCCATCGTGAAAAAGTCCTCGCCCACGCCGAGCAGCAGCTCCGTTCCCAAGGCGTGCCGAACGCGGCGGAGCAGCTCTCGCTCTACAAAAAATTCCTCAAGATCGAGAACCACCGCATCCGCCTGAAGCACGGGGCCGGCGGCGGCGGACGCGAGATTTGCGCGGAGCGCGCCAGCCTCGTGGATGTCATCCTCCGCCACCTGCTCGACGCGGCCCTCGAGTTCAAAGCCGGCCCTGGCAAACCGCCCAAACTCGCGCTCGTGGCCATCGGCGGCTACGGCCGCGGCGAGCTGAATCCCTTTAGCGACATCGACGTCATGTTTCTTCACCCCGTCGCGCCGAAAAAACTCGACCCGCGGCTTGGTGAGATCATTCCGCAAATCCTGCTCATGCTCTATGACGTGGGTTTCAAAGTCGGCCACTCCACGCGTTCCGTGGCCGAGGCCGTGCGGCAGGCGAATCAGGACATGCTCTCGAAAACCGCGCTCCTCGAGTCGCGCCTCATCGCCGGCGACAGCCAGCTTTTCGGGCAGTACCGCACCGCGTTTTTGGAGAAATGCGTGACCGGCCATGTGGACGAATACATCGCCCAGCGCGTGACCAACCAGGCCGAGCGCCACGAGAAATTCGGGCGCACCGTGTACATGCAGGAGCCCAACATCAAGAACGGCTGCGGCGGCCTGCGCGACTACCAGAACCTTTTGTGGATCAGCTTTTTCAAGGAGCGCGTGCAGACCACCGCCGGCCTCGTGGAAAAAAAACTCCTCAACGAAACCGAGCGCCGCCAGCTCGACCGCGCCCACGACTTTCTCCTCCGCATCCGCACCGAGCTGCACTACCTCAACAAACGCTCCACCGACGTCATCATCATGAGCCAGCAGGTGCAGCTCGCGAACAAGCTCAACTACCCGCAGAAAAACATCCTCCGCCGCAGCGAGGCTTTCATGCGCGACTACTTCCAGAACGCGCGCAGCATTTACGCCATCACCGACCTGCTCGCCGAGCGGCTCTCCATCCGCCCCGCGGCCGCGGAAAAGCCGGCCGGCCTCCTGCGTTTCCTGCGCAAGCCCAAGACGCTCGCGCCCGCGTCCTTCGACGGTTTTTTCAGCCGCGACGGCCAGCTTTTCGCCGAGTCGCCCAACGTTTTCAACCAGGACCCGGCGCGGATGATGCGCCTCTTCCAGCACCTCCAGCTCCGCGGCCTCCGCCTCAGCGCCGAGCTGGCCCAGCTCATCCGCCGCCGCCTCCACCTCGTCGATCGCACCTTTCAATATCTCAAGCCCGCGCGCGAAACCTTCCTCGCCATCTGCTCCCGCAAAGGCGAAGTCGGCGCGGTGCTGCGTGCCATGCACAAGGTCGATTTCCTGGGCCGCTTCATCCCCGAATTCGGCCAGCTCACCTGCCTCGTGCAGCACGAGTTTTTCCACCGCTACACCGCCGACGAGCACACCCTCGTCTGCATCGAAAAACTCGATGCCCTGATGGATCCCGCCAGCCCGAAGATCGAGGACTACGAATACAAAAAGCTCTTCCAAAAACTCGAGGATCCCTGCGTGCTCTACCTCGCGCTCCTGCTCCACGACACCGGTAAGGCGTCCAACGCCGCCCAGCATGCCGAGGCCAGCGCGCTCTTCGCGCAAAAGGTTTCGCGCCGCCTCCAGCTCACGCCCGAGCAGCGCAAAACGCTCGTCATCCTCGTGGATAATCACATCGTCCTCTCGATGACCGCGCAGCGCCGGAACCTCGATGATCCCGCGACGACCGCCGAGTTCGCCGGCGTCATCCGCTCCCAGGCGAATCTCGACGCGCTCATGCTCCTCACCCTCGTCGATGGCCGCGGCACCGGCGACCAAAGCTGGTCCGACTGGAAGGAGGGCCTCGTCTGGCAGCTCTACCACAGCACCTCGCTCTACCTCGCCGACGGCGAAGCCTTTTACCGCCAGCGCGCCGTCGAGCGCGAGGCCCTGCGCGGCGCGGTCGCCAAAAAAATCCCCGCCGAGTTTCGCGATGAGGCCGACGCGCATTTCGAATCCATGCCCGAGCGCTATTTCCAGGCCTACGGCCCGGCGGAAATCGTCGAGCATCTCCGGTTTTTCCGCCACTTCCTCGAAGCCCGCCACGCCGACGACAGCCTGGCCCTCGCACCTGCCGTGAAATGGGTCGCGCATCCCGACCGCGGGCACAGCGAATTCTGGTTCTGCGGCTGGGACCGGCAGGCGCTCCTCGCCCGCATCGCCGGCTGCCTCTCCGTCGCGCAGCTCAATATTCTCAGCGCCGACGTCTTCACCCGCACCGACTCGCTCGTGCTCGACATTTTCCGCGTCTGCAACACCAAGTTCGAGGCTGTGACCGACGAAAAGGAAATGGCCCTCGTCGAAAAGCGCCTCCGCCAATCCCTCGAGGCGGAGCATTTCGACCTCCCCGCACTGCTCGCCAAGGCCATGAAAAAGCGCGCCGTCCATCTCGCCCAGGAGCTGGATTTTTCCACCCGCCTCGTCATCGAAAACGACGCGCACCCCGTCTATACCCTCGTCGATATTCAGACCCCCGACCGCCTCGGCCTGCTCGCCAGCCTGCTCCACGCCTTCAGCGAGACCGGCGTGCAGATCGCCCTCTCCCGCATCGCCACGGAAAAAGGCGCGGCCATCGACTCCTTCTACGTCACCGACGCGCAGGGCCACAAACTCCGCGACGCCGCGACCATCGCCCGCCTGCAAAAAGCGCTCCAGGCCGTCTCGCAAGCCGCGCCTGCTGAGTAGAGGCGCGCGGGCTGCCAGCCCGCACCCACCATGACCCCGCAGTTTCCCCGCATCTTCGCCTGGCACGTCCTGCGCAATCTGCGCCGCCACCGCCTCCTCGCGCTGCTCAATATCTTCAGCGTCGCCCTCGGCATTGCAGTGTATCTCGCGATCCAAATTGCGAACCACAGCGCGAACCAGTCCTTCGCCGCCGGCATCGACCTCGTCGCGGGGAAAACGCACCTCGAAATCCGCGGCGACGTGGACGAAACGCTCTGGCCCACCGTCGCCAAACAACCCGGCATCCGCGCCGTCACCGGCCTTGTCGAAGGCACCGTCACGCTCCCCGATTTTCCCGGCGAATATCTCCGCGTGCTCGGCGTCGATCTTTTCACCGGCGAGTCTTTTCGCACCTTCGACATCGGCGCAAACGGCGAACGCCCCGCGCTCGAAAGCTGGATGGGCGAACCAGGCGCAATCGCTGTCACCACGGCCTTCGCCAGCCGTTGCGGCTGGAAAACCGGCGACACTTTCCGCGCGCTCGTGAACAGCGAAACGAAGACGCTGCACATCGCCGCGCTCATCGAAAGCAGCGACTCGCCCGCCGCCGCGCAGCCGCGTTTCGCCGTCATGGACATCGGCTGGGCGCAGGAGCTTTTTGGCAGGCAAGGCCGTCTCACTTCGCTCCAAATCCTCCTCGACGACCCGCGCCGCGCCGCCGCCACCGCGGAAAATCTGCGCGCCGTTTTGCCGCCCGCCCTCACCGCCGAACCGCCGCGCCAGCGCAGCGCGCAAATCCAAAACATGCTCTCCGCCTTCCAGCTCAATCTCACCGCGCTGAGCATGGTCTCGCTCCTCGTCGGCGTCTTCCTCATCTACAACACCATCTCCGCCTCCGTCGCCCGCCGCCGCACCGAGATCGGCATCCTCCGCGCCCTCGGCGCGACGCGCTGGGAAGTGCGCGCGCTCTTTCTCGGCGAAGCCGCCATCCTCGGCGCACTCGGTATCGCCGTCGGGGCCGTCGGCGGTGTCGCCCTCGCCCGCGTGCTCACCGGCGCGGTCGCGAAAACCATCTCCTCGCTCTACGTCCTGCTCAGCATTGATCGAAGCTGGCTCAGCCCCGCGCAATTTTTCACCGCCGCCGTCTTCGGCTTCGCTGCCGTGCTCGTTGGCGCATGGCTGCCCGCGAGCGAAGCGGCACGCATCAATCCCGTCGCCGCCCTCAGCCTCGGCGCGCACGCCGAGCAGGCCGTCGCCCGCGCACCGCGCTGGAGCGGACTGGGCTTCGCATTCCTCGCCGCCGCTGCACTCGCGTGCTGGCTCGCGCTCCGCACCGGTCCGCCCGCGTGGAGTTTCGCCGCCGCTTTTTTGGTGCTCGGCGGCTTCGCACTTTTCGCGCCCGCGGTCACCAAAGCCTGTGGCGATGCGGCTTCGCGGGCGGTGCCCCTCGGCATCCTCTGGCGGCTCGCGGCGGATAATCTCCGCCGCTCCATCCACCGCAACGCCGTCACCGTCGCCGCGCTCGCCGCCGCCATCGCGATGATGGTCGGGCTCATGGTGATGATCCATTCCTTCCGCCAAAGCGTGGATGCGTGGATCAACCGCGGCATCGTCGCCGATCTTTTCATCGCCCCCGCCTCGAACGAAACCATCGGCCTTTCCGCCTTCGTCCCGCCCGCCGCGCTCGACTGGCTGCGCGCACGTCCCGAAGTCGGCGGCGTGGACACTTTCCGCGAAATGTCCGTGCAGGTCTCCGCGCACAGCTCCGCACCGAAACCCGCGCTGCTCGCCGTCGTGCAAGGCGAGTACCGCAAAAACCTCACCTTCACCGGCGGCGACGATGAGCGGAAAATGGCGCGCGTTTTCCATGAGCGGTGCGTCGCTGTGACCGAGCCTTTCGCGCGCAAATTCGGCGTGCGCGACGGCGGCCGCATCACGCTCGCCACACCGCGCGGCCCGGCGGAGTTTGCCGTCGCCGGCATCTACTCCGACTTCACCCGCGACCAAGGCGTGATCCTCATGGCGCGCGCGACCTTCGATGCGTCCTGGAGCGATCCTGGCGTCAATTCCCTCGCCGTCTATCTCCGCGCGAATCAAGCGTGGGAGCCGCTCGCCGACGCTTTCCGCGCCCGCTTCAGCCGCGACGGCGAGTTCGCGATTTACTCCAACCGCTCGCTCCGTCAGCGCATCCTCGCCATCTTCGACCAGACTTTTGCCGTGACCTACATCCTCCGCACCGTCGCCATGCTCGTCGCCATCGCCGGCATCTTTCTCTCCGTCACCACGCTCGTCGCCGAGCGCGAGCGCGAGATCGGCGCACTCCGCGCCATCGGAGCCTCGCGCGGGCAGGTGCAGGCACTGCTGATGATCGAGTCCGCCATGCTCGGCCTCATCGCCACCGCCCTCGGCCTCGCCACCGGCACCGTGCTCGCGATGACCCTCACTTGGGTCGTCAATCCCGCCTTCTTCGGCTGGACCATCGCGCTGCAATTCCCGTGGCCCGCGCTCGCCGCCACGCCGCTCTGGATTCTCCCCGCCGCCCTCCTCGCCGCGTGGTATCCCGCCGCCCGCGCCAGCCGCACGCCCATCGCCACCGCCGTCCGCGAAGAATGAGAGCCGACCAACATTCCATGGAGACATTGCCCAATGTCCGTCATCCCGAGCGGAGTTCCGTGCGGGCGCAGGTGGACGGAACGCAGTCGAGGGACCGCGGCGGTTCATTCCAGCGCCGTACGTCATCGAACCGCCGAGGTTTGCCGCCTGCCACCAAGCCCGGCGGCGTCTCGCGGACTCGGCTCTCGACTCCGCTGCGCCCGCCTTTCCGCCTGCGCTCCGCTCGGGATGAAACGCGACGGGGTGCGATTTTTCAGGTCAGTATTTTCGTGCTTTTCGCGTTTTTCGCGGGCCTATCCCCGGCCGCCGACTGGCGTACCGCCTTGCCCGGCTGGCAGTACGAGTTTCCGCGCGACCACCGCATCCACCCGGAATTCAAAACCGAGTGGTGGTATTTCACCGGCCATCTCGCGGACGAAAGCGGGCATGGTTTCGGCTACCAGCTCACCTTTTTCCGGCAGGGTTTGCGCCCGCCCGGCACTGCGGCTGCGACCTCGCGCTTCGTCGTCGCTGACCTGAAATTCGCCCACTTCGCCGTCAGCGACATCAGCGCGCAGCGTTTTCATTTCGAGCAGAAGATCGGGCGCGGAGCTTTTGGTGAAGCGGGTTTCGGGGCGGATGGGAAACTCGCGTGGATCGAGGACTGGGCGCTCGAACTCAAGGACGACGGCACCTTTGCGCTCCGCGCGAAAGGCGCAAACGCCGCGCTCGATCTGCACCTCGCGAGCGCGAAGCCGTGGGTCATCCACGGCGAAAACGGCGTGAGCCAGAAGGCCGAGGGCGAGGGGCGTGCGTCGCACTATTTCTCCGGCACGCGGATGACGACGGACGGCACGCTCACCGTCGGCGGAAAGACTTTGCGCGTGACTGGCGAGAGCTGGCTGGACCGCGAATGGGCGACCAACCAGCTCACGCCCGCGCAGGTCGGCTGGAACTGGTTCAGCCTGCAACTCGACGACGGCTCGGAGCTGATGCTCTACCAAATGCGCACGCGCGGCGGCGGGCTCGATCCGAATTCCAGCGGCACCTTCATCGCCCGCGATGGCACCACGCAGCATCTCCGCCGCGACGACTACACGCTCACGCCGCTGCGCGAATGGACGAGCCCGCAGACCGGCGGGCGTTATCCCATCGCGTGGCACCTCAACGTGCCGAAGCTCGGCGTGCAGCTCCGCATCGACACGCCGCTCGCCGCGCAGGAGCTGGTGCTCCAGCCGATCGCGTATTGGGAAGGCGTCATCGACCTCAGCGGCACCCGCGCCGGAGCCGCCGTGCGCGGTCACGGCTACATGGAACTGACCGGCTACGCGGGCGCACCCGTGGGGCTTTCGCAATGAACCGCAGGCGCCGCCCGCAACTGTAGGGGAAGCTGTCAGCTTCCCCTACAGTTGCGGGCGGCACCCGCGGGTTTTAGCCGAGCGCGAGCCCGCATCAGACGAACATGTCCACCAACAAAATGAACACGATGGACGAGCAGGCGATGCCCGTTTCCACGACCGTCCACGTCTTCAGCGTCTGCTCGATTGAGAGGCCGAGGTATTCTTTCACAAACCAAAAACCGCTGTCATTGACATGCGAGAGGATGAGCGAGCCGCTGCCCATCGCGAGGATGAGCAGCTCTTTGTTCACCTCGGGTTTGCTGGCGATGATCGGGGCCATGAGGCTGGCCGCGGTCTGCACGGAGACGGTGGCGCTGCCGATGCTGATGCGCAGCAGGCCGGCGATGATCCAGCCGAGCAGGAGCGGCGAAATGGGCAGCGTCGCGCCCCAGCCGCCGATGGCCGCGCCGACGCCGGAGCCATTGAGCACCATGCTGAACCCGCCGCCCGCGCCGATGAGCAGCAGCAGCCCGGCGACGGGCGCGAAGCACGAGTCGCTGAATTTCAAAATCTGCCCGCTGGTCAGGCCGCATCCGAGGCCGAAGGTGTAAAAAGAAACGAGCACCGCGATGAGCATGGCCACGGTGGGTGCGCCGACGAATTCGGCCCACGGACGCATGGGGCTGTCCGCAGGGAGAAAAACTTTGGCCACCGTGCCGAGGACCATGAGGAGCACGGGTAGGAGCATGGTGAAAATGCTGATGCCAAAGCCCGGCGGGCGCGGGGCCGCGGGGCGGCCGACCATCTCGGCGAGCAGTCCGCGCATTTCCGCCGGCACGCGCGGCGCGACCCAGCGCGCGAGGAGCGGCCCGGCGACGAGCGCGGTGGGTGCGCCGACGAGGAGCGAGTAGAGGATGGTCTTGCCGGTGTCGGCGTGAATGGTGGCGATGGCGGCGAGCGGGCCGGGGTGCGGCGGAATGAGCCCGTGCGCGGTGGAAAGCCCTGCCGCCAGCGGCAGTGCGAGGCGCAGGATGGGCATGCCGGTTTGCCGCGCGAGCATGAAGGCGAGCGGGCCGAGGAGGACGATGCCGACGTTGAAAAAAATCGAGATGCCGATGACGAAGGCGACGACCATGATGGCGTAGTCGAGCCGCGTGGGGCCGAAGAGGCGGACCATGCGGAGGGCGATGACTTCCGCCGCGCCGGATTCGGAAAGCAGTTTCCCGAGGATGGTGCCGAGGCCGATAATCATGGCGAGGCCGCCGAGGGTTTTCGCCACGCCGCCCTCGAAGCTCGTGACGATGTCGCCGAGCGGCATGCCGCTGCCGAGCCCGACGAAAAGCGCGGCGATGACGATGGCGACGACGGCGTTGCATTTGAACCGCGCGATGAGCAGGACGAGGCCGACGATGGCGCAAGCGGCGAGCGCGAGCAGGCCATTGGGTGGGAGGACGGCGAGGGTGGGGGACATGACGCCGCCGGTGATAGCGAGGCGGCGGCGCTAGCGTCGAAACATTTCCAGCGCGGCGTCGCGCTCGCGGTGGTGATCGACGATGGGGAGCGGGTAGCCCTTCGCCAGCGCAAGGCCGGGTGCGGGCGGTTCGCAAAATTTCGGCGCGGGCACGTCGCGCAGCTCGGGCACCCACTTTTTGATGTAGTCGCCGTCGGGATCGAAACGCTTCGTCTGCGACCACGGATTCTGAATGCGGAAATACGGCGCGGCATCCGTGCCGGTGCTGGCGCTCCACTGCCAGCCGCCGTTGTTGCTGGCGATCTCGCCATCCACGAGCCGGCGCATGAACCAGCTCTCGCCGTGCATCCACCAGACGTGCAGGTCTTTGGTCAGAAACATCGCGGTAATCATGCGCACGCGGTTGTGCATGTAGCCGGTCGCGTTCAACTCGCGCATGCCGGCATCGACGACAGGAAAGCCGGTCTCGCCCGCGCACCAACGCTGGAACGCTTCGCCGCCCGGCTGCTGCTCGGGCCGCCAGTGGTCGCGCCATTTCAGGTCGCGGTAGTGCTCCTGCAATTCATGGTCGAGCACGTCGGGCCAATGCCAGAGCACCTGCATGTAGAATTCGCGCCAGATGAGTTCGTTCACGTAGATGCCGATGCTGCGCGCCTGGCGCGGTTCGGCGCGGGCGAGCGTGGCGCACTTTGCATAGACTTCGCGGATCGAGAGCGTGCCGTGGCGGAGGTCTTGGGAAAGGCGCGAGTTGGCTCCGCCGAGCGGGACGTTGCGCGTGGCGCCGTATTCGGTAATCGGCCCGTCGAGAAAATGCCCGAGTCGTTTGCTCGCGGCGGCTTCACCTGGTTCGATGATCTGCGCATCGCTCGCCAAGCCCCATGTTTGCAGGGTTGGCAGCGGATCGCTGGAAATGTGCGGCGGCGTGGAGAGGCGTCCGATGGCGCGTGCGGGCGTGGGTTTGTCGAGCTTCAGCCACGCTTTGGAATAAGGCGTGAAGACGCGGAACGGCGTGCCGCCCGCGGTCAGCACTTCGTCGCGCTCGTGCAGCGCGACATCCTTGTGCGCGTGCACTTTCACGCCGACGCGCGCAGCCATTTCAGCGATGCGCGCTTCCATCGCGCGGCCAAACGGATCGGGGTCGCGGTTGAAATAAATCGCGTCCGCGCCATTCTCGCGCACGAGCTTTTCCAGCACCTCATCCGCGCGCCCGTGGCGGACGATCAGGCGTCCGCCCTTGGCTTCGAGGTTCTGCGCCAGCGAGGCGAGGGAGCCGCAGAGAAATTCCTGCCGCGGCGCTCCGCACCACGCGTGCTCCTTTTTCCACTCGCTCGTGATGAAGACCGGGATGACGTGGTCGTGCGCGGCGACGGCGGCGGCGAGCGCGGAGTTGTCGGTCAGGCGGAGGTCGCGGCGGAACCAGTGGAGGGCGGTGGACATACAACTCGATACGCGCCGCGCGCGCAGATTGGCGCGGAGAAATGTGGGCTAAAGCGACGGCTTTTTCGGAGGCTCCGTAACGAGCTGGTCGAGCACCCTGACCGGCGTGCCGATGGGCGCGCTTTCAAAAAAATGCTCGGCCATGAAACGCGGCAGCCGCACGCAGCCGTGCGATGCGGGGTGCCCCGGCAGGCGGCCCGCGTGCATGCCTGCGCCGTCGTGGAAGCGCAGGAAGAAAGGCATTTTCGCGCCTTGGAAACTCGCGCCCTCGGGCGGCTTTTCCTTGGTAATGTCCACGTTGGTTTTCACCACCACGCCGGTCGCGTCCACAAATTCGCCATAGAGATTCGAGACGTGGTTTTTGTCCCGCTGGATGACTTTGAAATCGCCCATTGGCGTCTCGAAGCCTTTTTTCCCGCTGGAAATCGCCGCCTGCCCCACTTCCGCCTGCCCCTTGAAAAAATGCGCGCGCTGCTCGCCAAGAATGATCGCGATGGACGGTTCGCCGGTCACGCCCTCGTCGGCCCAGTACGACTGTTTCCGCGGTGGTTGCGGCGTGGGCGGCTTCGGTGGCGGTGGTGGTGCAGTCGCGCACCCGGCGATGAAAAGGAACGCGGCGGGGAGGATGAGGCGTGAAAAAATCGGCAGGCGGGACATGGAAAAGGAGGAGAGATAGTCAGCGTCCTCGCGGTTGCCTAGTCGCGAATGTTTTCAGCGTGAGAGGCGACCTGCGCGTCTGGAGGGGAAGCTGCCAGCTTCCCCTCCA
>JAYVNN010000254.1:0-4459 GCA_043758435.1 Chthoniobacter sp.
GCGGCCCGACGGCACCGGGCTGGAGATCGTCTCGCGCGGCCAGCGCAATATCTACGACGTGGCCGTCTCGCCCACGCTCGACCTTTTCACCCGCGACAACACCAACGACGGCGGCGGCTGGGACGTGCGCCTGAGCTATGTCCCGCCCGGCGCGCACATGGGCTACCCGTACTATTTCAAAAACTTCCCCGAGGATCATTTGCAGCCGCTCGCCGACTACGGCGGCGGCTCGCCCTGCGGCTCACTCTGGCTCGATGAACCGGGCCTGCAAAACGGCCTCTACACCGTCGAGTGGGGCCGCAACGCGATCGAGTTTCACGGCCTCAAACAGAACGGCGCAGGCTACGTCGTCGATGGCGCCAACCAGGGCCAGACCGAGTGGCTCAAACTCACGCGCCCGACCGACATGGACGTGGACGCCGCGGGCCGCATTTACATTTCAAGCTGGGAAGGCGCGACCTTCAACTACAACGGGCCGCACGCGGGTTACGTCTTGCGCGTGGTGAAAAAGGGCGCGCCCGCCGTGAAGCTCAACGACCTCAAGGGACTGTCGCCCGCCGCGCTCGCCGCCGTCCTTTCCTCTCCCAGCGCCGTTCTCCGGCTCGCCGCGCAGCGCGAGCTCGTGCGGCGCAACGGACAGGCTGCCGGTCGCGATTTGGAAAAGATCGCCGCCACGCCGGGCAGCATCGGCGTGCGCGTGGCCGCGCTGGAAACGCTCGCGCAGCTTTTCGGCGCGAAGGCTTTCCCCGCGCTCACGCAGCTCGCCGCGGATGAAACGGTCCGCGAATACGCCATTCGCGCGCTGGCCGAAGACACCCGCCTCGCCGCGCAAGTCCCGATGCCGCCAATCACCGCCGGGCTTTCCGACAAAAACCCGCGCGTCCGCACCGCAGCCATCAACGCCGTCCGCCGCCTCGGCAAAGTGGACGCCGCACCGGCCATCCTCCCGCTCGTCGCCGATGCCGACCCGATCATTGCGCACCTCGCCGTGCGCGCGCTTGCCGAGCTAAAAGCCGCGGCGGTGCTCGTCGGCGCGCTTGATTCCGCCGATGCCAAAGTGCAGCCCGGCGTGTTGCGGGCGCTCTACGGTTTTTACGATGCGAAGGTCGTGGATGCGCTCCTCGCCCGGCTCCCCGGCACGAAAGATCCCGCGCTGCGCAAAGGAATCCTCAACACCCTCTGCCGCCTCGACAACAAGGACGCCGTCTATCTCGATCCCAAGGTCTGGTGGGGCACGCGCCCCGACACCAGCGGCCCGGTTTACAAACCCGAGCCGTGGGAGGCCTCGCCGAAAATCGAGGCTGCGCTCAAAACCGCGCTCGATTCCGCGCAGGGCGACGACGCGCGCTGGCTCGTGCAGACGATGTACAAAACGAAGGTCAACTACCCCGGCCTCGTCGAACTCATGCTCGCCAAAGCCGGCACCGACACCGCCGCGAAACTCACCGCCATCGAGGGCCTCTTCGCGCCCGACAACGCGCTCCCCGCCGAAGCCCTCACCGCGCTCACCGCCCTCGCCACCGATGAAAAGCAAGCGCCCGATTTTCGCGCGAAAGCGCTCCGCCTCCTCGCCCGCGCCAGCGAGCGCGGCGCGGCGTTCGAGGCCGCCGTCACCGCCTTCGCGCCCTTTGCCGGCGCGGCGGCGGGGCACGCGTCCATCACCGCGGCGTTCGACGATTTCACCCGCGACCCGAAGAACGCGAAGCACACCGGCGCGCTCGAAAAAATCGCCGCCGGCCCCGACGCCGCGAAGCGCACGCTGGCGCAAACGCTGCTCGTGAACCTCGCCGCCAGCGCGCTCGTGAAAGGCAAGGAGCACGACGCTGCGCTCGCCGCCGTGGACAAATCGTGGGCCAAACCCGAGAGCGCCGCGAGCCTCCTCGGCGTCATCGCGCGGACGAAGGCGAAAGCCTTTTCCGAGCAGGTCACCGCGCATTTGAAAGACCCGAACAACGCCGTCGCCGAGTCCGCGCTTTTCGCCTACCAGGCGCTCGGGCTGAAGGACACCGGCACGCCCGCCGCGACCATCGGCACGATGAAATACGAGGCCGTCTTCGCCGCCGTGCAAAAAGGCGGCGACGCCGCGCAGGGCAAGGACATGTTTCTCCGCGCCGGCTGCATCGCCTGCCACACCACCCGCGCCGACGAACCGCCGAAAGGCCCGATGCTCGCCGCCGTCGCGAAAACCTACGACCGCGCCGCGCTCACCGAATCCATCCTCAAGCCCAACGCGAAGCTCGCGCAGGGTTTTGAAACCGTGACTTTCAAGACGAAGAAGAGCGGCGAAATCCAGGGCTTCGTGACCCGCGAAGGCGGCGACAGCGTGGACGTGCGCGACATCGCCGGGCAGACCGTGACGATCGAGAAAGGCGACATCACCGCGCGCGGCAAACTCGAGACTTCGATGATGCCCGAGGGTCTGCTCAACACTTTCGCCCCCGCCGACCTCGCGAACCTGCTGGCCTTCCTCGAATCGCTGAAAACGAAGTAGGGCGCGCGGCGCTTTCTGCCGCTACGCTTCGCGCCGTCATGACGCCCCGCCTCCGCATCGCCGCCAAGGTGCTCGCTCTCACCGCGGCGTGGGGGCTCGGGATGCTGGCGGAGCGTTCGCGCACAGGCACGGCGGGTCGCGAGTCGGGAATGGGCGCGGCCCGGCCCCAACCCGGCGACTCCGAGGCGAATGAGCGCCCGGCCGCCGCCCGCGCCGCGGAAATGCGGGGTGCGCGCGAACACGCCGACACTTTCACCGACCCCGCGCCCGCTCCGCCGCGCGACCTCGCGGCGCGCTTCGAGGCCGCGCGGCGGGCACCGACGGAGATGCAGCGCATCCGCCGGCTCATCGTGGCCACGGGCGATTTGTCGGCGGAGGAAATTCCCGCGGCGCTCGTCGTCGCCGCACATTCCGGCGGGGCGAAAGACGTGAGGGAGTTGCTGCGAATTGCGCTGTTCGCGCGCTGGGCGGAGCTTGACCCCGCGACTGCGGCGGCCACCGCGATGCAGGGAGTGATCGCGGATCGTAACGCGGATGCGGAAGTGCTCAAGACGGTGATCGGCGAATGGGGCGTGCGCGACCCCGCGGCAGCGGCGGATTTCGTCACCACTTTGGATGATGAGAAACGTGGCAGAGCCGTCGTGGGTCTCCTCGCGGGAGTGGCGGCGAGCCAGCCGGAGACGGCGCTGGCGCTGCTCGCGCGCTTTCCCGAAGCGGCGAAGGAAGGCGAGAGCTACGAGATCATCTTCGGCGCATGGAGCGAGCGCGATCCGCGCAGCGCTGCGGCGCGGGCGGGCGCGCTGCCGCCGAGCGATTTCCGCGAACGCGCGCTCGCCGGCGTGGCCGGGCACTGGGCGCAGCGCGACCCCGTCACCGCCTACGCCTGGGCCGGCCAGATCGGCGACCCGGAAGAGCGCCACACGGCGCTCAGGACCACCCTTCACGCCTGGGCGGAGCGCGATCCGCAGGCCGCAGCGAACACGGCGCTGGGAGTTGCCGACGATAAGTTTTTGCTCGGCGTTTCGGGCAATATTGCGCGCGAGCTGGCGCAGAGCGACCTCCCCGCCGCACAGCGCTTTGCCGCGCGCATCCGGGACGACGAGGCGCGCGCCGACGCCCAGCAGATGGTCGCGCTGCGGATGTCGGAAAAAAACATCGCCGAGGCCACGGCCTACGCGGACCAGATGCCGGAGGGCAGCAGACGTGCGAACACTTTCTCCAGCCTCAGCGCGACGTGGTTTTTCAAAGATCCGGTGGCAACCGCGCAATGGCTTGGGACGCTGCCGCCGAGCGGTTCGCGGGATTCGGCGGTGTCGGCCTACGTCGAGCGCGCGGTCGAACTCGACCCCGAGAGCGCAATGGCGTGGGCCGGGAGCATGACCGGCGTGGATGAGCGGGCCAAGGCCACGACCAACGCCTTTCAAGCCTGGCAGAAAAAGACGCCGCAAGCCGCGCAAGCCTGGCTCGAGACGAACCGCACGCTGCCGGACGACCTGCGCGCCGCACTGACGCCGCCGAAGTGAGAGCGGGCGCGGCTGGAGGGGAAGCTGACAGCTTCGCCTCCAGCGCGCCGCTGGGGCGGCGAGCTGGCGGATTTTTTTTACTGCGCCCCGCGCGGGCTCTGGCAGTAGTTGCGGCCCGCCGCGCGGAATTGCGCGACGGCTTTTCCAGCCACGACCCATGAAGCTCGCCGCCACCCTCCTCGCTTGCGCCCTCACCACCACCCTCCTCGCCGACGATGCGCCCGCGCACATCGACGCGCGGATGATGCAAATGCCCGCCGTTTCCAAGACGCAGATCGCGTTTGTTTATGCGGGCGATATTTGGATCGCGCCGAAGACCGGCGGCGCAGCGGTGCGGCTGAGCACGCCGCGCGGGGCGGAGTCGTTCCCGCGGTTTTCGCCGGACGGGACGCGGCTCGCCTTTAGCGGCAACTACGACGGCAACGCGGATGTGTACGTGATGCCG
>JAYVNN010000255.1:0-13438 GCA_043758435.1 Chthoniobacter sp.
CTCGATGCCTTGGTCGGCAAGTATCTCACCGGGGAGCCACCGCAGGCGTACTGGGAGGACAGCCATTCCTTCCTGCGCTTCGACTCGATCGAGGAGGCGCTCAACGCGCTCGCCGATCCGTATTTTCAGCGCTGTTTTCCCGAGGGGGTGCGGATGGACAATGAGCTGAGCGAGGTCTTCGAGTTTCGCCCCTACACCACGGATCTCGCCCTCGCGTGGGAAGTGGTGGAGCGGCTCAGCGGCACGGTGAATACCCTGCGCGTGAAGCGGGAGAGAAGCCGCTGGGTGGCAGCGTTTGGCGACGAGCCGGGAAGCAGCGCGCGCACTGCGCCGGTGGCCATCTGCCTGGCCGCGCTGCGGGCGCGGGGGATCGAGGTGGAGCTGGACGAGGAGCGGACGCCGTGGCTGCGCACGGCGCGGGTGGTGGCGTAGGGCTTCCGGGGGGGCGCAGAGGGTTTTAACCGCAGATTTCGCGGATTGCGCAGATTTTTTGAAATCCCCCATCTGCGTCATCTGCGAGATCTGCGGTTGATTTTTCCGCTGCGGTTTCCCAGTTCAGTCGCGCGCGCCGAGGATTCGGCGGGTTTCGTTGAGCATCACACCTTGGAAGCGCATTTTCAGCGCCTCGGGGTTCGGTGAATTGGCGAGCGCCTCGGCCTGGCTGATGTGCCCGGCGGTCACGAGTTCGTGCAGCGCCATGTTGAAAGTCTGCATGCCCTCGCTGCCGCCGAGTTCGATGGCGGCGGGGAGTTTTTCCAGCGCGCCGGTGTGGATGAGTTTTGTGACCGCCGCGTTGTTCGTGAGGATTTCCAAAGCGGGCCGCTGCCCCGCGTCGGCGGTGCGCACGAGCCGCTGGCAGACCACCGCGCGGAGCGTGCTGGCGAACTGCTGCCGCGCCTGCTCGCGCTCGTCGGCGGGGAAAAACTCCATGAGCCGCTGCACGGATTTCGCGGCATCCACGGTGTGCAGCGTGGTGATGACGAGGTGCCCGATATTCGCCGCGCTCATCGCCGCCGTGGCGCTCGCGGCGTCGCGCATTTCGCCGATGACAAGGACATTGGGATCCTGCCGCAGCACGTTCTTCAGACCCGAGGCGAAAGTCGCCGTGTCGAGCCCGACCTCGCGCTGCTCGATGACGGACTGCTTGTCCTCGAAAAGAAACTCGATCGGGTCTTCGAGCGTGAGGATGTGCCGCCGCGCGGTCGCGTTGATGTGGTCGATCATCGCCGCGAGCGTCGTGGATTTTCCCGAGCCGGTCGCGCCGGTGATGAGCACGATGCCGCTCGGCGCTTCGCTGATGCGGCGGACGGTGTCGGGCAGGTGGAGCTGGGAAAAATTCTGGATCGCCGATTTCACCAGCCGCAGCGCCATGACGTAGCCGCCGCGCTGCTGAAAGACATTCACGCGGAAGCGTCCGAGGCCCGCCGGGCTGTGCGCGAAATCGACCTCGTGCTCCTCGTCCAGCCGCGCGCGCAGATGCGCGGGGACGATCTGCGCGAGCACTGCCTCCATCCACTCCGCCGCTGGCTTCGGCGCATCCACTTCGACCAGCTCGCCACCGATGCGGAAGATCACCTTCGCCCCGATTTTCAGATGCACATCCGACGCCCCCGCCTCGACCGCACCTTTCAGGATTCGCTCAAAGTTTTCCATATCGCGAAAAGTTCAGCGCGCCGCGGCGAGCAGTTCGTCGAGGTGATCGAAACAAAACTGCGACCACGTTTCCATGGCCTCCCGCCGCGCGACCAGCCCGGCGCGATCGAGGAATTGCAGCTCGGTAATCATCGCCTCGCCCTTCTGCACGTCGGCCGTTTCGAGATTGAAAACGTGGACGACGCCGAGATGCACGCGGCCCACTTCGCTCGCATCATCATTCAGTAAAGCGACCGCGTGATTCGTGTAGCGCGCACTGAGTTTCAGCTCCTCTCCGACCTCCCGCTGCACCGCCGCGTCGTAGGCCGCCCGGTCGAGCGCAAAGAGCCCCTCGTCGTGATCGTTCATGTGCCCGCCGATGCCGATGGAACCCTTCGCCACCAGCCGCTGCTCGCCCGCTTTTTTTCCCCGCACGTAATGCAGCACGCGGCCCTCATGCACGAGCAGCACGTAGGGGATGATCTGTTTCAGCGTCGGGTCGGTCTCGGCGGGCGGGCGCGGGGTGAAAAAATTGTTCTCCCTCGCGAGCAGCGCCGGCAGGTAGCGGTCGATGGCAAAATTCAGCCCTTGGAACGCGCCGAGTTCATCGAACAGCGCCCGGCGCACGACCAGAATCATTTCGTCTTTCATCGCGCGGATGCTGCGCAGGCCGCGCGCCTTTGGCAACAAAGCGCGGACGATTTTCCGCGCAACGCGTGACCGCCACGGGTCGAGGGGCGGGGAGATTTGAAGGCTGCGTCGCAGGGCGAGCACACCCCACTACTTCGCCGCAGACTTGGAGGTCTTCCAGCCGTCCACGGTCAGTTCGCCGTTCACGCCGCACGCGAATTTGAGGGGCTGCTCCAGCCCGGCCGGTGCGCTGGTGGGTTTGTTCGCGTAGCGCAGGGTGTCGGTCACATTCGTGAGCTTGTTATTCTCCAGTGCGGAGGCCCCGCTGGCGTCGTTGCGAAAGAGCGGGCGCGGCGTGCCGATGCACTCGATGACGTTGTTCGCGAAGCGGAACGTGGCGAACTCGCTCTTGTCGTTGAAGCCGAACAGCCCCTCCGTACGCGGCGTCTTGGTCGGGTGGGCGATGATGTGGTTGTTCCGCACTTCGAGCTGTGCGTAGGGCTCGTTCAACCACATCACGCCGCGGCCCGGATTGCTCACGAGGTTGTTGTGGAAAAGGCACGGGCCTTTCGCGGCCACGCTGCCAAACGAGGAGATGAGATTGCCGCCATCGCTCGCGGCGTCGAAGTCAAAAAGATTGTGGTCCACTTCCACGCCATTGCGGACGAACTCGATGGAGTAGCCGTCGGTGAAATAGTTGTGGTGGAGATGAAAGGTGCGCCCGCTTTTTGGCACCGGGCCGCCCGCGTGTTTCGGGATGCTCACCGCGGCGCGCAGGATGTTGTGGTCAATTTCCACATCCTCATCGCCCTCGAATGGCAGCTCGATGGCGAAGCCCGCCTCGATGGTGTTGTGATGAATATGCACGCGCTGCGCCTGCCGCCCTTTGATGCCGTAGTAGTGCTCATTGGGTGCTTTGCCGGTGTTGAGAAAGCGGCAGTTCCAGATTTCCGTGTCGCCCATCCAAATGCCGAAAATGCCGCCGCCGGTGAGGCCACCCTTCACGCCGGGCTGGCCATTGTCCCACCGCTGCCCGGCATTCTCGAAGATGCAGTCGTGGATTTTCGCGCCCTGCATCGCATAGGTGCGGATGCCGCAATACATGAAGTCGGCGATGCGAAGATCGTAGAAATGCAGCGCCTTGTTCGCGATGCCGAAAATCGCCCCGTGCATTCGCGGGCCGGTGAGCGTCATGCCCGAGATGGTGATGTCCTTCGCGTCATTGGCGCAGCGGATGAGGTAGCCCGTGCGGTCGAACTTCTCGTGGTTTGTCTCCGGGTCCGGCAGCGTCGCCGGATTCGCCCTCCAGCTCTCCGCGTGCGTGATGACGGTCTTCCCCATCCCCGCGCCCTTCAGCTCGATGCCGCCTTTCAAATCCAGCGGCTGCGTGAGCCGATACGTGCCCTCTGCCAGTTCGATGACCGCCCAGCTTTTTGCTTCCGCGACCGCCGCGACCAGCGCCTCCACAGTGGCGACGCGCTGCGCCCCAGCGGGCGATGCGGTGCTGAAAAATCCGGCGAGCGACAGGAGGCAAAGGGCAAGGCGGTTCATGGTGTGCTGGGTTTTGGCCGCAACCGATACGCCTGTCACGGCACCTGTGACAGCGGAATTTTTCCGGCGCGTCGCTTGACCGCTTCCGAGCGCCCGGTAGTCTGCCGCCTTTCCCGACCCAGCGACCCGCGTGAAGCACCACAAACCCACCCACGAATGCGGCGTCTTCGCCGTCTTTGGCCACCCGAACGCCGCCGTCCTGACCTACTACGGACTCTTCGCCTTGCAGCATCGCGGGCAGGAGAGCGCGGGCATCGTCACGGCGGCCGGGCCGAACACGCCCTTCGTCCGCCATGTCGCCATGGGCCTCGTCTCGCAGGTCTTCATGCCGCCGGATTTGGAGCGGTTGAAAGGCACCCGCGCCATCGGCCATGTGCGCTACTCGACCACCGGCTCGAGCAACCTCACCAACGCCCAGCCCCTCATGGTCGATTGCGCGCGCGGCCAGCTCGCCATCGGCCACAATGGCAACCTCGTGAACGCCGGCGTGCTCCGCGACGAACTCGAGCAGCGCGGCTCCATTTTCCAAACGACCGTGGATAGCGAAATCATCCTCCACCTCCTCGCGCAACCGCTCGACACGAGCAGCGTCCTCGGCGCCTTGCGCCGCATCCAGGGCGCGTTCTCCCTCGTGCTGATGAGCGAGCAGCAGATCATCGGCGTGCGCGACCCCTTCGGCTTCCGCCCGCTCGCGCTCGGGCGGCTCGACGGAGCCTACGTGCTCTCCTCCGAGACCTGCGCCTTCGATTTGATCCACGCCGAGTTCATCCGCGAGATCGAACCCGGCGAAGTCGTCATCATAGATGAAACCGGCGTCCGTTCCGAGTTTCCCTTTCGCGTGGAAAAGCGCGCGTTCTGCATGTTCGAGTACGTCTATTTCGCGCGGCCCGACTCCATCATCAATGACATCAATGTCGCCCGCGTCCGCACCGCCATGGGCCGCGAACTCGCCCGCCTGCACCCCGTCGCCGCCGACCTCGTCGTCCCCGTCCCCGACTCCGGCAACTACGCCGCCCTCGGCTTCGCCGAAGAGCTCGGCATCCCCTACAACCACGCCTTCGTCCGCAACCATTACATCGGCCGCACCTTCCTCCAGCCCTCCCAGCTCATCCGCGACTTCAACGTCCGCGTGAAGCTCAACCTCATCAAAGAGGCGGTCGCCGGAAAGCGCGTCGTAGTCGTGGACGACAGCATCGTCCGCGGCACCACCGCCCGCGCCCGCGTCGTCAATCTCCGCGAGGCCGGCGCGGCGGAAGTCCACATGCGCATCTCCTGCCCCCCGCACAAAAACGCGTGCCACTACGGCATCGACTTTCCCGACCCGGAAAAGCTCCTCGCCAACCAATGCAGCCTCGACCAAATCCGCGACTACCTCGGCGCGGACAGCATCGGCTACCTCGATGTGGACGGCATGGTCCGCGCCACCGGGCAGGAGGAGAAAAACTTCTGCCTCGCGTGCTTCAACGGCGACTACCCCGTGCCCGTGGATGCGAACGTGGACAAATTCATCATGGAGCGTCGCGCGGGGCGCAAAGACCTCCTCGTCGCCGACGAGCACCCCGAGCTGTTCGACAAGGTCTTTTAGCCTGCGCCGGGACTGTCGCTTCCCGCCGCACTCCAAAAGTGGCCGCACACCCCTCCTTGCGCGCTGCGTGGCGGAGCCGCTATATCCCGGCCCATGATTCCTTACGCGGAACTCGAAACCTTTTTCTGTGACCTCGTGGCGCGGGCGCAGCGGGCGGGCATCCCGTGCGCGATCACGAGCGGGATGGCGTGCGTGCATTTCGGCGTGGCGGCGACGACGAAGGATTGCCACGTGCTCTGCCTCGCGGAGAAGTCGGACGACTTCCGCGCGCTCGTGGCGGCGACGGAACTGCGTGGGCTGGTGCCGAACTATCGCGGCAATATCTCGCCGCCGCTGGACGCACGCTGGATGCGCGGCGGGTGGACGGCGCACTTCACCTGGAAGACGAAGCCGGAGGAAACGTGCCTCGATATTTTCGGCATCGCGCCGCGTGGGAGTTCGGCGTGGGAGTTGGAAATGTTCGGGCTTTACGCCAGCCGACACACGGTGGCGGAGATGAAGCGGACGAATCGCGAGAAGGACTGGCCGGACATCACCGCGCTGGGCATCAAGCTGCTCAAGGCGGGCGATCCGCGCGGGGTGCTGCATCTCTACAACGCGGAGACGCTGACGCAAAATGTGCGGGAGCGCGCGCCCGCGCCGTGGATGCTCGCGGCCCGCCCGGCCCTGCGCCTCGCCGCCGAGGGCGATGAGCGGCTGGAGGGCGCGCTGCATGCGGAGACGGTTTTCTGGCACCGGCTCGATGCGTGTCGCATCCGCATCTACGAACGCGCGCTGCGGCCCTACGTGAGCGCCGTCCGCAAGGCCATCGCGCGGCGACCGCTGGCGCTCGCGGAGTCGCACGACATCCGCATGGAATGCGCCGCGCGCTGCCTGCTGCCCTCGCCGATTGCGGCGCACGGTTTTGCACAACTCGTGGCCGAGGCGCGCGAGGCGACGTCGCGGCTGGTGCATCCGTCGCTGATGGAATGGTTGCCGAACGGGCTGTCGCACTTTATTGGGATTCTATGAACGCCGACCTCACTCCGCCGACACCCGCGCAGAAGCGTCGGCTGCGGAAAATCGAGCGGGATTTCCACGTCCGCGCCTTTGGCGAGGAGCTGGCGCGGATCAATTTCCTGCCGGAGAAAAAGCGCAAGGCGGCGGTGGCGGAGATGATCGACCACGCGCGGCGCAAAGGCGTGAAGCTCACGCGCCCCGCGCTCGGGGTGACGCTGTAGTGCCGCTAGGGTTGTCCGCGAATCCACGCATGATGCGCGCATGACCGCCGCCGAGTTTTGCGCCACGCCCGAGGACGCGGGCGCGCGCCTCGATGCCTTCCTCGCGGCGCACGCTGCGGCGTTCTCGCGGGCGCGGATTCAAGACCTCATCAAAGCCGGGCATGTGACCCTGAATGGCCGCGCGACCAAGGCCAGCACAAGGCTGCGCGCCGGTGACGTGCTCGCGCTCACCGAGCCGCCGCCCGTGCCGAGCGCGACGTTGGCGGAGGACATCGCGCTCGACGTGCTGTTTGAAGATGACGATCTCATCGTGCTCAACAAGCCCGCCGGGATGGTCGTGCATCCCGCCGCCGGCCACTGGCAGGGAACCGTGGTGAACGCACTGCTGCACCACTGCCCCGCGCTCTCCGGCATCGGCGGCGAGCAGCGGCCCGGGATCGTCCACCGGCTCGACAAGGAGACCAGCGGGTGCCTCGTGGCCGCAAAAAACGACGCCGCGCATCAGGCGCTCTCGAAGCAGTTCGCCGGGCGCGAAGTCACGAAAATCTACCTCGCGCTCGCCGCGGGAAAATTCCGCGCGGCCAGCGGCGTGCTCGACGGCGCGATCGGGCGGCATCCCATTCACCGGAAAAAAATGGCCGTCCTCGAAAAAGGCCGCGCCTCAAAAACCGCCTACCGCGTGGTGGCCGAACTCCCCGCCGGCACGCTCGTGGAATGCACGCTGCACACCGGACGCACGCACCAGATTCGCGTGCATCTGAAACACCTCGGCCACCCGCTACTCGGCGACGAGATCTATGGCAAACGCGCCGGCTTCACCCGCCAGATGCTCCACGCGTGGCGGCTCGGCTTCACCCACCCGCGCACCGGCGCGCGGGTGAATTTCCAGTCGCCCATCCCCGCCGATTTCGTGGAAGCTGGCGTGCCCGCCGATTTGCCATGAACGAATTCCACTCCGCCATCGACCACGTCCACGCCACGCTCACCGACCTCCGCGAACAAGGCGTGGAACTCCGCGCCTCCGCCGCCGCGCTCGCGCGCCTGGCGGAAACGCCGACACTCGCGAAGCCTGTGCCCGTGCCGCTTCCCGCCCTGTCGCCCGTCCTCGAAACGCGCTCGGCGGCTCCGTTTTCCACCGGCTCAAAAGCCGAGCGCCTCGCCGCGCTCCGCGGCCCCGTGCTCGCCTGCACGCTCTGCCCGCATCTCGTGAAATCGCGCACGCAGGTTGTCTTCGGCGTGGGCAATCCCAACGCCGAACTGATGTTCGTGGGCGAAGCGCCCGGCGAGGACGAGGATTTGCAGGGCGAGCCGTTCGTCGGCAAAGCCGGGCAACTGCTGACCAAGATCATCGCCGCGATGGGTTTCAGCCGCGACGACGTGTACATCGGCAACGTCCTCAAATGCCGCCCCGACATGCCGCCCGGCGAGTCCGGCAACCGCAAGCCCAAGCCCGCCGAAATGGCGACTTGCCTTCCGTACTTGCGCCAGCAGATCGACATCATCCAGCCGCGCGCCCTCGTCGCGCTCGGTGCCACGGCGATGGAAGGACTCATCGGCGCGGTCGAGCCGATGGCGCGGCTGCGCGGGCGCTGGCACGACTTCCACGGCATCCCGCTCATGGCCACGTATCACCCGGCGTATTTGCTGCGCAACCAGTCGCTCACCGAAAAGCGCAAGGTCTGGGAAGACATGATCCTCGTCCTCGAACGCCTCGAAAAACCCATCTCCGAAAAGCAGCGCGGCTTTTTCCTCTCGGCAAAGTAGCCCGCGCTACTTCGGCACCGCGCCGTTCGGATGCAGCGAGCGGAGCGCGGCATCGGAGAACGCCACCGGCACCGCCAGCGCCAGCGCGCGGCGCACGGTCGCCCGCGGAACCTTGATTTTATCGGCACTCGCGAGCGGCGGCGTTTTTTCCATGAGCGCGAGCGTCTGCACGCCGAGATACCACGGGAGGAAGCAGCCCGCGCGCAGCCGCGGCGAGCGCAGCGCCTCGATGTAGCGGAAACCGTCGTCGAGATATTCCGCCGCGCGTTTGCGCCAGAGGTCGAAAACGGGCTGCGCTTTCCCCGGCTCGTGGCCGAGCGGAGTGGGCGAGGTACCCGCCGCGCGCAGCTCCGTCTCGGGAAAATAGCAGCGCCCCGCGCGCAGGTCGGCGGGCGAGTCGCGGAGGATGTTCACGAGCTGCAGCCCCTTGCCAAAATTCGCGCCGAGCCGCCGCAAATCCGCGAGCCCGAGATGCGCGCAATTCGGCAGATGATGCAGGCACAGCCGCGTCCAGAATTCGCCGACGCAACCGGCGACGAGATACGTGTACTCTTCCAATTCCGCCGCGGTCTGCAACGCGACGACATGGCTGCCGTCGCCGAACCGCTCCAGGTCGAGCGTCTGTCCGCGGATGATTTTTTCGAGCACGCCGATGATCTCGCCCCGATCCTTTTGCCCCAGCGCGCCGAGCCACGTCAGGCAGTCGCCGAGACACGCGATGAGCGTGCATTCGCCGTCGTGCGGCGAGGTGATTTCGTGGCGCAATTCCTCGATGCCCTCTGGCTCGCCCGTGCGCACCATTTGCCAGAAAGCCGCGAGATGCCGCACCCGCGCGGCGACCGGCACGCCGGGACTGTCGGCGATCGTGTCGCTCGCCCGCGCGAGCAGATACGCCAGCCCGATAGGCGCGCGCAGCGCCCCCGGCAGCAGCCGGATGCTGAGGTAAAACGAGCGCGAGACGCTGGCCAGCAGCGGCCCGCCGAGGTCGCTGGTGTTGAGGCGTACGGGTTCGGATTCCATGGGGCGCGCATCTTCGCGAGGCCCGCGGGAAAATCAATGAGCGGGTGCGCGGGAACCGGGATCGGACAGAAAAAACCGCAGATGACGCAGATGACGCGGATTAGGAGTTTTGAAAATCCGCGTTATCCGCTTCATCTGCGGTTCAATTTTCCGCGTCATCCAAGTCCAGCGACATGCCCGAAGGCGGGCGCTATTTTTCCGCGACGGAGCGGACGAGGATTTTGCTCTCGGCAAAATTTCCCAACCCGGATTGCGCGGCGCTTTCCAGCCACGCGGCGCGCTTGCCGATGGGCGGCAGCTTCGCCTCTTTGCGCCAGCCCTCGATGAGCCGGAGCGCGTGCGCGTCGAGAGCCACGGGGTCTTTGCCCGCGTAAATCGTGTGCCAGGAAAAGGCGTAGTTCGGATTGAACTGCGGCCCGCCGGCGTACTGCGGGCGCAGCGCGTCCATGATGGTGAGGACGACTTTCGCGCCGAGATGCCCGTCGGCGTAGAGGTCGGGGATCGCGTCCGCGCCGCCGTCGGATTGCGTGAAGCGCCGCCAGTTGTCCACGTTCGGCACGGTCATGTTGTAGAGCGCGCCCGCGACGCCGCAGCCGCTTTCGTCGGAGAGCACGGGGACGTTGATGATCTTCGTGATCTCGCGGCTGACCACGCTCGCGACGTGGCTCGTGGAGCTGAGTTGGTCGGCCTCGGTCACGCGTTTGCCGCCGCGCTTGCCGCGGTCTTGGAAAAGCAGGTCGCCCCAGATGAGCTTGCCGAGCGTGGGGGCGGTGAGCGGGGCGGCGCGGTCGTAGCCGGTCACAGGCGCGATGCCACGAACCTGATAACCGCCGCGCTGCGCGACGAAACCGGCGGCGCGCAATTCATCCGCCTCGCGATCCCACACGATGATCCGTTCCGCCGGAACGCCCGACTCCTCCAGCCCCGCGACGATGGCCTCGACGATCCCGCGGTGCGACGCAAAATAACGCCCGCCCGCCGCGCAAACCTTGATGCCCACACGATCCGCGGGCGACACGAGCGAGCGCCACGCATGCGCGATGTCCGGCTGCTGCGTGACCCCGAGCACCAGCGCATCGACCATTCGGCGGGTGACGGCGGGGTTTTCCTCGAGCTGATCGAGTGCGAAGGAATCCTGCGCGGAAAAGATGACGGACGTACTCGGTAGCGGCAGTGGAGCCTGCTGCTCAGCGGCTCGCAGCGGGACGAGAAAAAAGAGCGCCGCGACAGCGGGCAGAAAGCGAAACACGGGAGCGACTATTGGAGGCGCATCCCGGTGTGTCAACGGGTGCCCTTTAGCTGATGCCGAGCGAACGCAGCAGCGCCCCGTCGATGCGTCCGGTGACTTCGAGCCTGCGGTTGTATTGGTACGAGCGGATGGCCGCGCGCGTGCCCGGCCCGATGTCGCCGTCGATGCCGCCGCGATAGTAGCCTTTCCGGGCGAGCGCGCGCTGCACGTCCACCGCGAGTTCGTCGCTGGAACTGCGGCCACTCCGATAGCTGTAGCTGTAACTCGTCCGCGGGATGCCGCGGTAGTAGGTGCGCGGAGCAGGGGAGGAGTCGTAGTCGTAGTCGTAATCCGGCTCGCGGTAATAGGAATACGCGGGCGCGCTGTAAAAGCCGACACTGACCGATGGGCGCGAATAATACGGACGGTAGCCGTAGGAGCTGTAGCCGTAGCTCGCGTGCGGGGCGCAGTAGGGCTGCACGTAGGCGACATGGCCGTGGTCGTGGTCGTGATGCTTGTCCTTGGTGAAGCCCGTCGCGGGCGCCGCAAAGACGAAGGCGGCAAGGGCGGCGGCGCGGAGAGAGAGGAGATGGTTCATGGCATTAAGGATTCGTCAGCAAAGACGCACCCGCGTCCTTGTTTGTTCACAAAATTTCCCCCGCTTTGCGCCGCGGGCAAGCACTCATTGCGTTTCCTCCTGTCCCGCCGCCGGAGCCAGCGCGATTTGCGGGCCGTATGCCCCTTTCAACTCCCGCCGCCACCACGCGCCGCCCGCGCCGAATCCCGTGAAGTGATATTCGTAGAGCAGCGTGCGCAGGTAGCGCGGCGGATGCGCGGGAAAAGGATTCGTCTTCAGCAGTCCCAGCACCTCCGGCTGCCCCTCGAGCAGACGCCCGACAAAACTTTGGAACCACGGATTCTGCTCCCAGCTCCCGAGCGCCGCGAACCACATCTGCCAGTCCAGCCGCGGCTGATGCGGCGCGGCCAGCCGGGGCCGCGCGCCCACGTCGCCGACCTTCCACGAAAACGCGTACTCCTGCCAGACCACGCCGTCATTGCTGCCCTCGACGATGATCTCGGGCCGCTCCGTGGTCATCACCGCGAACAGCCCGTAGCCATTGAAACTGCGGAATTGTGCGAGCGGATTCGGCCACAGGGCGTGCAGTCCGACAGCGCCGAGCAGCGGCGGGAGGGAAAGCAGCGCCACGATTCCCGCCACGAGCGCCCCGGCAAGCGCGAGGCGCGGGCGCGGCGGCTCCGGCCAGCGGACGGTCGGGACCACGCGTTCGCGCCAGCGGCGGGGCCACGCGGCGTCGTCGAAAAGCAGCGCGCAAAGGGCGAGCGCGAGCAGGTTGAAAAAGGCGTAGTTGCCGGTGAGGAGGATCGCGCCTTGCAGGGCGATGAGCGCCCACGCGCCCGCGTGCCGCCAGCGGCGCGGCGCGAGGATGAGCCACGGCACCACCAGCTCGAAGGCCAGCATAATCAGCGTCGCCCCGCGCAGCATCCAGCGCGGAGCCTGATGCGCGAACCACGCCGGCCACAGCGGCAGCGGCTGCGTGGCGAAATGAAAATCCAGCGCCGTCAGCGAGCGCCAGGTCGCATCGCCGCTGGCGAGTTTCACCACGCCGGACTCGAGCATCAGCCGGAAAAGCAGCCACCACAGCAGCCAGCGTCCGAAGCGCGTCCACGGCGAAGTTTCCGCCCACCGCGGACGCAGCCGCCACGGCAGCGCCAGCGCCGCGAGCAGCGCCGTCTCGGTCAGCAGCCCGTCCCATTGGAAATCGAGAAACGGACGGCCCACCGAGCACAGCGAAAGGTAGAGCGCCCAGAGCGCCAGCGCGCACGCGCCGGGTGCCACGCCCGCGGCCATGAGGAGCGCGATCACCATCCCCACCACGCACCCACCGATGAGCATTCCATCGCCCGAGCCGAACCAGCACAGCGTGGGCACTTCCCACAGCGCGCTCCGCCCGAGCTGATTCCACGCCCTTTCCAAAAACTGCGCCGCCGGCGCGATGCCGTGCGCCCCGAGCAGCCCGCGCACCTGCGGCAGCAGCGAGGCAAACGCGCAGAAAAAAACCACCGCCAGCACCAGTGAAAAAACCCAGCGCGCGACCGTGAATTGCGGGGGGAGTGGCTTCGGGACGTACATGTAGCGCGTGTGGAAATCCCGGAAATCCCCTGTCAACGCAAGCCCGCGTCACGCCCGCGGAATTCCGAGTGGAGCACTCGACCCGAGGGCTGCGCCCGGCGAGCCCGCCGAGGGCACCCAGTGTGCGTGTGGAAAAACGAGCTGCCACGGTGCCTCCCGCTGCTTGCGGCGGGCCACCGCAAACCGCATGCGGGCCGCATGCTCCACCCGGCGTTCGCGGCAAAGGCGTCGGTAAGCTCAGGGACTCCGCCGCAGCCGGTAGAATTTCTTCAGGCCGACTGCCGGCTGCTCCATCGTCGCGACCCCGCGATCCACGGTCACGGCGGTCGCTGGCGGAACGTCCTGCCAGCTTCCGGGCGCGAGCGAATCCGAGGTCTCAAGCACCCAGCCGGTCGCGGCGGCCGGCCATTTCAAAACGATATTTCCCCCGGCAGTGCCAATCCCGAGCTTGGGCTTCGGCACGGTGATGAACCGCACCCCGTCAATGGTCACTTCGCAGTCCGTGGAGGAGCCGCCGGTTAAGCCGAAAAACAATTCCACCGTCTGGCCGGCGTAGGCCGACACGTCGATGAGATCGGTGCTCACCGTCTGCCCATCGGGCGCAAACCTCGCGGGCAGCGTGAAAACATTCTGCTCATTGATCGCGCAGGCAATCA
>JAYVNN010000256.1:0-13382 GCA_043758435.1 Chthoniobacter sp.
CATCGAGTGGCCGGCCTCGTGCGCGAGCGTGTACACGTCGGAGAAAACGTCGCGCTTGTAGTTCATCATGATGAACGGCGGATTGCCGAAGCTCGACGAGCTGAATGCGCCGCTGCGCTTGCCCTTGTTTTCGTAGCGGTCGCACCAGCGCCCGCGCAGACCCGCGCCGAGCGTGGTCGTGTATTCGCTGCCGAGCGGCGCGAGGGCCGCGAGCACGGAATCGCAGGCCGCGTCCCACGGCACGTCGGTTTCGATCTTGTCCACGATCGGCACGTAGGTGTCGTACTGGTGGATCTCGTCGAGCGTCAGAAAGCGGCGGCGCAGTGCGTAGTAGCGATGGAGCGCGGGGAGATTGGCGCGGACGGTCGAGATGAGGTTGTCGTACACGCTCACCGGCATGTCGTCGGAGAAGAGCGCGGCTTCGCGGGCGCTCGGGTAGTTGCGCGCGCGGGCGTGGAAAACGTCGGCCTTGACCGAGTTCGCGAGCGTGGAGGCGACGGTGAATTTATGCGCGTCGAACTCCGCGTAGAACTGCTTGAACGCGCGCCGCCGCACGTCCGCGTCGCGCTGCACGAGGAACGACGAAAAGCTGCTCTGCGTCAGCTCGCGCTCCGCGCCCTTTTCATCCGTGAGCACGCCGAAGGTCATGTCCACGTTCGTGAGCTGCGAGAAAGTTTCGCCGTGCCCCCGCAGCGCGCTGGAGCCGAGCGCGAGCAGGCGTTCCTCGTTCGCGGTGAGGGTGTGCGGCTTGAAGCGGCGCTGTTTGCGCAAAGCGATGACCCACTCGGCGAGCGCGGGGTCTTGGAGAAAAGCCTCGAAGGTCGCGTCATCGAGCGCCTGGATTTCTGGCGCGATGAACGCTGTCGCCTCGCCGATGAGCGTCATCAGGTTTTCAAACTGCGCCTCGCGCCCGAGATGCTCGGCATTCGAGCTGTCGCCCGAGGTCAGCAGGCTCGCGTAGTGCCCGAGCCGCTCGATCAGCAGGCTCAGCTCCTTTTCAAATTCCAGCACCGCCCGCAGCGTCGCCACGCTCTCGCCCACACGCCCTTTCCACTGCGCCGCACTCGTGTAGTCGCGCTGCACTTTGGCAAATCCCGCCTGCCACTCCGCGGGCGTGGCGTAGAGCAGCGAGAGATCCCAAGTGTCGCTTGCGGGGACTTGGTCGCGTGTCGGAATTGCGCCCGTGCCGGCTTCGTCTTTGTCGTGAAAAATCATTGGGCGGCGAAACTAGGACGCCGCACCGCCGAGCGCAAGACGCGCTCGCGCGCGACAAGTTTGCTGGCGTTGCCCGGTGGCTTTCGCCAGCTTTTTGCCCCGCAAAAAATGTCTGCCGAACCGACTCCCGCCACCGCCCGCCGCCCGCCGGGCTGGCTGGGCGTGGCGGGAATCGCGGTGGCGATTTTGGGCATTCCAGCCCTGCTCGATCTCGGACCGCTGCCGCGCAAACCGTTCGACGACCAGCCGGTCCAGATGCTGAAAAAAGCGCAGCCGCAGTGCGTCTTCCTCGGCGACTCGATGCTGGAGTCGCGCATTGACGAAGCGGTGCTGAACTCCGTTGCAGATCGTCCATGCACCCTGCTCGCGCGGCAGGGGAGCAGCAGCGCAATGTGGTTTTTGCTGCTGAAAAATGTCATCGCCGGGCAGCCGCAACCGCCGCCAACAGTGGTCGTTTTTTTCCGCAGTCGCCAGCTCACGCTGCCCGCGCATCGCGCCACGAGCACGCACCGCTTCCGGCTGGAGCCGGTGATGCGTGGCGCGGAGCCGGTGGTCGAGGAACTCGTCGGCGCGGAAGTGCGGCGGCAGACGCCGCTGCTCGACCGGCTCTCGCTCGCCGCGTATCCCGTGCAGTGGCGGCGCGAGGACTTGCAGGAGCGCATCCAGTCGTGGGCGCTGGATCTCGTGGCGCGCAGCCGGGAATACACGGGCATCCGCGCGCAGGCGCACGAGATTTTCAGCGCGAAAAATCTGCGCGC
The DNA here is from genome assembly GCA_043758435.1 of Chthoniobacter sp. Lineage (GTDB taxonomy): Bacteria > Verrucomicrobiota > Verrucomicrobiia > Chthoniobacterales > Chthoniobacteraceae > Chthoniobacter. Next base: position 1,974 of record JAYVNN010000256.1, read on the forward strand.
AGACGGGCCGCAGGATTTCGAGGCGATGGAAGGCGGCCAGAGCGGACTCGATGTGGACGACCATGAATTCGGGTCGTCGGTGGAGCATTCGTTTCTGCCGCACATGCTGAAGACCGCGCAGGCCAAAAATATCCGGCTGGTTTTTTTCCGGGTGAAAAGACGGCCTGGTGAAAACGGGGCGCTGGCGAATGAAAACGCGACCGCGCCGACGTACCTGGCGGCGCTTCGTGCCTATCTCGAAAAGGCGGGCGCGACGCTCATTGATGAAACGAGCGATGTGGAGGTGACGCTGGATTTCTACGGCGCGGGCGACCATGTGAAAACGGCGATGGAGAAGCGCTACACGGAGATGTTCTGGCGCAAGGTCGGCCCGCTGCTTCCGCCTCCCGCGCGATGATCTTTCACAGCCTCGTCTATCTCATTTTTCTCGCCGTCGTCCTCGGCGCGTATTGGAGCATGCCGGCGCGGTTTCGGAATCTGCTGCTCATTCCTGCGAGCCTCGTTTTCTACGGCTGGCACCATCCGTGGTTTCTGCTGCCTTTCGCGGCGACCACGGTCATCGACTACTTCGTCGCGCGCGGCATCGAGGCGACGCCCGCGCGCCGCCGGGCGCTCGTGACGCTCAGCGTGGTCAGCAATCTCGGGCTGCTCGGCGTTTTCAAATACTTCAATTTCTTCATCGCGAACGTCTCCGCGCTGCTCGACGCGCTGCATCTGCATGTGCCGCTGCCGGTGCTTCACGTCGTGCTGCCGGCGGGCATTTCCTTCTACACATTTCAGAGCATCGGCTACGTCGTGGATGTCTCGCGCGGGCACATCAAAGCGTGTCGCAGCTTCCGCGATTACGCGCTCTTCGTGGCTTTCTTTCCGCAGCTCGTCGCCGGGCCGATTCAGCGCGCCGGGCATTTGCTCACGCAGATTCAGTCGCCGAGGAAAATCAGCCCCGCGCTCGTGGGCGACGCAGTTTTTCTGCTCGTGTGGGGCTTTTTCAAAAAGGTCGTCATCGCCGACAACGTCGCCATCACGGCGAACAAAGTCTTCGCGATCCAAGACCCGTCGTTTCCGATTTTGTGGACCGGCGTGCTCGCGTTCTGCATCCAGATTTTCGCAGACTTCTCCGCCTACACGGACATCGCCCGAGGCAGTGCGCGGCTGCTCGGGTTCGATCTTTCGCCGAACTTCAACCACCCGTACCTCGCGGAGTCGCCGTCGGATTTCTGGCGGCGCTGGCACATCTCGCTGTCGGCGTGGATTCGCGATTACGTCTTTATCCCGCTCGGCGGTTCGCGCGGCGGCGAGGCGCGCACGATTCTGAATCTCACCATCGTCTTTCTGCTCACCGGACTGTGGCACGGCGCGTCGTGGAATTTCGTGCTCTGGGGAATTTACTATGCGCTGCTCACGATCATCTACCGGCTCGCGGATGCGGCGGTGCCCGCGCGCGTGCAGGCGCTGCCGGGGCTGCGCGCGGGGAAAATCGTGCTCATGTTTGCGCTCACGAATCTCGGCTGGCTGATCTTCCGCGAGCAGAACATCGCGCGCCTCTGGCACGCGCTCACGCTGCACCCCGTGGCGACGCCGACGGGCGAGTGGCAGGTCGCGGGTTATCTCGCGGCGACGGTCGGTTTCTTCACTCTGCCGCTGGTGCTGCATACCGTTTGGGATGTGCTGCTGCGCGAGCGCCTCGTGCGGCTGAATCCGTGGCCGGCACTGGCGTGGTGCGGGGCGACGGTGATCGCCGTGGTCCTTTTCGCCGGCATCCTCGTCCTGCGGAGCAACACCTCGCAGGATTTCATCTACTTCCAGTTCTGACCCGCGCGCTGTAGGGGAAGCTGGCAGCTTCCCCTACAGCGGCGCACTTTTGCATCTTCTGAAAATAGCCCAGCACTTTAGTGCTGGGTCATCCACATGAGCGAAACCAGTCCCGCAGGGACGGAAGAATCGTTCTGCCGTCCCTGCGGGACTGGCGCGTCTTTCCATCGGAACCCAGCACTAAAGTGCTGGGCTATTTTCAGGGGAGCCAATTCCGCCGGCGCTTTTTCAATGCGCCGCACCGTCGCCGCCGTGGTCGTCTTCGAGATCGACGGTGCGCACACGCTTCGCGAGACGGCAGGCCTCGACTTGCTCGCGGAATTTGTCCGCCAGCCCGAGTGCCTTGGGCACGCAGTCGAGGATGATGCTCGGGGTGGACGTGTCGGCGGTGAGGAGGTGGATGTTTTCCAGGCCGAAAATCCGCGTCCAAAACAGCTGCGTGATTTGCAAATCGCGCACGCGATACAGTTCCAGCGTGTCGGTGGTCTTGTTCAAGATCCCGCGCTCGGTGATGAGGCGCTCGGTGGTGAGTTTGTAGGTCGTCGTCTTCACCTCCAGCCAGCGGTAAAGCGCCCACGGAATCGGGATGACGAGCAGGCACGAGACGAATGGCCAGAAGTTTTTGACCTGCGAGGAGTGGCCTTCCCAGATGGTTTGTTCAGACATGGCGGCGAAACTACGCAGCCGCCCGCGCGGGTGCAAGACGTGTGCGCGTGTCACCGCTTGATGATCAGAGACTTCAGCTCCGTCATCTCCTCCATCGCATAGCGCACGCCCTCGCGGCCAAAACCCGAGTCCTTGATCCCGCCGTAGGGCATGTTTTCCACGCGAAAAGTCGGCACCTGATTGATGATTACGCCGCCCACTTCCAGCGCCTCGTAGGCGCGCAGCGCGAGCGTGAGGTCGCGGGTGAAAACGCCGGCTTGCAGGCCGAAGTCGGACGCATTCACAAACGCGAGCGCCTCCTCAAAATCCGCGTAGCGATGCAGCGTCATCACCGGAGCGAACGCCTCCTCCGCGCAGATCGCCAGCCCCGCATCCGCATCCTCCAGCACCGTCGCCTCCAGACAGCGCCCGCGCACTTCTCCGCCGCAGACGAGCCGCGCGCCCGCCGCCAGCGCCGCGCGAATCCGCTCCCGCACTTGATCGCGGGCCTGCTCGGTAATCATCGGCCCCACCACCGTCGCGCGCTCCCACGGATCGCCCGTCAGCACTTTCGCCGCGATGTGCGCCGCAAGCGCCGCGCGAAATTCCTCGTAGCGCGACTCATGAACGACCACGCGCTGCACGCTGATGCACGACTGCCCGGCATAGGCAAAAGCGCCCGTCGCGATCATCGGCACGGCCGCCGCCAGGTCGGCATCGGCATGCACGATCACGCCCGCATTGCCGCCGAGTTCGAGTGTCACTTTCTTTTTGCCCGCGAGCTGTTTCAGCCGCCAGCCCACCGCCGGGCTGCCGGTGAAAGTCACCTTTTTCACCCGCGCATCCGTCACGAGCAGCGCGGCGTCTTCATTCGAGCACGTCACGAAATTCATCTGCCCCGCCGGCACGCCCGCCGCGTGCAAAACCTCCGCGAGGAGCAGCGCGGTGAGCGGCGTTTTCATCGCGGGTTTCACCACCATCGTGTTCCCCGTCGCCAGCGCGGGCGCGACTTTGTGGGCCACGAGATTGAGTGGAAAATTGAACGGCGTGATCGCCGAAATCACCCCCAGCGGAAAACGCCGCACCAGCCCGAGATGCCCGTCCCCGCTGGGAAAGGCGTCCATCGCCAGCAGCTCCCCGTGCGTCCGCCGCGCCTCCTCCGCAGCCGCGGTGAAAGTCATCGCCGCCCGCGCCACCTCCGCCTCGGCAAAAGTCACCGGCTTCCCCGCCTCGCTCACGATCGTCGCCACAAACTCCGCCTTCCGCGCCTCGATCCCCGCCGCGATCCGCAGCAGCAAATCCGCCCGCACATGCGCCGCCACCGCCCGCACCTTCGGAAACGCCGCGTGCGCTGCCGCCAGCGCCGCCTCGATTTCCGCCGCCCCGCCGAGCGGCACTCGTGCGATTTCCTCGCCGGTGTAGGGATTGAAAACGGGCGCGCTTTCCGCCGCGCTGGTCCACGCGCCGTCGATCAGCAACCGGGAAGAATTGGCTTCATTCATGCCGCGAATCTAAACCCCGAAGCCCCCCGCGCGCCAGCGGCGCGGTGCTGACGGAAGCCGCGCCGCGGCCAAAACCCGCCGCCCTTATTCCGGCTCCGGCGGCGTAGTCCACACGGCGAAGAACCAGATGAGCAGCGCGGCCCCGGCAAAAATGAACAGCACGGCGGCGATGAGCCACAGCCAGCGGTGAAGTCTTCGTCGGCGGGCGCGGTCAGTGGGTAGGCGTCTCCAGGGCATGCAAAAAAACAGCATCAAGCCAGTTCGGCGGAGCATGGGCAGGAACCCGCCGCGGCGGCAATGACGGAACATTTTTTTTGCGCTTGGCAGCGCACCAGCGGGCGTGTTTGCACAGGCCGCCAGTCCCAAAAAAGTGCGCCGTCCGCACCGCTCCCGTCCCATCGCCAAACCATGCACCAGCCATTTTCACCCAGCCTCGCCACTGCCCGCCTGCGCCTGCGTCCGCTGCGGTCGGGCGATGCGGCGGCGCTGTGTAGCTACCGCGCGCTGCCGGAAGTGCGCCGTTACCAGTCGTGGAAATCCTTCGGGCCGGAGGACGCGGCGCGGCTCATCGAGGGGCAGCGCGAGGCGGAGCCGGGTGAGCCGGGGACGTGGTTTCAGTTGGCGATGATCGAGGCCACCACCGGGGCCATGATCGGCGACTGCGGCCTGCACTGTCTCTCCGCGGAGCAGACGGAACTCGGCATCACCCTCGCGCCCGCCCACCAAGGCCGCGGCTACGCCACCGAGGCGCTCGAGGCGGTCATCGCCGGCCTCTTCGGCCCGCTCGGCATGCACCGCGTTTCCGCCATTACCGACGCCGAAAACCACGCCTCCGCCGCGCTCTTCCGGCGGCTGGGTTTTCGCCGTGAAACCCACTTCATCGACCATGTGTGGTGCCAGGAAAGCTGGGGTAGCGAATACGGCTTCACCCTCTCGCGCCGCGAGTGGGAGCTGCGCCCGCCACGCGGTCAGTAACCGTGCGCTGGCAAATCTGCGGGCGCTGTGCGGAGGCCCAAACACACCGGCTGGTGCGCGGTTGGGATCAAGCCTCGGGCTGGGCCGCCGGTGGTGCGGCGGGCTGGGCGCGCTGCTGCTGGCGCAAGGCGCGGCGGGCGGCGCGTTGCGCGGGCGTGAGTCCGGCGGCGGGTGGTGCGGGCGGGGTGGGGCCGGTGAGTTTGTCGAGCGCGGCCTGGAGCTGGGTGCGGGCGGCGATGGCTTCGGGGTCGGTGGTGTCGCGGGCGACGGGGATTTCCTTGAAAGGCGCTTCTTTCATGTCGAGCAGGTCGCCGTTCTTGCGCAGCTTCCAGCGGGCGCTGGTGACGTAGTTTTTGCCGTCCAGCTCCACGTAGGCCCATTCGCGCGGGGTGCCGGGCTGGCCTTTGAGCTGCGGGAGAAAGCTGTGGCCGTCGATGGTCACGCCGTCGGGGAGTTTCGCGCCGGCCATTTCCGCAAAGGTGGGAAAGAAGTCGCTGAAATCAATGAGGTCGTGGCTGACTTTGCCGGCGGGCGTGGTGCCGGGCCAGGAGATGGCGAGGGGCACGCGGGCGCCGCCTTCGAGCATGGAGCCTTTGCGACCGCTGATGGGTTTGCCGTCCACGGTGGCGAGGCTTTCGCCGAAGACGGCGGTGCCGTTGTCGCCGACGAAAAGGACGAGGGTTTTTTCGCGCAGCTTGAGGCGGTCGAGTTCGGCCATGAGTTGGCCGACGAGCTTGTCCATGTAGGCGACGTTGTCGGCGTAGAGTTCGTCCTTGGTCGCGCCGTCTTTGCTGTCGGGGGTTTTGAGGATGGGGCCGTGGATGTGGTCCATCGGGTAGTAGAGGTAAAAGGGCTGGTCCTTGTGCCTTTCGAGAAAGCCCGTGACGAAGGTGTGCATGAGGTCGGGGAGGTATTCGCCCTCGGCGAGCGCCTTCGGCTGGCCGTTGACGAAGTAGCTGCCGCCTGCCGTTTTCCAATACTGCCCGCTGCCGTGGAAGCTGAGCGATTCATCGAAGCCCCACTGCGCGGGGCCGAAGGGCATCTGCCCCCATTTGCCCACGCACGCGCTCACGTAGCCGGCGGTTTTGAGCACGGTGGGCATCATGATTTCCTTGTGCGTAGCAAGGGCCTGCGCGCTCTGGTTGCCGACGAGGCCGGTGCGAAACGGATAACGCCCGGTGAGCAGCATGCACCGCGAAGGGCCGCACAGCGGCATGGCGTAGCAGTGCGTGAAGTGGGTGCCGCTTTTCGCCAGCGCGTCGATGTGCGGCGTCTTGAAATGGCCGCCGCTGAAGCCGACATCGCCGAGGCCCACGTCGTCGGCGAGGATGAAGATGATGTTCGGCTTGGCGGCCGAAGGTTTGGTGTCGTCCGCGGCGCGGGCCGTGGCGAGGATGAGGGAGAGTGCGGCGAGGGCGAGGGCTTTGAGGAGCATACGAAAGGTAACAGCGCGGGCGTGGTGAATTGGGACGGTGCGGCGATTTTCGGCGTGGCCGACATTTTCCCCCCAAGGCGAAAAGGCCGCGGTATGGGCGCAGCGCGGGCTTCGTGAGGCGGGGTTTACGGGGAGAGTTTTGCGGGGGGTTGTCACTGATATTCTGTGGGTTTACGGAAGCCGCTGTCAGCCCCCCACTGCGGTTCGTCGGGAATCGCCTCCCCAAACACTGCACCCCCCATGAATATGAAGCCCACTCGCTTTATCACGCCTCTGCTTGGTTCCATCGCTCTGTTGCTGCTGCCAAAGCTGGCCACCGCGACCGACTTTATCAAACTCCAGAACAACACCGCGCTGAACCTGGCGGGCGCGTGGAGCAGCGTGGGGGATGGCGACGGCCTGGCAGACGGCGACGACATCCTGCTCTGGAACAGCACCTACACCACGCCCGGCATAGCGACCACGCTCTCGCAACTCAGTGGCGATCTTTCCGTCCTCGGATTGAAAGTCACCAACGTCGGCGGTGCGCTCAATGCGGCGACGACGATGGTCGGTTTCCAAAACACCACCTCGGCCAACACGCTGACGATTGGCGCGAGTGGCATCGACCTTTCCGCGGCCACGCAGACGCTGATGATCCAGTCGAAGATCACGATCGGCGCGAGCCAGAACTGGGTGGTGAACAACTCGAATACCAACGGCAATCCCGCCACCTTCAACAACGGCGAGGATCTCGCGTTCCAGGCGTTCAGCGGCACGGCCACGACGGCGACGACCGCTTTCAATCTCGGCGGCAACGCGGTGACGACCTCGGGCACGGGGCAGGTGACGATCACCTCGGGCTATGCGATGACGAACGGGACGATCAACATCGGGAACAGTTTTTTCCTCATCGGCGGCGGGACGAGCCGGCTGACGACGGTGGGTGCCGACGTGAATCTGAACGTGGCGGGCGGAGCGGTGCTGCAGTTTCAAAGCAACTCCGCCGCGGTGACTTCGGCGGCGAATATCGGCCTGAACGGCGGCACGCTCCGGCTGACGAATAACAACGCGACCAACCAGGTGACGATCACCGGGACGACGACGGTGAACAGCGCGAGCACGATCAATGTCGGCAACAACTTTGCGAACGGCAGCGTGGCGAGCACGCCGGGCGTCATTTTCAACGCGAACCTCGCTGGCTCCGCGGCGCTGGCGGTGACGAACACGGCGTCCACGGCCTCGGTGCTGCTCATGGGCGGAAACAACAGCGCCTACTCCGGCACGGTCTCGCTGAGCGGCACGGCCCTGCGCGTCTTCCGGCTGACCAGCGCGGCGGCGGGCAGCTCGGCGGCGACGTGGTCGGTCGGCACGGGCGTCATTTTGCAAACGGCGGGCGTGAGCGTGAATCTCGGCACGCTCAACGGCGCGGGCACGGTCAACAACTCCACGGGCAGCGGCGTGCTCAGCGTCGGCGCGGGCACTTTTTCCGGCACGCTGGCCGACGGCACGGGCACGCTCGCGCTGACGAAAACCGGCACCGGCACACTCACCCTCACCGGCACCACGAGCACGAACACCGGCGCGACGACCGTGCAGAACGGCACGCTGCTCGTCTCGCCCGGCGCGCTCAGCGGCACGGTGGTCACGGTCTCCAGCGGCGCGACTTATGGCGCGCAGGCGTCCGTCTCCGGCACGCTGAACACGAACGTGAGTGTGACCGGCGGCGGCACCATGCTCACGCGACCGCTCGCGGCGGGGGCCACGATCACCGTCCCGGCGCTCGCCTCGGCGGCGACGGGCGTGCTGACTTTCGACACCGGCGTGCTCACTTTCTCCCAGCCCAACCAAATCGCCGACACCACGACGGTGACGTACGACAAGACGATCAACAACGGCAACCTCACCTTCAACCAGGTCGAGACGATCGGTGCGCTGACGATCCTCAACGGCAACGACACCGGCGCGCAGGTGCTCTCGAATACCGCCAGCTTCGGCTTTCAGGTCGCCGGGCTCGTGACGGTCGGAAACACGGGGGTTTATTCCGTGGCGAGCAACTCGTCGGCGGGCGTTGGCGGGCTCAGCCTGAGCGGCACGGCGACTATGCGGGTGTCGGCCAACTCGAATCCCTCCACGCTCAATGTCGGCTTGCTCGGCATCGCTGGGAGCGGCGGGACGATTCAAATCGGGCAGGGTGTCGGCGCGTTCGACGCCGTGCTCAATCTCGGTGGCGACGTGACGACCACGGGCAACTTGGCTTTCACCGACGGCGGCTTCACCGGCGGCAATCTGCGCCAGCTCAATCTCGGCGCGAGCAACCGCGCCTTCACCATCGCGGCGGGCACGACCACGACCAGCGCGCCGGACATCGCGGGGACGGGCGGGATCATCAAGGCCGGCAACGGCACGCTGCAGCTCACCGCCGCGAGCGCCAGCAATTACACCGGCCCGACCGTGGTGGTCGCGGGCACTTTCCTGACCACGCCCGCGCAGACGGCCGGCAGCGTCATCGTGGGCGGCGGCGCGACCTTCGGCGTGAACCTCGCGACCGCGGGCACCACGCTCAGCGCCACGGACCTGAACACCGCCGCGACCTCGGTCCTGCAACTCGCGACTGGCGCGCTCGGCAATCCCATCGCCGCGGTGATGAACGCGGGCGCGTTCACCGTGGACGGCGCGACGACCATCCGCCTCACCGGCACGGCGCTCACCACCGGCACGGCGATTCCGCTCATCGGCTACTCCTCGCTCGCGGGCGTCGCCGGTTTCGGTGGCTTGTCCGTCAGCCTGCCGTCGCGCATCGCGGGCACGCTGGTCAATAACCTCGTGGACTCGCGCGTGGACATTAACCTCAGCGTGGAGCAGGCGAAATGGAACGGCAGCGTGAATGGCAACTGGGACATCGACCCCGACGGCACCGGCGGCACCGGCACGGCGAACTGGCTGACGACTGTCGCCTTCACCCCGACGCGCTATTTCCAAGGCCCGCCCATCACCACCGACACCGCGAACTTCGACGACAGCGCGACCGGCACGCGCACCGTGACTTTGACCACCGGCTCACGCCAGTCGCGACCATCGTGAATAACTCGGGTGCGGCCTACACCTTCGCGGGCAGCGGCACGCTGACCGGCGCGACTTCGCTGGTGAAAAACGGCACCGGCACGCTCATCCTCGCCAACGCCAACGCCTACAACCACACCGGCGGCACGACCGTCAACAAAGGCACGCTGCAAGTCGGCGACGGCGTCACGCCCGGCGTCGGCCTCCTGCCCACCACGGCGGTCACGAACAACGCGACGATCGTGCTCAACCGGCCCGATGATTTCGCCGTGGCCTCGGCGATCAACGGCCTCGGGACGATCATCAAGCAGAACACGAACACCGCGACCTTCACCCTCCCGACGACCTCCGCCGCAGCGTTTCAGGTGGATGCAGGGACGCTGCTTTTCTCCGCCGCGGCCAATCTCAGCGGCACCGAGGTGGTGAATGCGGGCACGCTGCAACTGAACGCCGGCGGCAACTTGAGCGGGGCGATCACGATCAATGGTGGCAGCCAAATCCTGCTGAGCGCCGGAGGAACCGTCAGCGGCACTGCGACGATCAATTCCGGCAAGCTGAAGTTTTCCAACGGCGGGACGATGAGCGGCAGCATGAGCGGCGCCGGTCAGTTTGAGGCCGCGGGCGGCACCGTGGTGATCAATGGCGTTACCGCGAACACCAGCACCGGCCTCACCACCATCAGCGGCGGCACGCTGCAGCTCAACAAGCCCGGCGTCATCGCCATCGGCGGCGACATCGCCATCACCGGCGGCGGCGTCCTCGCCGCGGAGCAGATCGCGGACACGGCGACGATCACTTTCACCGGCACCTCCGCGGACTGCACCGCCGGCGGCACCAGCCTCGAGACCGTCGCCAATGTCATCTGCAATCCGAGCGTGAACACCGGCCAGTTTCAGTTGCGCAACGGCTTCACCGTCACCGGCACGGCCACGCTGAACCAAGGCGTGCTCGGCGTCTCCAGCGGCAGCACCTCCACGGCCAACGCCGTGAACATGACCGGCGGCATCTTCCGCATCGCGGGCAACACCGCCGCGTCCGTGATGAACATCGGCGCGGGCGGCATCACCGCGAGCGGCGGCGACATCCAGGTGAAATTCAGCGGCAGCAATTTCGACGCGACCCTCAATCTCGGCGGAAACGTGACGACCACCGGCAACCTCACCTTCACCAACGCCGGCTACACCGGCATCAATCTCAACGTCATCAACCTCACCGCCACCCGCACTTTCAACATCGGCACCGGCACCACCACCACCGTCGCGCCCGACCTCGCCGGCGCGGGCGGTTTGACGAAAACGGGCAACGGCACACTCAGCCTCCTCGCCAGCGTCGCGGGCACCTACGGCGGCGCGACCACGGTCAGCGCCGGCACTCTCGCCATCGCGGGCGGCGCGGCCATCCCCGACGCGAGTGCGGTCAGCCTCGCCAATGTCGCGGGCGCGATTCTGCAGGTGAACACGAGCGAAACCATCGGCTCCCTCAGCGGCGGCGGCGCGCTCGGCGGCGAAGTCGCGCTCGGCGGCAACACGCTGACCGTCGGCGACGCCACCCCCGCGACCATTTTCTCCGGCACCATCTCCGGTGCCGCCGGCACGCTCGTGAAGCAAGGCACCGGCACCCTCACCCTCAACGGCGTGCAGACCTACGGCACGCTCACCGCGAACGCCGGCCTGACCAACATCAACAGCGCCCTCGGCACCGGCGCCTCCGTCGTCACCGCGAACTCCGCCGTGCACTTCGGAGCCAGCCAGACCCTCGCCTCGCTGACCATCGCCGACGGCATCGAGGTCACCTTCGGCGACGGCCTGCCCTTCACCGGCGGGCCGGAAAAATTCGGCGCACCCGCCCTCGTGCCCGAACCCGGCGCGCTCGGCCTGCTCCTCATCGCCGCCCTCGGCCTCCTCGCCCGCCGCCGCCGCGGCACACCGGCCCGCTGAGCACGTTCTGTCGGGATTTGCAGGCTTGTTCAAGGCCCTCCGGTTCGTCGTTTTCGTGGTG
>JAYVNN010000257.1:0-4432 GCA_043758435.1 Chthoniobacter sp.
GTTTTCTGAGAGACGCGGTGCGGGCATGGGCAACAGTCCCTATGCACGCCGCATGCCAGCGGGCTACTCGCGCACGACCTGCCCGAGCGGCTCCGGGGCGTCGGGGCAAAGGGCGAGGCGGCCCTGGCGCTCGCCGACGTGCTCGACGGTCGGCAGCTCCTCGCCGAGAAAGCGCGCGCCGTGGCGGGCGAAGCGCGCGACATCGCCGCTGGAAAGCACGCGCAAATTCCCCCGGCCTTCCGGCGCGAGGGCGGGATATTTTTTCCGCCACGTGGCAAAACGCTCGGCGACCTGCGGCGCGGGATTGAGCACCTCGACGCCCGCGGGGGCGACGGCGCGGAAGGCATTTTCGAGCAGCGGATAGTGCGTGCAGCCGAGCACCAGCGTGTCGATGCCCGCGAACTGCTCCACGTAGCGCGCCGCGGCGAGCCGCGCGATTTCCGTCTCCTCCCACGCCTCCTCCACGAGCGGCGCGAGCAGCGGCGCGGCGACTTCGCTGACCTGCACGGCGGCGTTCAGCTTCCCCACCTCCGTGCGAAAAGTGTGCGACGCCACGGTGCGCGCGGTGCCCAGAAAACCGATGTGCCCGCGCGTGATCGCGACCGCAGCTTCCGCCGCGGGAATCGTCACGCCGAGCACGCGCCTTTCGGCGTTTCCGTAGCGATGCTGAAGGTGCCGCAGCGCGACGCACGAAACGGTGTGGCAGGCCACCACGACGACGCGGCAGCCTTCGCCGAAAAGCCGCTCCACGCACTGCTCGGCAAAATCGAGAACCGTGTCCACGTCGCGCCCGCCGTACGGCGCGCGCCCGCTGTCGCCAAGATAGACGTAGTCGAGCGTGGGCAGCGCGCGGCGCATTTGCCGCAGCACGGTCAGGCCGCCGAAACCGCTGTCATAGACGCCGACGGGGGTGGTGGAATGGGACATGGGAAAAGTGACATGTGGCAGGTGGACTCCCGCTTGTCACCTGCCACCTGATGCCCCGCTTCCCATCCGCTAATGAAGCGCTGATTAAATGCCGGAGGCTCTCCGGCTTTCCACGTTTGAAGTTCAGCGTTCGACGTTTGACGTTCGACGTTGCGCCCCTGCGAGGGAAGGTGCCTCGCAGGGCGGAACGTCGAACATCGAACGCTGAACTTTGAACGTCGAAGGGCCTGGCGGCATTTAATCAGCGCTTCCCTAATTCGTCGCCGGGGCCGTGGGCGTGATGACCACGGGCTCGCTGTCGTTCTGGCTCGGGTTCAGGCGCAGGCGCGGCGAGTTCGTTTCCACGCGCGGCCCGTCGGGCGTGTGCGCGGCCACGTCGGCGAGCTGCGTGCCCACGGCACGGCGGTAGTTTTGCACCGCCTGCAAAATGCACGACGCCATCTGCTGCCTGTAGGCGGGCATGGCCACGAGTTTCGCGTCGTAGATATTGCTGAGAAAGCCGCCCTCGATCAGCACGCCGGGAATCTGGATGTCGCGGATGACCACGAAACGCGCGCGCTTGATCCCGCGGTCGAACATCCGCGAGCGCACCACGAGCGAGGCGTGGGTGGCCGTGGCGAGCGCCATGTTTTGCGCGTCGTTCGCATTGCCCGCGCACATCTCGTTGTCGGAGACGCGCGGGCCGTCGGCCATCATCGAGGGCACGCCGCGCGGGGCGAGCGTGTAGGTTTCCAGTCCCGTGCCCGCGCCGCCGCTGTTGAAATGCACGGCGATGAAAAGCGCGTTCGCGTTCTGGTTGGCGATGCGCGTGCGCTCGCCGAGCGGGATGAAAGTGTCGTTCGAGCGCGTGAGCACCACTTTGAACCCCGCCTGCATGAGCAGCAGCCGCGTGCGCAAAACCGTGTCGAGCGTGTAGTCCGCCTCGCAGCCAAACGGGCTCAGCGCCCCGCGGTCGTGCCCGCCGTGCCCGGCGTCGAGCACGATGGTGTCGATTTTTTCCGCGCCCTTGATCTTGCTCGGGCGCATCACGGGCTCGATGACCTTCGTCAAATCCATCCGCGAAATGAGCAGCCGCCCGTCCTGTTCGGCGATCGGGTAGCTGAGGTTGAATTTCAGACCGTTGATATAAAACTCCACGCTCCCCGCGGCGCCGCGCAGGCTTTTTTGCCCGACGGACATGGCGAAGTCGTTGTTCGCGCGCCGCACGTTTCCGAGGCTGTAAAACTCGGCCACATTTTCCAGCGAGACGTGATCGCGTCCGCCAACCTTGTAAAGCGTCCACTCCCCCGCCCTCGCCACCACGGCAAAAATCAGAATTGTGAGAAAATGGAAAAGCGTCCGGCGCATCGGCGCGAATGCTAGCCGCGGGGTCTTCATCCGCAAGGATTTTCCCCGGCTCAGTGCCCCGCGGTAACGGGTTTTGGCGGCGCGAGGTCGCGACCAAAAGGCGCGGCCTCGGCGGAGAGAAACGTCACGAGATCGGCGCGCGCCTGCGCGGCGTCGCCAAAGCCGGTCGCCTGGTAAAAGGCGTGGCGGTTTTTGAGGAACTCGCGGTTCCAGCTCGGCCACGGTTCGAGCAGCGCGAAACCGGCGGCGGACACCGGCTGATGATTCTGCCACGCGCGCAAAGTCAGGCGCACGAGCGTCTGCCGGCGCGCGGATTCCATGAGGTAGCCGGGCAGCGGGCCGGCCTGGAGCGCGGCGAAAAAGAGCGGCGCAGCGGACAGCTCGGACGCGGTGATTTCCCACGCCATTTCCAGCGCGCGCGATTGAATGGCGGGGAGCGGCCACGGATCGCGGCGGAACTCGGCGTAGGCGGCGAGCAGCGCGGGCACGGCCTCGGCGCAGCGGCCCTGCCGCACGCGGAGCAGCGCGGCGAGCGTCGCTGCCTCGCCGGCATTGGTCGCGCGCATTTTTTCGATGAAAGGCAGCGCGTCATCCGAGCCTGCCTCCGCGAGCGCGAGGGCGAAGATCACGGTGTCGCCGGGATTGAGCGGCGCGGGCTTTTTTTCCAGCCACAGCCGGCCTGCGGCGGGCGCGTTGCCTAGCTGCACGAGCCGGCGGATTTCGCAGCGCGCCTGGCCTTCGTCCGAAAGCGTGGGCGGCACGGGCGGCGGGTAGCCGTCGGCGCAAAACATCGCCAGCCGCTCCTCCTCGACACGCGCCCAGTCCACCTCGCCGGTGATCTCCGGCCGCGTCGCGCCGAGCGTCTCCGCCACGCGGCTCAGCTCCGGCGTGCGGAAGCCGCCTGCGCGGCCCACGCTGCGGGCGAAGGCGAATTCGAGGAGCGTGTTGTCGTCGGTGTTGCGCTCGATATTGGGCAGCGCCGCGATGCTCCGCGCGACCGCCGGCCCGGCGGTGAAATGCGCGAGAAAACCCTCCGCGCTGTCCGTGCCCCAGATGCGGCGCATCGCTGTTTTGAACGGCTCGGTTTGCACCCGCGCGCGCAGACTCGCCGCATCCCACACACGCGGCTCGGCGCTTGCGACGAGCAGCAGGTCGCCGGTCTGCGTGGTCCACACTTCCACATGCGCGAAGACGCCGCCGAGCGTGGCGAGCACCATGCGGATGGCGTCGCCCTCGACTTCGTAGCCCTGCACCCATTGCAGAAAAAGCCCGCCCGCATTCAGCCGCTCGCGCGCGGTCTGGTAAAATTCCGTGGTGAAAAGACTCGCGATGCCGGCGCGGTACGGGTTCGACGGCTCGCTGAAAATCAGGTCGTAACGCTGCCGCGTCGTAATCAGCATCTCGCGCGCATCGCCGAGGAGGATGTGGCATTTCGGATTGTTGAGGACGTGCTGGTTCGCGACCTCGCAGACCTTCGCCATGTGCAGGATCGCGGGCTCCAGTTCCATCGCATCCACGCGCTCGATCTCCGGCACCATCGCCAGCCAGCCCGCGGTCGAGCCCGTGCCGAGACCGATGACGCACGCCGTTTTCACATCCGGTTTCAGCGCCGCGCCGATCAGCCCGCCGAGCACCTGCGTACCCGCGTCCGCGCGGATGTTGCCGTCGGATTTTCCGTTGACCACGAAGGACACGCCGTTCAGCGCGAAGATGCCCACGCTGCTTTCCGCGCCCTCGCCTTCCCAAACGGTTTGCTGGCGGAATTCGGCGATCTTTTCGAGCAGCGCGTTGCGCGTCTTGGCGTCGAGCCCGGAGCGGCCCACGCCCACGCCGCTGTGCCGCCACGCGGCGGTCGGGCCGAGGGTGAAAAGCAGCGCCGCCGCCGCGACGACCGTCCCGCAGACGCCGAGCGCGGATGCGAGGCGCGCGCCATTGCGCCGCTGCTGCACCGCGAGCGCCACGAGCGAAAGCGCCGACAAAATGACGATGACCACCTTCCACAAACCCGGCGCGGTGCAGAGCTGCATGAGCCCGAAGCCGCCCGCGAGCGAACCGGTGATCGCGCCCGCCGTGTTCAGCGCGTAGGCCCGCGCGGTGTGGCTGGCCACGCCGCGTCCGAGCAGCGAGACGAGCAGCGGAAATTGAAAGCCCGCGACCA
>JAYVNN010000258.1:0-4426 GCA_043758435.1 Chthoniobacter sp.
CGCCGGCGACGACATCTTCGCCCTGCGCGTTGATCAAAAACTCGCCGTAGAATTCATTCGCGCCGTTCGCCGGATTGCGGGTGAAAGCGACGCCGCTGCCCGAGGTCTCGCCCGTATTTCCATACACCATCGCCTGCACATTGACGGCGGTGCCCCACTCCTGCGGGATGTTGTATTTCCGGCGATACACGATCGCCCGGTCATTCATCCACGAGCCGAACACGGCACCCGCGGCTCCGCGGAGTTGGTCCCACGGATTGTTCGGGAACGCCTTGCCCGTGCGCTCTTTCACGAGCTTCTTGAAAGCCGCCACGAGAGCCTGGTAGTCCCCCGCCACGAGCTTCGCGTCGTCGATGTCGTGCTGGCCGTATTTCTCGTCCTTGTAGTGCTCGATGATCGCCTCGAACGGATCGTGATCCTCGCCCTCGCGCTTCTGCACGCCCATGACCACGTCGCCGTACATCTGGATAAAGCGGCGGTAACAATCCCACGCGAAACGCTCGTTGTTCGTCGCCTTCACCAGCGCCACCACCGTCTCGTCGTTCAGCCCGAGATTGAGAATCGTGTCCATCATCCCCGGCATCGAATCGCGCGCCCCCGAGCGCACCGCCACGAGCAGCGGGAAGCCTTTCGCGTCGCCGAATTTATAGCCCATGATCTTCTCCATGTTGGCCACGCCCTTCTCCATCTCCGCCTGCATGGTCGCCGGATACGTGCGCTTGTTCGCGTAGAAATAGGTGCAGACTTCCGTCGTGATCGTGAAGCCCGGAGGCACTGGCAGGCCGATGCGCGTCATCTCCGCGAGGTTCGCGCCTTTGCCGCCGAGCAGCGGCTTCATCGAGCCGTCGCCGTCCGCTTTATTGTTGCCCCAGGTATAGACGTATTTCGGAGCTTTGGTGGATTTGGTGGGTTTGGTTTTGGTAGCCATGAGTGGTTAGGTTTGGGGTTGAAAAATCTGCGTTGTGGAAAAATCTCCGCCGCCCCGTGCGCTGGGGCAGGGATGACCGGCGGGAGCAGCATGCGCCGCCGTCGCCAGTCTTGGGGAAAAGAGCCGCGCTGTATGCCACAGCGCGCCCCGCCCCGCCAAGCGATTTTTCAGCGCGCCGCCTTTTTCCGCGCAAGCCGCTCAATCCCGATGGTATGGATGCCCCGCGCGGATGGTGCAGGCGCGGTAGAGCTGTTCGAGCATGACGACCAGCGCCAGCTCGTGCTGGAGAGTCAGCTTGCTCAGCGCCCAGCGCCAGCCCGCGGCCTGCCGCACGTCGTCGGTGTGCCCGTCCGCGCCGCCGATGAGGAACGCCAAATCGCGCGGTCCGTGCATTTCCCAATCGGCCAGCTTTTTCGCCACAGCGCGCGACGCGACCTGCTCGCCGCGTTCGTCGAGCACGATGCGGAACATCCCCTTCGACCGCTCCAGCAGCGCCAGGCTCTCGCCCGCCTGCGTCGTCGCTTTCAAATAGTGCAGCTCGACCGGCGCGTAGGGCCGCAGCCGCGCCGCATACTCCTCCACGCCGAGCCGGGCAAAATCGAGCTTCGGTTTGCCGATGACGAAAATGTGAAAGCGCATGGAGGATTTTGGAAACGGTCAGCGCCCTGACGCGCGCGTGATGCGCACCTCGGGCCGGTAGGTCACGCGCACGAGCAAGTCCCCTCGCCCGCCGCGCGGCTTCGGCACGCCTTCGCCGGACACGCGCAGGATTTCGCCGCGCGAAATACCTGCCGGGATTTGCACACGCAGCGGCGCACCCGTGGCTCCCGAGAACATCTCGGAGCCGCCTTGCATCGCGCGCTGCGCGCTGATCCGTAGATCGCAGCGCAAATCGGCCCCGCGCACTTTGAAACGGAAGCCGGGCAGCGCCTTCACGCGCACCTGCACAAAGCCGCCGACAAACGGCTCGCCGCGCGGCAAGCGAAAGCGCGCGCCCGGCGCGGTGCCCGGCGGCACTGTGAGTTCGTAGGTCTCCGTCCCGTGCGGATTCGCCGGGTCTTTCACGCGCACGTCGAGCGTCGCGCCGCGGATGAAATCCTCGATCCGCAGATACGCGTCCTGCGAAATGCTGCGCTCGATTTTCGCCGCGCGCGGCGGAGCGGGCGGCGCGCTCGCGTCGAGTTCGCGGTCGTAGGCGCGGCGGCGCGCGGGATCGCTCAGCGTCTCGTGCGCGGCGTTCAGTTCCTGCGAGCGCGCGACCGCCTCGCCCGCATCGGGATTGAGATCGGGATGATGCCGCTTCGCCAGCAGCCGGTAGGCGGTGCGAATCTGCGCGGTCGTGCAGCGGCGGTCGAGGCCGAGCGTGGCGTAATGATCGGGAGCGTCGGAGGACAAGCGCACGAGCCTACCGCGCGGCGGCGGCGGGGGGCGAGCTTCGAGAAAATTTCGTCTCGCACCACTCGACGACGCGGGTCACTCTCCCGCCCTTCTTTCCCATGAAAACTCCCGCCCTTTTCCTCCTCCTCATCGCCGCCGCAGCGCACGCGGAAGTCCGGCTCCCCGCGCTCATCTCCGACAACATGGTGCTCCAGCAAGACCTCCCCGCGAACGTGTGGGGCTGGGCCGAGGCGGGCGAAAAGGTGAGCGTGAAATTCGGCGAAAAATCCGCCGAGGCGACCGCCGACGCGAAGGGCAGGTGGGCCGTGAAGCTCGCCGAGCTGCCGTCCGGCGCGACGGGCGAAATGACCGTCGCGGGGACGAATACGCTGACCATTAAAAACGTGGCCGTGGGCGAGGTGTGGGTCTGCTCGGGGCAGTCGAACATGGAGTTCACGGTGCGCGGCGCGATGAATGCGACGGAGGAAATTTCTGGCGCGGATTTTCCGCTGCTCCGGCACTTCACCGTCACCCGCGTGGCGAAGGGCGAGCCGCAGGAGGACTGCACGGGAAAATGGGAAGTGTGCTCGCCGCAGACCGTCGCGGGCTTCACCGCGGTCGGATATTTTTTCGGGCGTCAGCTTCATCAAAATCTCAAAGTGCCGGTCGGACTGATCCATAGCTCGTGGGGCGGCACGGCGGCGGAATTGTGGACGCCGTGGCCGGTGCTGAGCGGCGATCCCGATTTCAAAACCATCACCGCCGGGTGGCAGAAAACCGTGGACGAATATCCGGCGGCGAAAGCGAAATACGACGCCGACATGGAGGCGTGGCGCGAGGCTGAAAAGAAGGCCAAGGACGCCGGCGAGCCCGCGCCCGCCCAGCCCCGCGCGCCGCGCGGGGGCGACATCGTCGGCAGCCCGTCGTCGCTCTACAACGGCATGATCGCGCCGCTGCTGCCCTACACCATCCGCGGCGTGACGTGGTACCAAGGCGAGTCGAATGCCGGCAACGCCACGCTCTACCGCAAGCTTTTCCCCACGATGATCGAGAGCTGGCGCACGGCGTGGCGCGAGCCGGATTCCGCGTTCCTTTTCGTCCAGCTCGCCAACTACATGCAGCGCCACGACGAGCCGACCGACACGAACTGGGCGCGACTCCGCGAGGCGCAGACCATGGCGCTCCAGCTCCCGCACACCGGCATGGCGCTCGCCATCGACGTGGGCGATGCGGCGGACATCCACCCGAAGGACAAGCAGACCGTGGGCAAACGCCTCGCGCTCGCCGCCGAGGCCACGGTCTATTACCGCGATGTGGAGTACTCCGGCCCGATGTTTGGCGGCGCGCAGATGGAGGGCGAAAAGGTGCGGCTGACCTTCCGCAACGGCGAGGGCATGAAGCCGTCCGAAGGCGCGAAACTGAAAGGCTTCGCCATCGCGGGCGAGGATCGGAAATTCGTCTGGGCCGACGCGGAAATCGCGGGCGATCACGTCATCATCTCCAGCCCCGAGGTGAAAGCGCCCGCGTCCGTGCGCTACGCGTGGGCCGACAATCCCGAGTGCACTCTCATCAACGCCGCCGGCCTCCCCGCCTCCCCCTTCCGCACCGACGACTGGCCCGCCGGCCCCGCGCCGGTGAAGGTGCCCGCGAAGCCGTAGCAGCATGGTAGGGACGGCACTCCGTGCCGTCCGCCGGGCGCGCGCCACGGCGGAAATAACTTTGGCCGTGCGTCTAGCAAGGTTCTTGCAGCATCCGGGCGCGCATGCCCCTGTCATTCCGTCGTTTTCTTCTGCTGTTTGCCCTGCCAGGGACGGTGCTTTTTGCACGGACGACACGCGCCCAGTCGCCGGGAGACACCACCCCGCCGACGCTCGTTTCCGCGGCGGCGAGCTTTGGGCGCACGCAGGTCATCGTCCGCTTTTCGGAGCCGCTCCTGGCGGCTTCGGTGCTGCCGCAAAATTTCGCGCTCGATGGCGGCGTGGTTGTTTTGGGGGCCACGCTGGCGGCGAATCAAACCGATGTCCAACTGCTCACGACCACGCAGCCCGCAGGCCCGGCGCTCACGCTCACGGTCAGCGGGGTGCGCGACTTTACGCCAAACGCCAACCGCCTCGCGTCCGG
>JAYVNN010000259.1:0-4422 GCA_043758435.1 Chthoniobacter sp.
CCGTGCGCGAGGTGTGGTGATGGCTTGGCTGCTGGATACGAATGCGTGGATTGACTACCTGAGGAACCCCACAAGTGAGGTCCGCACGCGGCTGGCGGAGCGGAGGCCGGAGGCGACGGCTCGCGATCCACGCCCGCGGGTGCGACGCGGTCTGCGGAGCCGGCCTTCAGCTTTGCGAAAAAATCACCGCCTTCGCGAAATAGCGTGAGCTGCAATTCGCCGCCAGCGCTCGCGTCCACGTAGCCCGGCAGGCCCTCGTCGGCCATGCGTTTGGCGTGGACGGCCTTCTGCTCGGTCTGGACCTTCGCGAGGCTTTCGTCGTCGAGGAATGCCTCCCAGCACATCTGCGTCTTGCCCTTGCCGATCCCGTGCGTCTTCGTGCGCAGCTTTTCGCCGACCTTGATGTCGGAAAATTTCACCGGCTCGCCTTTCAGCCAGTAGCGCGTGTCCTTGTCCGTCTCGATGAGGATCCCCTTTTCGCGCACGTAGCTCTTGTCGCCATTCGCCTGCCTGACGGCGAGCACGCCCTTCGCCGCATCAATGCCGTCCACGTAAAAATACTCCCTGTGGCCGTTCATCATGTCCATCTGATCCTGGATCTAAGTGAGCCATACCCACTCGCCCTTGTCGTTTTCGTGCATGCGGAAAATCGCGCGCTCGCCGATGCGGAAGTCCTGCAGGTCTCCGTTCGCCGCGTGGTGCAGCAGCTCGGCAAACTCCGCGGCCTTCGCATCGGCGAGCATCCGGAACGCGGGTGAGCTTGAAGACCTCGGACATGGCTGCGACGCTCGCTGGCTTTGAATGATAAGCACGCCACGAATCCTCCCCGCATGGCTCGCGCTGCTGTCGCTGCTGGCCTCGTGCAGCGAGCGCGAGCAGAGTGCCGAACCGCTCCGCCAATGGGCCTACGTGTGGCAGCGCGCGTGGACGCCCGCAGTCAGCGCGGCGATCCGGCAGGCAGCGCCCAAGCTCGATGGATTTGTGGTGCTCGGCGCGGAGATCGCGTGGAAGGACGGGAAGCCGCACGTGCTGCGTCCGCCGCTGGACTGGGCGGTGTTGCGCGAAACTGGCAAGCCGATCGGCATCGCGATGCGGATCGATCCTTTCACAGAATCCGCGGCTGTGAGCGAAGAGCGGATGCGGCTTTTTTCCGAAACGGCGAAGTCTCTCATCGAGGATGCGCGGCAGCACGGTGTGACGTGCGCGGAATTCCAAGTGGACTACGATTGCCCGAAAAAACGGCTCGCGGAATACCGGGCGTGGCTCGCGCCGCTGCGCGATGCGGTGAAGCCGGTGCGGCTCGTGATCACGACGCTGCCCTCGTGGCTCGATGAATCCGAAATGCGCAGGCTGCTCGGGGCCGCCGATGCCTTCGTGCTGCAGGTCCACTCGGTGCCGACGCGAAACGAGGGCGAGCGCGTGGCACTGTGCGATCCTGAGCGGGCGCGGAGATGGGTGTCGCAGGCGGGGAAATTTGGGCGGCCATTTTCCGTCGCGCTGCCGACTTACTCCGCGCTCGTCGGCTACGATGCGGAAGGGCATTCGCTCGGCATGGCGACGGACGGCGTGCAGCCCGCGTGGCCGCCGGGGACGCGCGTGGTGGAGTTTGATTCCGATGCGGAAAGCGAGGCGCGCTTCGTCGCAGGCTGGCGCAGCGGGCATCCGGCGGCGATGGAGCGCATCGCGTGGTATCGCCTGCCGGTGGAAGGGAAACGCAACTGGCGCTGGCCGACATTCGCCGCGGTGATCGAAGGCCGCGCGCCGACACGCCAACTGGAAATTTTCACGAGCGACGGCAGCCCGGTGGATGTGAGTCTCGCGAACCGCGGCGAGGCGGAGGAACGGCTCGATGTGAGCGCGGTCGTTCGATGGGATGGCCCCTCGCCCGTCGCCGCGGAGGCGCTGCACGGATGGAGCATTTCGCAGACGGAGTACGAGGCGCGCTTCACGCGCACCGACGCGGCGATGCCGCGGCTGCTGCCCGGCGGCCGCCGTGAAATCGGCTGGCTTCGCTTCGATGCGCCGTCTCGGCTGCGGACGGAAATTATTCGCTAGCCCGCGATTGCATCGGCACGCTGCGCGGATGCGAAAATCACTCACCCGCCTGATTTGCTGCGCCGCTTTTTCGGTGTCGGTTTTGGAAAATGCACGCGCGACTGGAGACTTCATGCCGCTGCGCTGGCTGGAAAATGGCGGCGTCGCCTCCGACATGTCGCCCGAGTTTTACTGGGATCTCGAGGTGAAGCGCATGGCAAAGGAATTTCACCCGCCGGAAAAACGCGTGGTGCCGGACGCGGGCAAGCCTGAAGCCGCACAAGACGATGCAAACGCGGTGTCGCCGAGGACAAAGCTGACAGTGCAGGCCGACACGACGGACTTCGACGACGCGATCAAGAGCGGAAAAATCAAACCGCCCGAGCCCGCAAAGGCGAAGGCTGCGCACGAGGCCGCGCGCCAGATCGTGAGCACCGCGAAGGAAACCACGGCCGATCCGCTGCCCGAGGAATTCGCGTCGGAATTTGCGGACTACCACCGCGGCGCGTTCGCATTTCGGAAGGGCGCGGCGCATTTCGCGGAGGCCCGCGAAGCATGGGAGGGACTGCTGAAACGCCCGAAGGATGAGCGTCATTACCGCTCTGTGTGGGCCGCCTTCATGCTCGGAAAACTCGCGCTCGCGGCGAAGGATCCGGAGGCCGTGAAGCGGTTCCGGCAGACGCGCGCGCTGGCGGAGGATGGCTTCGCGGATTCGCTCGGGCTCGCCGCGGACAGCTACGGATGGGAGGCGAGAAGCGAACTGAAGCAGGGGCACGGGGAAGCGGCGGGGAAGCTTTACCTCACGCAGCTCGCGCTGGGCGACGAGAGCGCGATCGTGTCGTTGAAGGCCGTGATCCCCGATCGCCCGCACGTTGATGGCATGAAAAATTACGGCGAAGAGCCGCCGGAAAATGCGACACCGGAGGATGTGAAGAAGTGGGTGCAGGCACAGGCGCCGAAAACGCAGGCACGCCTCGACGAAGCCGCACGCAGTCCGCTGCTCCGCCGGCTCGTGACGGTGCATGTGCTCGCCACCGAGACGCAGGAGCAAATCTGGAGCTACGGCGCGGACTCGACTCCCGACGGCGACAAGCCGGGCGAGCGCTGCCGCCGCTGGCTTGCGACTTTGGAAAAGGCCGGAGTCCGGCAGCTCGACGATGCCGATCGTCTCGGCTGGGTCGCGTACACCACGGGACGTTACAAAGCTGCGGCCGGCTGGCTGGCGGTCGCGAAACAGGATTCCG
Source organism: Chthoniobacter sp. (assembly GCA_043758435.1). GTDB lineage: Bacteria > Verrucomicrobiota > Verrucomicrobiia > Chthoniobacterales > Chthoniobacteraceae > Chthoniobacter. The sequence continues at coordinate 3,279 of JAYVNN010000259.1, forward strand.
CCACCGCGCTGTGGCTGAAGGCGAAGCTGCTGCGGCGCGATGGAAAACTCGCCGAGGCCACCGCGACGATGGCCGACGCGTTCAAGCTCATCGCCGCCGAGAAAACTCCTCAGGACGACAGCGATTCCCTCTTCGCATACGGCGCGCGCAGATACCGGACAGATCAATCCGCCGCCGGCGATCTCGCGGGCCTGCACCTCTCGCGCGGAAAATTTACGGATGCCATGGATGCCTTCCTCGCGGGCGAACTTTGGGATGACGCCGCATTCGTCGGCGACCGTGTGCTGACTGCGGATGAGCTGAAAAAGTATGTGGACGAACATTGCCCCGAGCCCGCTGCGAAGGCGAAGACCGACGACTTCGGGCCGGAGGACAACAGCAAGCGCATGCGCTGGATGCTCGCGCGCCGCCTCGTCCGCGAGGATCGCTACGCCGACGCGCGCGCCTATTTTCCAACGGAGCAGCGAATGGTGCTCGCCCGCTACGTCGCCGCGCTGGAGGACGCCGCCAACACGCAGCTCCCGAAGCCGCAGCGTGCGCGCGCGCTTTTCACCGCGGCATGGAGCGCGCGGCACGACGGCATGGAAATCATGGGCACCGAGGTCGAGCCAGACGGCTTCGTGAGCGGCGGCGACTTCGCGCCCGGCACCGTGGACACGGAGCGGGCGGAGGGCGTCACGGTGTCCACGGAATATGACGACGCAAAAAAGAAGGAGGTCGTGAAGCGGAAGCCGATCAAAATTTTCATCCCCGTGACCGCGGAGGAAAAGCAGCGGATCGGGCAAAACAGGCCGCACCCGGACAACCGTTTCCACTACCGCTGGGTCGCATCTTCGCTCGCGTGGAAGGCCGCGGGTCTCATGCCGGACGGCACGGAGGAACTTGCCGATGTGCTCAACGTCGGGGGCTCGTGGATCAAGGACCGCGATGAAAAGGGCGCGGGCAAATTCATCCAGTCCATCGAGCGGCGCTGCCCGAAGACGAAGATTGGCCAGGCGGCGTCGAAGAAGCACTGGTTCACGGATCTCGCCGGGCCGTGGAGCGGGCCCCTCGCAAGAGAAGCTGCGGCTGCGGACGCGGCAGGAAACAAGCGCTGACGGCGTACGGTCGGCGGGTTTCGGAAAACTGCCAGCGTCAGCTACGG
>JAYVNN010000260.1:0-13345 GCA_043758435.1 Chthoniobacter sp.
GCCGTATCAATCCACTTCATGATCTTCTCCCGCTCGGCCAGCGCCGGCTGCTTTTCGTCATCCGGCGGCATGTCGCCCGTGCGCAGATTTTCCAGCACCATGCCCCACGTTTTCTGATCGTTCAGCAACGCCGCCGGCGTCTTGAAAGTATCGAGTGAGAGCTTGCCCTTCGCCTTCCCGTTGCCGTGGCATTTGTAGCAGTAGGTTTCGAGCAGCGGCTTCACCTCCGCATTGAAATCCGCCGCCGCCTCTCCGCGCGGCACAGCAGGGGTGAGGAGGAAAAGCAGCAGGATGAAACGGATGGCTTTCACGGCGAGTCCGAAGTTGCCGCAGACCGGAAATTTGGCAAGTCGCCGCATGCTGGCGCAAGGGTCGGGAGCGATGGAAAACCCCCAGGCGTCACAGCAGCTTGTGTGCGATTTGCTCGTCGAGGATTTCGCGCACGGTGAGGGGGACGATGGTGCGGTGCTCCTCGACGAAAAAACGCTGAATCTCGCGCAGGGCGTCGCCGGAGAAGTCGAAGCTGACGAAGAAGCCCTTCTCGCATTTCGCGCGGCGCATGGCGGTTTCAAAAGCGTCGATCTCGGGGCGGCCGGCCTTGTTCTTCTGCTTCACCTGCATGGCGTAAAAGCGTTCTTCGAGTGCGAGTTCGTCAGTGCCGGCCTTGCGCAGATTGTCGAGCGCCGAGACGGGGAAGATGCGCCCGTCGATTCCTTTGTCGCCGACCTGCGTTTTGTTTTTGATTCCGCCGAGCGCGACAATGGCCCAGTTCTCGAAGGGCGGGTCGATGTAGATGAGATCGACGCAAGCGGAGGGGAGCTGCGCGAGCTGGTCGAGATTGTCGCCGCAGTAGATGACGCGGGTATCCACGAGGGAGGAAGGTTTTGCGGCAGCCACGCTGCGGATGAAGGCGGAAACCGCGCGGCGATGCAAGCTGGAGAGGCCGGAGCAGGCCGCACGGCGTGGTTGCCAGCGCGGCAGACGCGGCGGAAGGTGCCGATAGGTTTATGCAACTCCACCTCAGTCCACGCCATGTGCGGCTCACTGCCGCAATCCACCGCCACGTCGCCGCCAAAATCGAGCACCTTGAGGAGCACACGAATGAGATCGTCGCTGCGCACGTCGTGCTCATTCACGACGCCACGGCGAAGCCCGCCGACGCCTTTACCGTGAAGGTTCACCTCGCCATTCCCGGCCCCGACATTCACGCCGAGGAATCCGCCGCGGAACTCTACGCCGCGCTCGATGTGGTGGTGGATAAACTCGCCCGCCAGCTCCGCAAGCGGAAGACCAAGCGCACGGATAAAGTGCGCAGCAAAGTGCAGAAAGCCGTGCGGCGGCGGAAGACGGGCGCGTAGCGCGTGGCGCAGGCTTCCAGCCTGTGGTAGTCCGGCGGGCATCCCTGCCCGCCGAATCAGCCGCCGGTTGACGGCGCAAGCAACGCCGCCCTTTCCCAAGCGCGCCGGGCTGTCAGAATTCCCGTCCGCAAACAAACTCCCATGCACTCCAAACTCAACGCTGCCGTCGTCGGCTGTGGCATTGGCAAAAGCCACATGCTCGCCTTTCAGATAGTCCCCGACCAATTCCACCTCGCCGCGATTTGCGATCTCGATGTCGTCAAAACGCAGGCGCTCGCCGACGAGCTGAAAGTCCCGAAGACCTACAACTCGCTCGACGCGCTGTGCGCCGATCCGGGGATTGACGTGATCGACCTCGCTACGCCGCCGCACCTGCACCTCGCGCAGATCCAGCAGGTGCTCGCGGCGGGCAAGCACGTCATTTGCGAAAAGCCGCTGGTGCCTTCGCTGCGCGATGTGGACTTCCTCATCGACGTGGAAAAAAGGAGCGGCAAACGCATCCTGCCGATCTTTCAGTACCGCTACGGGCACGGGTTTCAGAAACTGAAATTTCTCCAGGATCGCGGCCTCACGGGGCAAGCACACACCGTCAATATCGAGACCTCCTGGCGGCGGCGCGATGACTACTACGCCATCGCCTGGCGCGGCAAGTGGCAGACCGAACTCGGCGGCTGCTGCCTCACCCACGCCATCCACGCGCACGACATGCTGACCTACATCAACGGCCCCGTGCGCCGCGTCTATGCGCGCTGCACCACACGCGTGAATCCCGTCGAGGTCGAGGACTGCGCGGCGATCACGTTTGAAATGGCCGACGGTTCGCTCGCCGGTTCCACGGTCACGCTCGGGCGCGCGGATGAGATTTCGCGGCACAGCTTCGTCTTTGAAAAACTGAGCGCCGACAGCAATCTGCGGCCCTACGACAGCAGTGGTGATCCGTGGGTTTTCAAAGGCGACACGCCTGCGCTCCAGGCGGAAATCGACGCGGCGCTGACGGAGTTCACGCCCGAGCCCGAGCACTACCAGGGGCAGTTCGCCCGCTTTCATCAGGCGCTCCAGGACGGCACCGAAATCCCCGCCGCCCTCGCCGACGCGCGCCAGGCGCTGGAACTCATCACCGCCATTTATTACTCCGCGGAAAGCGGCGAGCCCGTCACTTTGCCCATCGGCCGCGACCACCCGAACTACGCCAACTGGTCGCCCGCGAAATACCGCGGCTAGAGCGCTTGCCAAAATTCAGATCGGCTGCTCTCGGAGCCAAGTGCTCCTGCGGGTCGATGCAGGCGAGCACGTTTTTTTCTCCCCTCCAGGCTACTCCGCCGTCGGGGTGATAGTGAGGCCGGCGCGGTTGAGGGCGCCGATCTGTTTGTCGAAGCAGGGCGGGCAGATGCCGTGGCTGAAATTGCTGCCGGTGTGCTCGTGGATGTAGTTCTCGACCTGGTCCCAGTAGTTCGAGTCGTCGCGCACGCGCTTGCAGTACATGCAGATGGGGATGAGTTCCTTGAGCACGCGGATTTGCGTGGTGAATTCGAGGATGCGCTCGGCCACGCGCAGGCGCATGAGGATGGCTTCGCGGTCGAGCGGCTTGGTGAGAAAGTCGTCGATGCCCGCGCCCATCGCCTCGCGCAGATTCTCGCGGCCCGTGTTGATCGCGGTGAGGAGGATGAAATACGTGTAGTCGGTTTTCGCGCGCGCGCGCACTTTCGCGCAGAGCTGCAGGCCGTCGAGGCCGGGCATCATCCAGTCGCTGACGATGACGCGCACGGGTTCGGCGTCGAACTTTTCCCACGCCTCCGTGCCGTCCGTGGCCACCACGACTTCGTGGCCGTGGTGCTCGAGCGTGAATTTCAGAATCTTCACGGACACGGGATCGTCTTCGGCAATGAGGATTTTCATGCGGTGCAGGGCGCGAGTTCACGTTCGAGGGCGAGCCGGACCAGCGCAAATTCGCGTTCGATGGCGGCGAGCATTTTCGAGGCATCGTACGGCAATTTTTTGCGGGTCGCCTCTTCCAGGCGCTGGCAGGCCGCGCGCATCCGCTCCGCGCCGAAATTGCTGCAACTGCCTTTCAAAGTGTGCGCCGCGCGCCCCAGTTCGCTGGCGGACGCGCGGTCGAGAGCGGCGTGCGCTTCGGCGAGGACGAGCGGGGTGTTTTCGAGAAAGGTCACGACCAGGCTGGAGAGCAGACTGTCCCCGTCGTCGCCGGCCATCTCGCGGAATCCGGTGAGCACCGCTGCGTCAATGACGCCTGCTGCGCTCGCGGGCTCGGCGGGCTCGGCGTGCGGCGCGTGCGGCGCGTGCGGCGCAGTGCCGGCAAAGCGGCTGAGCGCGCCGACCAAATCCGCCGGTTTCACCGGCTTGCTCAGGTAGTCGTCCATGCCGGCGGCCAGGCATTTTTCGCGGTCGCCTTCGAGCGAGTTGGCGGTCATAGCCACGATCCAGGTGTGCTGCGCGGTGCCCTCGGTTTTCCGCAGCTCGCGCGTGGCCGCGTAGCCGTCGAGTTCGGGCATCTGGCAGTCCATGAAAACCACGTCGTATTTTTTCCGCGCGAGCGCCTCGAGCGCGGCCCGCCCGGTGGCCACCACGTCGGGCTGAAAGCCGAGGTTTTGCAATTGGGCGAGGGCCACCTTTTGGTTCACCGCATTGTCCTCCGCCACGAGAATCTCCAGCTCCAGCCCGTCGAGCACCGGCGGGGCCGCGGTCGTTTTCTCGATCGCCACGAGGTCGGCCCGAATCTCGCCCGTTTCGAGATCGTCCGAGAGCACCGTGCTCAGGCAGTCGAAAAGCGGTGCCTGCTTGACCGGCTTGACGAGGTAGCCATCAACACCGCTTTCGCGGAGCTGCTCCGACTCATCGCCGTGGCCCACGGAGGTCAGCATGACGAGGCGCGTGGGGGCGAGCGCGGGTTCGTGCTTGATGGCGCGGGTGAGTTCCAGCCCGTTCATGCCGGGCATGTGCATGTCGAGGATCGCGAGGTTGAAGGGTTTGCCGCGCGAAGCGGCGAAGCGCATCAGCGAGAGCGCCTCCGGCCCGTTCACGGCCTGCTGCACCTGCATGGACCAGGAGGTGAAAAGGTGGTGCAGGATCGAGCGGTTCGTCTCGTGGTCATCCACGATGAGCACGCGCATGCCCTGGAGCGGCGCCTTGCGCGGCACGAGCGCCGCGGAGCCCGCCGCCTGCCGGGCAAAGCGCGCGGTGAACCAGAAGGTCGAGCCTTTGCCCGGCTGGCTGGTCACGCCGACCTCGCCGCCCATCAGTTCCACGAGCTGCCGGCAGATGGCGAGGCCGAGGCCGGTGCCGCCGAAGCGCCGCGTGGTCGAGCCGTCGGCTTGCACGAAGGCCTGGAAAAGCCGTGAGAGCGCCTCGGGCTCGATGCCGATGCCGGTGTCCGTGACGGTGAAGCGGATGACCGCGTGCGTGGCCGTCTCCTCCTGGCAGTTCGCCCGCACCACGACCTCGCCGCGCTCGGTGAATTTCACGGCGTTTCCGATGAGATTCGTGAGCACCTGGCGCAGCCGACCCGGATCGCCGCGCAGGCCCGCGGGCACGCCATTGTACACGAGCGAGGCGATCTCGATTTTTTTCGCCGCGGCCCGCGCGGTGAGCAGCTCGACGGAGCTTTCCACGACCGACGGCAGGTGAAAGTCAATCTCCTCAAAGCTGAGCATCCCGGCCTCGATTTTCGAGAAGTCGAGGATGTCGTTGATGATCGTGAGCAGGGAGTCCGCGCTGCCGGAAATCGTCTGCGTGAAGTCGCGCTGCTTCGGCGTGAGATCCGAGTCGAGCAGCAGGTCGGTCATGCCGATGATGCCGTTCATGGGCGTGCGGATTTCGTGGCTCATGTTGGCCAGGAATTCGCTCTTCAGCCGCGTGGATTCGAGCGCCGCGTCGCGCGCGCGCTTGATCGCCAGCTCGGCCTCGCGCCGCGCGGTGATGTCCTCGGAGGTGCCCTCGTAGTAGAGCAGCTTGCCGTCGCCGTCGCGCACGCCGTGGCAGCGCTCGGAGATCCAGATGGTGCTGCCGTCCTTGCGATAAATCTCCGACTCGAAATCGATGACCGCGTTTTTTTCCTGGATGAGCGCGGCAAATTCCACGCGCCGTCCCGGCAGCACGTAGAGCTGCCGACCGATGTGAGTGACGCTGCTCATCAGCTCGTCCGGCGAGTCGTAGCCGATCATCCGCGCGAGCGCGGGATTCACGCTCAGGTAGCTGCCCTCGGCGGTGGATTGGAAGATGCCTTCGTTGGCGTTTTCAAAGATGCCGCGGTACTTCTCCTCGGCCTCGCGCAGCTCCTGTTCGGTGCGCTTCAGCGCGGTGATGTCCTGGAGCGTGGCGCGGCGTCCGCAGATCGCGCCGCCGGCATCGGTGATGAATTTCTGGCGCATCAGCACGGAGACTTTGCGCCCGTCTTTGCGCCGGAAAGTGCATTGGTATTCGACCCGCGCCTTGGCCGAGAGCTCGCGCGGCATGATTTCCTCCGGCTTTTCCTCGATGATAAAATCCCAGACCGAGCGCCCGGTCATTTCCCCCGCCTTGTAGCCGAGCATCGCCAGCTCCGTGGCGTTCACGCGGGTGATGCGGCTGTCGAGATCGAGCTCGTGGTAGGCGACCGGAGCTTCGTCGAAAAGATCGCGGAATTTCTGCTCGCTCTCCTGCAGGGCGCGCTCGGCCCGCTTCTGCTCGGTCACGTCCAGCGACATGCCACCGAGCAGCTTGCGCCCGTCGGAGCCAGTCATGCAGAATTTCATGGTCAGCCACTCGTTGGATTTTCCATCGGAAGTCGGGACGATCTCGACCAGCTCGCGCGCCGCACCGGAAGCGAGCACCTCGCGATCGACCTCGGAAATTTTCCGCGCCACGTCCAGTGGCAGCCAGTCGAAATCCGTCTTGCCGATCATCTCCCCGTGCCGGAACTGGAATTTCTGCTCGAGAATCTGGTTCACGTACACGAGCCGCCCTTCGTCGTCCTTGATGAAGGCGACCAGCGGGCTGTTGTTCATGAAGACCTGGAAACGCTCCTCGCTTTCCCGCAGGGCCATCTCGGTCTTCGAGGACTGCTCGAAAAGCGTGCGGAATTTTTCATCGGCCGCGCGGCTTTCCGTCACGTCGCGCAGCACCGCGAGCAGCCGGTCCGGTCGCCCGTCGGCATCCGGCAGCGGTGAGATGAGCACATCCCACCAGCGGGGATCGCCCTCCACATTGCAGCACTCCGCGCGGAAATTTTCGCTGCGTCCCGCCCGCGCTCCGGCGAGCGCCTGCGCGGCCTCTGCGCGATGCGAGGTCTGCCAGATTTCCGGCCAGCGCAGCCGCTCCATCTGCTCAGTCGTGAAATGCTGAAAACGCTCCGCCACCCGGCTGTTCATCGAGAGCACCGTGCCCTCCGGCGTCAGCACCAGCATGCCGTCCGCGCTGTCGGTAAAAACGCGCGCTTTGAAAACCTCCGTCGCCCGCAGCTCCGCCTCCACGCGCTGCCGTACGCGCATGTCGCGCACCGTCAGCCAGCAGAGCACTGCGAGCACGCCAAGCGTGACCGCACTCCCGGCGAGCAGCATGGTCTGCGTGACGGTCGCCGTTTGCCGGGCGGCATCGTCCTCGCTTCTCCGCAGGAGCTCCTGATCGCGCAGCATTTCGGCGAGGAGATGCCGGATTTCATCCATCGTGTTTTTGCCCACCTTCGTCGCCACGAATTCGCCGGCCTTGGCCGGGTCGGCGCCGCGCTTGAGTGCGATCATCGTCTGCAGATTCGCGATTTTTGCCTGGATCAAAGTTTCGAGTTTCGCCACCCGCCCGCTCTCCGGCGCATGCGCGGCCGCATAGTCGCGGATCGCCCCGAGGTCTTTTTCCAGCCGCGCCTTTGCCGCGTTGTAGGGTTCGAGAAAAGCTTCATCACCCGTGATTACGAAACCGCGCCCGCCCGTCTCCGCGTCCGTCATCGTGGCGAGGACTTGCTGCACATCGCGCACCGCCTGGGTGATGCCCACGATGCGCTGGCGACCGGCGATCAGCCGCCGGGCATTGAGGTATGTGGCCGTGCCGATCGCAGCGAAAACTGTGAGCGCCAAGGCTAACGCGGCGAATGTTCTTCTTTCGATGGAGGATTTCATCCAGGGCAGATTTGAGACATTTCTACCAAGCAGATGCCGCACCGGGAGCCGCGCCCGGACATGAAAAACCCCGTTTTGCACGGGGCAAAACGGGGTTTCTCGGGTGGACGAGGGGGAAATTATTTTCCGAGCTTCGACTTCAGGTCTTTGCCCGCGGCGAACTTCACGCTCTTGGACGCCTTGATTTTGATCTTCTCGCCCGTCTTCGGATTGATGCCGAGACGCGCCTTGCGGTTCGCGATTTTGAAAGTGCCGAAGCCGACGAGCTGCACGGGCTTGCCCTTTTTCAAGCCGCCCTTGATGCCGTCGATGACGGCGGCCACGGCGCGTTCGGCCTCTGCTTTGCTGGTGGTCTTGCCGAGCGATTTCTGGACGGATTCGACGAGTTCTGCCTTGTTCATGGGATGGTGGGTGTTCCTAGTTGGATGGTTGTGGCTGGGGGGGTGTGGTGCGGAGTGTTGCCAGTGCGTGAAATCGAAGTCAATAAATTGTTCCAATATTTTTCAAAACCGCTCAAACCCTGTAAATATCAGCCTTCGCGGTTGATCCGGCCCGTTTTCAAAAGCACTCTCCGCCATGGATTTTTCCGCCCGCCTCGCGCGCTTTCTTGACACCCCGCCGGCCATTCACCCGACCGCTTTCGTCGCCCCCGGCGCGTCCGTCATCGGCCATGTCACGCTCGCCGAGGAGTCGAGCGTGTGGTTCCAGGCCGTGCTCCGCGGCGACATCAACCGCATCGTCATCGGCCCCCGGTCGAACGTGCAGGACGGTGCGGTCGTGCATCTCGCGGACGACCTCGGCACTTTCGTCGGCGAACTCGTGACCGTCGGGCACAAGGCCATCCTCCACGCCTGCACCATCGCCGACGAAGTGCTCGTCGGCATGGGCGCGATCATCCTCGACGGCGCGGAAATCGGCGCGCGCTCGATCATCGGTGCTGGCGCGCTCGTCACCGGCGGGAAAAAGATTCCGCCCGGCTCGCTCGTCCTCGGTTCCCCGGCGAAAGTCGTCCGCACGCTCTCGCCCGAAGAACAAGCAGGCATCAGGGTTTGGGCGGAAAAGTACGTGGCCCTCGCGCGCGCCTACCGGGAGCGCTCCGACCTGTAGGGGAAGCTGCCAGCTTCCCCCGTCGGCTCCTGCGAAATGGGAAAATCAGTCGCCCGCCATTCGGCGGAACATTTCCCGCAAACCCGCCAATGCTGGAAAATCCAGCACCGCGAACTTCCGCACCTGCGGAACGTCGGTGGGCGCTCGTTTTGCGGCCTGTAGGCAGCGCCGATCAAGGCCATTTGAGCTCCTTTTGCCCACCGTCAAAAGGGCAAGGATTTTCTGTCAAAAAATCTTCTCCGACTTGACAGAATTTTCTTCCCACCCACAACGGATTGTGGTTTCCTTTCAACCCTAGCCCAACATCCTGTGGTTACTTGTCGGTGGGTATTCACCATGAATTCGCCGTTAATTCACAGGATTTCGGGGTTCCCCGAGGAGTTATTCACCAGCCATTCACCATCACCGCCACTCGCCATGCTCAAATTGAAAACCACCCGCCGCACCAACGGCCGCATCCCTATGACCGACACCCGTCGCCCCGCCCATGAGGGGCTGAAGTTCGCCCGCGTCTTCAGCCAGAAAGCCATCGCGCCCTTCGACGAGATCGAGTGGGAGCAGCGCACCGCCGAGATCACCGACGACTCGGGCAAGGCGATCTTCAAACAGGAGAACATCGAGGTGCCGAAGTCGTGGAGCGCGCTCGCCACGAAAATCGCCGTCTCGAAATACTTTTACGGCGACATTTCGCGCGGCAATGATCCCTACAAGGGTGGCCGCGAGCGCAGCGTGAAACAGCTCGTCCATCGCGTCACCCGCACGATCACCGACTGCGGCATCAAGGACGGTTACTTTGCTGATAAGGAAAGCGCCGAGACTTTCTACAACGAACTCACCTGGCTCTGCGTGAACCAATACGGCGCGTTTAACTCTCCGGTCTGGTTCAACGTCGGCCTCTGGCACCAATACAAAGTCGGCACCGGCCGCGGCGAGGGCAACTACTACTACAACCACAAGACCGGCCAGGCCGAGCGCGCCAAGACCCAGTACGAATACCCGCAGGGCAGCGCGTGCTTCATCCAGTCCGTCGAGGACACCATGGAAGACATCATGCGCCTCGCCCTCAGTGAAGCCATGCTCTTTAAGTATGGCTCCGGCACCGGCAGCGACCTTTCCACTCTCCGTTCGACGCGCGAGAAACTCAGCGGCGGTGGCAAACCCAGCGGCCCGCTCAGCTTCCTCAAGGTCTATGACCAGGTGGCAAATGTCGTTAAGTCCGGCGGCAAGACCCGCCGTGCGGCGAAAATGAACACGCTCAAGGACTGGCACCCCGACATCGAGGAGTTCATCGAGGCCAAGACCAAGGAGGAGAAGAAAGCGTGGGCGCTTATCGAGCAGGGTTACGACCCCTCGTTCAATGGCGAGGCTTATGGCTCGATCATGTATCAGAACGAGAACCTTTCCGTCCGCGTCAGCGATGAGTTCATGAACGCTGCCGTGGAAGGCAAGGAATGGTGGACCAAGCGCGTGACCGACGGCCAGCCCTGCGAGAAAAAGGACGCCGCCACCCTGCTCCGCAAAATCGCCGAAGGCACCCATCTCTGCGGCGATCCCGGCATCCAGTTCGACACCACCATCGACCAATGGCACACCTGCAAAGGCACCGCCCGGCAGAACAGCACCAACCCGTGTTCCGAGTATCTCTTCCTCGATAACACCGCCTGCAACCTCGCCTCGCTCAACCTGCTCAAGTTCAAGAAGGTGGATGGGGAATTCGACATTGAGCGTTTCAAGGCGGCCGTCCGTATCTTCATCACCGCGCAGGAAATCATCGTCGATAACGCCAGCTACCCGATCAAGTCCATCGCCGAGAACTCCCACATCTTCCGCACCCTCGGGCTGGGCTTTGCCAACCTCGGCGCACTCATCATGAGCTATGGCCTCGGTTATGACACCGATGAAGGCCGCGCCCTCGCCGGAGCCATCACCAGCATTATGACCGGCCATGCCTATGAGCAGTCCGCGAAGATGGCGAAAGGCATGGGTGCCTTCCCCGGCTACAAGGACACCCGTTGCAGCGGTGTAACGAAAACCGTGGATAAGACCAACGAGCCTTACATGCTCGAAGTCATCAAACTCCACCGTTCCCACGTCTCCAAAATCCAGGACAGCGAACGCTTTGGCTTCCTCAAGGAAGAGGCCCAGAAATGCTGGGACGGCGCGCTCACGGCTGGCAAGAAGCACGGCTACCGCAACGCCCAGGTCACCGTCCTCGCACCCACAGGCACCATCGGCTTCCTCATGGACTGCGACACCACCGGCATTGAGCCCGACATCGCGCTCGTGAAATACAAGCTGCTCGCCGGCGGCGGCATGTTGAAAATCGTCAACCAGACGGTCAAGCCCGCCCTTATCAACTTGGGTTACAGCTTCTCCGAGATCGAAAAAGTCATCGCCCACGTTGATAAGTTCGACACCATCGAAGACGTCACCGAGGACGACGGCACCACCATCTCCAGCGGCCTCAAGCCCGAGCATCTGACCGTCTTCGACTGCGCCTTCAAAGCCCACCGTGGTACCCGCTCGCTCCACTTCCGCGGCCACATCCGCATGATGGCCGCCTGCCAGCCCTTCCTCAGTGGAGCCATCTCCAAGACCGTCAACCTGCCCGAGCAGGCCACCGTCGAAGACATCGTCAACACCTATGTCGAAGGTTGGAAACTGGGACTTAAGGCCATCGCCATCTACCGCGACGGCTCCAAACGTTGCGCCCCGCTGAATGTCAAAAAGACCGCCGACATGGGTGGCAAGGTGGATGCCGCCGAAGCCATCGCCGGTCTCGACAGTGTCCTTAACGAGCAGAGCCTGCTCCAGACCCGCATCACCGACCTCGAAAACGAAGTCGGCGACCTCAGAGGGAAAGTCGGCCAGCCCGTCCGCCGCCGCATGCCCGACACCCGCGTGGCTATGAACCACAAGTTCGAAATCGCCGGCCACAAAGGTTACGTGACCGTCGGCATGTTTGAGGATGGCCAGCCCGGCGAACTATTCATCCAGATGAACAAGGAAGGCAGCACCCTCGGCGGCCTCATGGATACCGTTGCCACCCTCACCAGCATCTCGCTGCAGTACGGCGTGCCTTTGGAATCATTGGTAAAGAAGTTCGCCTACCAGCGTTTCGAGCCATCGGGCTTTACCAAGAACCCCGACATCCGCAACGCCACCAGCATCACCGACTACATCTTCCGCTGGCTCGGCTGCCAGTTCATCAGGGGTTACAAGGAAGCCACCTCACCGAATAAGTCCCAGGCCGACCTGCCCATGAAAGAACTCGCGCAGATTGACAAAGCCGCGGTTAACCGCCCGGTCGCCGATCTCCAGCGCGAAACGCCCGGTATCATCGATGTTATCACCGGACAGAACGGCAGCGAAGGTCATCCTCACATTCGCATCGGCGGCGATACCCACGCCGAGCGCGTCCAGATCGCTCTTGGCAATATGTATATGCCCACGCCCTGCTCAGCCTGCGGCTCTAGCAAAGTCATCCGCGCCGGAGCCTGCGGCTGCTGCACGGAGTGCGGCACTAGCCAGGGCTGCAGCTAGTCATACATCACACCCATGACTGAACCCACCCAAGACGACCCGCCCCGCGACACCGCGAGCGGCCCCATCCTCGCCGACTGACCCTTTGGCGGCGGCAGGCCGCCTCAACCAAGGACCGCCCGGTCATCGGAAGCCCTCGCGCCTCCGGTGGCCGGGCGTCTCCGTTACTTCTGCACCTGCAGGACGATGATGAGTTGGCCGTGGCCGTACTCGGGGCCGCGGATGAAGAGGGGGCTGCCGGGGGCGAGCTTGGCTTCGGTTTCAAGGAGGGGGCGTTTGTCGTGGAAAAGCTGGAGGTTCAGGAGGTAGCCGCCGCGGGCTTCTTTCGACATGGCGCGGCGGGCTTTCACGCTGAGCCAGAAGCTCTGGCTGGGGACGAGCCAGCTTTCGTTTTGTTCGTCGATTTTTTCCGCCGCCGCGCCGATCAGCTCGAACTGGCTGTAGCCAAAGACGCGCTTCAGCCGCGCGGCGAATTCGCGCAGTTCGGGCGGCGCGTCTTTGGGCGTGGGCGGGTTCGTGGCGAGGACGACGGCGCTCCAGATTTTGTCCACGGCGGCAGCGGTGGCTTTCGGCCCGGGCACGGCACTCGTCCCGGAGGTGGCGATGGCCGTTTCGCCCTCGGCGGCAAAAGCGCGGGCGGCGAAGGCGAAAACGAGGAGAGCGGCGGTGCGGCGCATGGCGGTTTATTTCAGCGCGTAGGTGGCGGGGATGTAGTCGAGGCCGTCGAGCCAGACGACGGTGACGTTGTCGCGCGAATTATAGACCGTGGTGGCGGAGATGGTCGGGTCGGCGGGCCAGGCTTCGACGACCTGCGCGTAATATTTCGACTTCTCGCCCGGCGGCACGGCGGCGGGGATGAGCGTTTTGAAAAGTCCGCCTGCCACGACGAGGCATGCGGCACCCGCGAAGGCCAGCCGTGGCAGCGACCAGAACCACGCGCGCGCTTTTGCCGGCTCCGCGGCGCGCGGCGTTTCGGCGGCGAGGCGCTGCATGAGCTGGTGGTTGAAAAAGTCCGCGTTGCCGAGCTTCGGCGCGGGTTGCGCGCGGAGCAGGTCGCCGAGTTTTTGCACGTCCGCGCGTTCGGCGGCGGCTTCGGGATGGGCGGCGAGATCTTTTTCAAATGCAGCGAGGTCGGGGCCGGTGAGCTGGCCATCGACCCAGGCGGTGAAGCGTTCTTCAAATGTTTTCATAGACGTCTTTGAGCAGGGCTTGGAGTTTTTTGCGGGCGTAAAA
>JAYVNN010000261.1:0-13332 GCA_043758435.1 Chthoniobacter sp.
GGCGCGGGCGAACATTTCATCCGGCGGCACGTCGGCGGGCAGCGCGGGGTCGGTGGGTTCGCTTTCGTCCGGCATGGTGCGGGATGCTTAGATGAAAGCTCGTCTCGCTGGCGAGCGCGGAAAAAGCCGAGGAGGGCCGGGCAAGCTCAGACGGGATTTTTTACGATGCGGCGCATCGTGGCGCTGAAATTTTCCGCCCCTCATCGGCGGCCACATGAGTTGCGCGAGGATCTGGGGAAGCTGGCAGCTTCCCCTACAGTTCACGCGCGCCCGCGAAAATCTGGACAGGCAGTCAGGGGGAGGGAGGAGAGCGAGGAATCCTAGCTTTCCCCGGAGAGCGCCCAAAACTCGCGGCCGGCCTCGGCCCAGTCGCGGGCCTGCACGGCGCGGTGCGCCTCGGTGCCCATCGCCTGCCGCCGCGCGGGGTCGTGCGCGATTTTTTCCACCGCCGCCGTGAAGTCCGCGACATCGAGCGCGCGGGTGATGGAGCCGGTGGTGCCGTGGACGATGAGGTCTTTGGGCCCGCCTTGATCCGAGACCACGCAGGGCACGCCGCTGGCGAGGGCTTCGAGGATGACGTTGCCGAAGGTGTCGGTGGTGCTGGGAAAAAGGAACACGTCGGCGGAGGCGAAGGCGCGGGCGAGTTCGAGGCCGGCGAGGTAGCCGGTGAAGGCGGCGTCGGGGAGGAGGGCGCGGAGTTCCTTTTGAAACGGGCCGTCGCCGACAAATGCAAGGGCGGCTGATGAAACGTCGAACGTCGAACTTTGAACGCCGAACGTCGAAGGCTCGGATGCGGACATCGCCTGATTTTCCGCGGGCTGCATCCCTTCGACGTTTGGCGTTCGACGTTCGACGTTCGACGTTCCCGCTTTTTCCCATCGCCGCCACATTTGCACGATCACGTCCAAATCTTTCTCCTTCGACACGCGCCCGACGTAGAGCAGCACGGTCGCGCCGGGGGCGATCCCATACTTTGGCCAAAACTCCGGGTCGCGGCGCGAGGGGTGGAAAAGCGTGGTGTCGAGGCCGCGGGGGAGGATGCGGATTTTGTCGGCGGCGATGCCGCGGTCGGCCCAGGCGCGGCGGTAGCCTTCGCTGTTCACGTAGAGCAGGTCGAGCTGCTCGTAGAACCACTTCATGTAATTCCACGTCAGGGTTTCGAGGAAATTGTCGTCGGTGAGGATGCGGACGTACTGCGGAAAATCCGTGTGGTAGATGCCGCTCGTGCGCAGGCCGAGCGTCTTGGCGGCGAGCAGTGCGGTGATGCCGATGGGGCCGGGCGTGGAGATTATGAGTTCGGTGAAACCTTCGCGCTGGATGTAGTCGATCATCTGGAGGATCGGCGGGAAGCTGAGCTTCTGCAGCTCGTACTCGGGCAGCTCGAATTCGCCGACGGGCGGGAAATTTTTGATCGGGATGCCGGTGATGGTGATCGTCGAGCGCGAGGTGACGACGGTGAGGTCCCCGCCTTCCGCGATGGTCGCGGCGGTGAGTTTGCGGATGGTGTTGGCCACGCCGTTCACGTCTTCGAGCGTGTCGGTGAACCACGCGCGCTTCGCATTTTTCAAAAGCGCGGGCTGCCGGCCGTTCAAGGCTGTGCCGACATCG
The DNA here is from genome assembly GCA_043758435.1 of Chthoniobacter sp. Lineage (GTDB taxonomy): Bacteria > Verrucomicrobiota > Verrucomicrobiia > Chthoniobacterales > Chthoniobacteraceae > Chthoniobacter. The sequence goes on from JAYVNN010000261.1 coordinate 1,609, forward strand.
GCGAGCCAACGGCGGTCCGGCGCCTGGCTGCGGAAGGCGTAGAAATAGGGCGCGAGCGGCGCGAGCACGGGCACGAGAACGCTGATTTCGCGGATGGCCTCGATGATGTTTCCGTCGGAGAGCTGCTTCACGAAAGTCGTGAAAAAACGGAAGGCGAGCTGGTTGATGAAAAAGTTCGCGATGACGAACGCGCGCCGCTCCGGCTCGGTGATGCCCTCGGTTTCTCGGGCCAGAGTTTTCTTCATCGCGCTGCCGGTGAAGGTGCCCGCGAACTGTTTCCACAGCGAGGCGTTCGCCGGTTTCGCCAGCTCGAAAATCTTCCCGCTCGCGATGCCCTCGGCGATGAACCCGAGCTTGTCCGTCCACGAAAACTCCGTCGGGTCTTCGCCCTCCATGAACCGTGAGAACGCCTTCCCGACGAGGCTCGAACTTTTCGCGCCGGCAAATTTTCCGCCGATGAACTGGCGCAAATTATTGTAGAGACTGTGCGACAGCGCGAGCGGGGTGCCGCCCGCGCCGCGCAGCGTGCATCGGCCTTCGCGGACGGCGGCGAGAAAATCGGCGGCGGTTTTTCCGTCGGTCGTTTCGGTGAAAGCGGACGCGGGAAACATGCCGCCGTGGTCGTCGGAACCGCCGGTGAAAATCTTCCGCCACGGCTCGGCGTGCGTCGGCGCAAAGCCGTGGCGATTCGCCAGCTCGTCGATTTTTTCCGGCGTGAGCGCGCCGAGGACTTCGCGCGCGACGCCGCTGAGCAGGGCGTCGCGATGGCCATTCAATCCCTCGAAATGCTGAAATAGCAGCACGAGCTTTTCGATGTGCGCGAGGCTCAGCCGGTCGTCCACGCGGTAGAAGGGATGCGCCACGGCGTGCGTAAGATTTTGCGCGGCGAGATATTTTTGCAGGTCGAAGATGCTTTCCCGCGCGGTCTGCAACTCGCGGTGCTGCGCCTCGGTGATGCCCCACACGAGCACATGCACTTCGCAGCGGTCCTCGGGGAAACGCGTGCTCACCTGCTCGCTGAGAAAGACGCCGGGCCGGCTGGCGATTTCGAGGCAGCCGTCGATGCGGTTGTGGTCGGTGATCGTCACCAAATCCATCCCGCGGGCGCGCAGTTTTTCGTAGAGCGCTGCCGGCTCCGAGTAGCTGTCCGGCAGCCCCGCGCGGCGGAACAGCCATTCCGGGGCGCGCTCGCTGTGGCGGGAGTGAAGGTGAAGGTCGGCTTTCAAGAGGCGCGCTGGCGGGTGAGCCATGCGTGATAGGTGAGCGGTTCCCGCTCGGCAAGGGCGCGGGTGATGAGGTTGCGAATCTGCCGCCAAATCTGCGCGTGCCGGAGATCGACGGGATGGATGGAAATGCGGAGCAAAGGATTCGCCGCGAGGCGGCGGAAAAGCAGCGCATTCCACGCGCGGCTGACCTGCCGCCGCCAGGTGCTGCGGACGCTCCAGACGAGCGACTGTGACTGGAAAACGCGCCCGCTTTCCAAATCTGCGACGCTCCCGAGTCGCGTGGTGTAGGCGCAACCCAGCTCGCGCAGCGCTGCCTCCGCCTCCGCGCTGAGCAGCCACGCGGGCGCGATGAACCCCGCGGGCTCCACGCCGAGCTGCCGGAAATCCGCGCGCGCCTTTTCCACGAGCGCCCGCGCGGCGGCGCGGTCGAGATCGAAGAACTCGCCTTCGTCCGCGGTGTAAAAGCGCGTCGTCAGCTTCGCGCTCACACTCTCGCCAGCGCGCCGCGCGCGCTGGTGGTGGTAGCCGTGCATGACCAGCTCATGGCCCGCCGCCGCCTGCGCGCGCAGCCACGCGGCGCACTCCGCGTCGGCGAGGAAATGCCCGCGCCGGTGGTGGTCCGGGATGACGAGCAGCGAGCACTTTTCCACGCCCAATCCGGCCAGCTCCGCGAGAATCTCCGCGCACTCCGCGCGCGTCTGCGGCGAGACATCGTGCAGTGAAACGACGAGGGCGCGCCCGCTCATGGCGCGGATTTTTGACGGCGGCAGGGTGAAAAAAAAGAGGCGTAGTCCACAGTTGCATGAGGGTGGCAAAACTGCCGGGAGTCATCCACTACGATCACCGTTCGGCTTGAGCGACCCCCGACGTTACAGCGCTGTTCCTGGGAGGAATGCTCCGCCCGCTGCAACCTGGAGAAGATTGGACACCGTCACACGGGCGATTTCGCGGAGCGCCTCGCCGGTGAGAAAGGCCTGGTGCGCGGTGATCAGCACGTTGGGAAAATTGAGCAGAAGCGAGAGTTCGTCGTCTTGCAGGACCTGGCCGGAGAGGTCTTCAAAAAAGATGCCTTCCTCCTCCTCGTAAACATCCAGCGCCACGCCGCCGATGCGGCCGGCTTTGAGCGCCGCGATGAGCGCCCCGGTATCGATGAGCTGACCGCGGCTGGTGTTGACGATGAAGACCCCGGGCTTCACCCGCGCGAGCGTCTGTGCATTGAGCAGGTGGCGGGTGGCGGGGAGCAGCGGAGTGTGCAGGGAGATGACATCGGCCTCCGCCAGCAGGGTGTCCAAAGCGACATAGCGGATGCCGTGGATGGCGGCCCAGTCCGGCACGGGAGAGGAATCGTGGGCCAGCACCTCACACCCGAAGCCGCGGAAAATCTGCGCGGCGATGCGGCCGATTTTCCCCGTGCCGATGATGCCGACCGCCTTGCCGTAAAGATCGAATCCGACGAGGCCGCTGAGCGAAAAGTTCAGCTCACGCACGCGGTTGAAAGCGCGGTGGGTTTTGCGGTTGAGCGTGAGGAGCAGGGCCACGGCGTGCTCGGCCACAGCGTGCGGCGAGTAGTCCGGCACGCGCACCACGGCCTGGCCGAGCGCGCGGGCGGCAGCCACGTCCACGTTATTGAATCCCGCGCAGCGCAGGGCGAGCAGCCTGACGCCGAAGGTCGCGAGGATTTCGAGGCACGCGCGATCCGCGTGATCGTTCACAAAGAGGCATACCGCCTGCGCGCCCTGAGCCGCCGCAGCGGTCTCGGCGCTGAGCCGGAAGTCGTGAAAGCGCCAGGCGATGCGATCTGAACCTGGAGCCCGCGCGAGGTATTCGCGGTCGTAGGGTTTGGTGTCGAAGACGGCGGTTTCGATCATGGGTGAGGAGGCGCTCCACCGGGGAGGCTCACGGAGCGGGCGGCACCGGGATGCAGGCGATGCTCATCGGGGCATCGTGCAGGACGCGCCGTGAAACCGAGGCGTGCCACAGCCGCTGCAAGTTTTGCCATTGGTGCGTGCCGAGCACGAGCAGGTCTGCCCCGGCCTGCGTCGCGAGGGCGATGAGATGCGCATCCACCCGCGCCGCGCGCGGCTCCACACGGATCGTGGGGACTACGCCGAGCAGCCGTTCGGCTTTCTCCCGCAGGTCGCGCTCCAGTTTTTCGCGCGCTGGGGGAGTGAGCCACGCGTCGGGCATCGCAGATTCGCCGCGGGGCTCCGACGGGCTGTGCACGTAGCCAAGCGTGATCTCGCACGGCGCGAGTTGCCGCCACTCCGCCATCCAGCGCAGTGCCGCGTCCGAAGTCGCCGTGAAATCCACCGCCACGAAAACCCTGAGCGTATGCGCCCCGCGCGCCCACTGCACAAAGGGCTCCGCCGTCCGCACGACCAGCGTGGGCAACGGGGACGTTTCCGCGATGCGTTCGGCGATGTTGCCGAGCACCCAGCGCCCGCCGGGGAGCGCGCCGGTGCCGGACGCGCCGACGACCACAAGACGCGCGCCGGCCTCGTGGGCATACTGCGCGACGCCCTCGTCCGGCACGCCGCGCAGCAGCTTTTCCTCGAAAATCAGGCCGAGGCTGCGCAGCCGTTCCGCCTCCTGCGCGAGCCGCGGGCGATCCTCACTCATCAGGCGCGTGCGCAAGCGATCCGGGAAATCGCCGCGCTCATCGGCGCTGTGGACAAGCATGAGCGGAGCGTTCAATCGTCGTGCGAGCGCATCGGCCACGGTGGCGGCGTGGGCCGCGCTTTCGGAAAAGTCCGTCCCGCAAATGATGGGGCGACGGGTCATGCGGATGGTTCGGGGTGCGACGCGCCGTAGGTCGAGAGGGCATGGACATATTGCGCGCGTTCAAAGGCGCTCGGGTCGGGGCAGTGCTGCTGGCTGAGCACGCCTTTGATCGCGCTCAGGGAGGCGTGCCCGTGCTGTTCGAGCCACGCGGCGATTTCCGTTTCCAGCGTGCGCAAGTGGCCGATGCCGTGGCGCAGGAGCGCGCTGCAGAGCATGGTCGCGTCCGCCCCGGCCATGATCATTTTCAGCACGTCGCTGGCGCGATGGATGCCGCTCGTCCCCGCGAGATTCGCGCGCACTTTTCCGTGGAGGATGGCGATCCAGCGGAGCGGCAGCCGCATGTCCGCGGACGTGCTGAGCTGGAGGCCCGGAGTGACGGCCATGGCGGAGAGGTCGATGTCGGGCTGGTAGAAACGGTTGAAGAGCACCAGTGCGTCCGGGCCGAGTGCGTCGAGGCGCGCGGCCATGTTGGCGAAGTTGCTGAAGTATGGGCTGAGCTTCACCGCGAGCGGGATTTTCGTGGCCGCGCGCGCGGTGCGCAGGATGTCGATGTAGTCCTGCTCGACGCTGGCGCCGCTGCGTTCGAGGCGCGTGGGGATGGTGTAAATATTCAGCTCCAGCGCATCGGCCCCCGCCTCGCGGATTTGGCGCGTGTAGGTGATCCAGGCATCGAGCGTGGTGCAGTTCAGGCTCGCGATGATGGGGATGCCGACGCTGCGTTTAGCGGCCGCGATTTGCGCCAGATAAGCGGCGGGGCCGACCCGCGCGCCAAACTCGGAGCGGGCGTGGCCGGGGTCCGTCTGCTCCTCGAAAAGCGAATGGAAAACCACCGCGGCGGCGCCAGCGTCCTCCATGCGTTTGAGGTTGTCGTTTTCCAAAGTCAGCGGCGACGACGACGGCACGAGCGGCGAGCGCAGCTTCAAGCCGAGGTAGGTGGTGGTGAGATCCATGGTCAGGTGGGGTTCGGAGCGGGAGGTTTTATGCGCCGTCCCTGTCTCGAGAAACGTGCCGCGCAGAAGCTATCCGCGCGCATTTGCCCAGCACGAGGGAAAAGGCTCGGGCGAGTCCGCATCAGCGGGCCAGGACCGACGCGATTTCCCGCACGCCGACGATGAGGAAGAGAACGATAATCAGGCCGAGCAGGAGGTTGGTCGGGAGGCGGTTGGGGCGCAGGGGCGAGGGAAAGTCGGCGCGGTTGTTCAGAAAGAGCAGGGTGGCGGCGAGGAACGGGATGAAAAGGCTGCCGAGGATGGTGAAGGCGATGACGACGAAGAGCGGCCGGCCGAGAAAGGCGAAGGGCACGGAGGCGAGCGCCATGAACGCGAGCGCCGTGCGATAGGGCGGCGAGCCGGGCTGCGTCGCCGCGCGGCGCTGCTCGGGAGGCTTGCGCCGCAAAAGGCCGTGGCAGTCGGCGAAAATGCTGGGGATCGTCTGCCAAACTCCGATGAGTGACGCGAGCACCGCGGCCCAGAAGCCGGCCGCGTAAATGTAAAAGCCGGCGGGGCCGCTGAGCGCCGCGAGCGCACCGGCCATGCGGGAGACGGCTTCGCCATCGGTGAGGGCGACACCGGCGGCGTGAAAGACGCGGCTCGCGATGAGCATCACGGAGAGGCCGAAGAGAGCCGTGAAACCGTAGGCCGTGGCGAGATCGAGGCGCACGGCGCGGAGGTTGCGCGGGTCCACCTGGCCCTTGTCGCGCAGCAGATAGTTATAGCTCAGCAGCGTGAGCGAGCCGCCGATTCCTCCGATGAGCGAAAGCACGTAAGTCCCGCCGCCGCGCGGGATCGCCGGGACGACGAGCCCGCGCAGCACCGCTGCCGGCTCGCGGAAGGTGAGTGCGGCACAGGCCACGATGCTCACGAACATCACCACGACCAGCGGCTTCATCACCCGCGCCAGGCCGCCCGCGTGCGCCGACCAGATGAGCGCAAAGGCAGCCGCGGCCTGCGCGCAGCCGCCCCACGTCCGCGGCACTGCGCCGCGGGTGATGCTCTCGACCGCCAGCCCGCAGCCGCTGACCAGCGCGCCGCTCACCGCCACGGCCCACAGCACCAGGTAACCCGCGAAGAGCCCCAGCACCCAGCGCGGGAAGTGCCGCGCCCAACCTTCCAGCACCGTCGTCCCGGTCGCGAGCTGCCAGCGGGCGATCCCTTCGCTGAGCACGAATTTGCAGAACGCACCGAGCGCCAGCGCCCAGAGCAGCGTGCGCCCGTAAGTCGCGCCGCCGACCGTCGCGGAGACGATGTCACTCGCGCCGATCCCGCTCGCCGCCATGACGACGCCCGGCCCGAACCAGTGGAATACCGGGCGCGGCGCGGGCGGGACGGAAGCTGGCAAAATCTTCCGCATCCGGGACGCGGACTATTCCTGGAAATCCGTGTCCGGCTTTTCGAGGTCGAGTTCCTTGATCCACGCATGGCGGTAGCGCACGTCGTGGCCTTCGCATTGGAGCTTCAGTCCGCCGGGCGTGTCGGTGATTCCTTTGCCGCCGTCATTGCCGCCGTCGAGGCCGGAGTTCGGGCCGCCCCAGACTTGGTTGATGGCCACGTTCGTGTGGACTTTCTGGCCGTTGAAATACATCGAGACGAGCGGCTTCTCGACCATCTTGCCGTCTTTGAAACGCGCTGCGCGAAAGGTGATGTCGTAGGAATTCCACGCGCCGATGCCCTTGTACGCTTGATAAGGCGCGTCCGTCTCATTGATGACCGCGCCCATGCCGTGCTTGGTTTTGTCGCCGTCGAAGACCTGGATCTCGAAACGGTTTTGCAAATACACGCCGCTGTTTCCGCCGGCTTTCATGATGAGGAATTCGATGTGCAGGCGGAAATCGCGGTAGGCTTTTTTCGTCACGATGTCGGCGCTGCCGTACTTCCCGCCGTCGGCCACGCGGTCGTCGGTCATCAGCGCGGAGCCTTTGTCCACCGGGTCTTCCACGATTTTCCATTTGATCGGCATCGCGGATTTGAAGCCCGGCCCTTCCCAGTAAATCCACTTCTCGTCGAGCGTGGCGCGCGTGCCGTCGATGATGACTTCGGCACCGGCGGGCGGCTTGGCGCCGAGGCCGACATCGGCGAAAGCGGCGGCGGCGAGGAGGAGGGAAACGAGGAGTGTGGGAGTGGTGGGGTGCATGGTTTTGGGGTCGGGGTTTTCGCGCAGCGTGGACGGCTCGGGCGGCCGAGTAAATGGCGGAACTTTCCCACGACTCCCGCGCGCACCGGACCGGGATGCGTTTTTTTCTGCGCCGCTGTCCGCGTCCCGTCGTAGCCTCTGCCGATGCCTGCCGCCAAACCCCAGCCGCCCCGCTTTTCCATCCGGCGCAAGGTCGTGCTCGGGTTTGGCCTGGTGCTGGCGATGCTCGGGATCATCGCGCTCATCAGCTACCGGAGCACGAGCGCTTTCATCCAGAATGCGGAGTGGGTGCAGCACACGCGCGGGGTCATGGAGATCGAGGAGCGCACGCAGCGGCATCTCATGGAGATGGAGGCGGGGCGGCGGGGTTTTCTGATCACGGGCGATGAGCGGATGCTGCGCGGTTACGAAGAGGCGCAGGGGCAGATCATCGAGAGCTTCAAGGCGCTCAAGGCCGACACCGCGGACACGCCGCAGCAGACGCTGAAGCTGGATCGGCTGCTCCAGTTCATGCAGCACAGCTTTGCGCTCCAGCATGCGGAGATCGAGACGCGGCGGACGCAGGGCTTTGAGGAAGGGGCGCGGCTTTTCGCGCAAGGCGAGACGGAGCAGGCCACGCGCGACATCCAGAAACTGCTCGCCGATTTCGACCGCGAGCAGCAGGCGCTGCTCAAGGAGCGCGCGGATTTCTCGCGACTGCTCGGACGGGCGACCAGGGGGACGGTGCTCTTTGGCAGCATCTTCACCGCCTGCGCGCTGCTCTGGGCGTGCGTGCTGATCCTGCGCGACATCGCCGCGCGCCGCCGCGCCGAGGCCGCGCTGGCGGAGGAGCGCAATCTTTTGCGGAGCATCATCGACACGCTGCCCGACCACGTCTTTGTGAAGGACACCGCCGGGCGCTACCTGCTGGACAATGAAGCGCACCGCCAGCTCCTCGCGAAAAAGGGCGACGCGCATCCCGAGGGGCACACGGTCTTCGATTATTTCCCGCAGGAGGACGCGGAGCGCTACCACGACGACGACCGCTTTGTCCTGCAAACCGGCGAGCACATCCTGAACCGCGAGGACGCCGTGAAGGACGCGGAAGGCCGCGAGCAGTGGCTGCAAACGACCAAGGTGCCGCTGCGCGACGCGCGCGGGCGGATCATCGGGCTGCTGGGCATCGCCGCGGACATTACCGAACGGAAAAGCGCGGAGGAAAAGCTGCGGCGCTTTGCCGCGCAGCTCGAGCAGAGCAATGCCGAGCTGCAGAATTTCGCCTCCGTGGCCTCGCACGATCTGCAGGAGCCGCTGCGGAAAATCCAGGCCTTCGGCGGACGGCTGCGCGTGAAATGCGGCGAGTTCCTCGGCGCGCAGGGGCTGGACTATCTCGACCGCATGGAGGGCGCGGCCCAGCGCATGCAGGTGCTCATCCAGGACCTGCTGAAACTTTCGCGCGTGACCAGCCGCGCGCTGCCTTTCGAGACCTGCGTGCTCGGCGAAATCGTCCTCGCGGTGGTCTCGGATCTCGAGGTCGCCATCGAGCAGAAAAACGCGCGCGTGGAAATCGGCGCCCTGCCCACGGTCACGGGCGACCCCATGCAGATGCGGCAGCTTTTTCAAAACCTGATCAGCAACGCGCTCAAATTCCAGCGCCCCGGCGAGACGCCGCTCGTCGGCATCCGGTCGCGCACCTTTGTCGCCACGGAGCGCAGCATCCCCGGCGCGGGTCCCGGCGACGAGGTCTGCGAGATTTCCGTGCGCGACAACGGCATCGGTTTCGACGCGCGTTTTGCCGAGCAGATCTTTGTCGTTTTCCAGCGCCTGCACACGCGCACCGAATTCGAGGGCACCGGCATCGGCCTCGCCGTCTGCCGGAAAATTACTGATAGGCACGGCGGGACGATTGTGGCAAAAAGCGCAGAAGGAGAGGGCGCGACGTTCACCGTCACGCTCCCGCTGAAACAACCCTCCGCCGCAGCCCATGACTAGAGACTCCATGCCGATCACGATTTTGATGGCCGATGACGACGCCGACGACCGCCGCCTCACGCAGGAGGCCTTTGAGGAAGGCCGCCTGATCAATGACGTGCGCTACGTCGAGCACGGCGAGGAGCTCATGGACTACCTCCGCCGCCAGGGCAAATACGCCCCGCCCGCCGAGGCCCCGCGCCCCGGCCTGATCCTGCTCGACCTGAACATGCCGCGCAAAGACGGGCGCACCGTGCTCAAGGAAATCAAAGGCGACGCCGACCTGCGGCAGATTCCCGTCGTCGTCCTCACCACCTCAAAGGCCGACGAGGACATCTACAAAAGCTACGACCTCGGCGTGAACAGCTACATCGTGAAACCCGTCACCTTCGAGGCGCTCGTGGACATTTTGCAGACGCTGGAAAAGTACTGGTTCGAGATCGTGGAGCTGCCGCCGGTGAAGGAGTAGGCAGTGCATTTAGGAAGTGGAATTTAGGATTTAGGACGTGGGCCGCTGCTTCTGATTTCCTAAATCCTAAATCCTAAATCCTAAATTTCCCGATGCTCACGCCTGCCGAACTCGCCGCCCTCCGCCAGGACTACGCGCAGCGCGGACTCCGCCGCGCGGAACTCGCTCCCGACCCGGTCGCGCAGTTCAACGCGTGGCTCGCGGAGGCGCACGCGCAGCAGATCATCGAGCCCAATGCGATGACGCTCGCGACCGTGGACGCCGCCGGCCAGCCGTGGACGCGCACCGTCCTGCTGAAAATCTGCGACGCCCGCGGGTTCACCTTTTTCACCAACTACGAGGGCGCAAAAGCGCGCCACCTCGCGGCCAACCCGCGCGCCGCGCTGACCTTTTGGTGGGGCGCGCTGGAGCGGCAGGTGAATGTGAGCGGCACCGTGGAGAAAACTTCGCGCGAGGAAAGCGCCGCGTATTTCCACTCGCGGCCCGCGAGCAGTCAGCTCGGCGCATGGGCCTCGGCGCAGAGCGAAGTCGTGACCGGCCGCGCGCAGCTCGAGGCGCAATTCACCGCCGCACGGGAAAAATACGGCGAGACCGAAATCCCCCTCCCGCCGCAGTGGGGCGGCTACCGCCTCGCGCCGCAAACCGTCGAATTCTGGCAGGGCCGCCGCAGCCGCCTTCATGACCGGCTCCGCTACACCCGCCAGCCCGCCGGAGCTTGGAAAATCGAGCGCCTCGCTCCGTAGCGGGGGTTCAAAAAACGCCGCGGCAACGGGAAGCGCCGGCGGAACTTCGCCGCGGGCCAGGGTTACTTCGCGTCCGGCGGTTTCTCGAAAATGATCTCGCCGAGCTTCGCGTTCACTTCCTCCTGGCCCTGGCGCACGCCATTGAGCCCTTCCATCGTGTCGCTGAGCTGGTTCGCGAGGTCGGCGCGTTTCTCCGCCTCGCTGACGATGCGCGCCTGGTAGTGATCGATGGTGCCGAGGCCGGGGCCGGTGATGTTGTTCGCGTCGAGCACCTCGAACCAGTAGTCGATGACGCTCCCCTCTTCGACGTGCGGGACGAGCGCACCGATTTTCCAGTCGAAGCGCCGCGTGACGCTCTTTGGCAGCGCGCCGCCGAGGTCGAGGTCGATGGTTTTGTGCGGCCCACCTTCCACCCAATCGACGGCGTAATGCAGCTTCACTTTCGCCACGCCGAAGTCGTCCTTCGCCTCGAAAGCGATGAGCGCCGTGGCTTCGCGGGTGAGCAGGATTTCGCGTCGGTCCGGGTAGATGATTTTGATCGTGGGCGGCGCGTCCTGGATCACGTCGATGTGGTAAATGGCCGCGCCGCGGGACTCGACGCCGTCCTCGTCCACGAGCCGCAGGGTCATGCCGGTCACGCCCTCGGCGGGAATGAACGCCCCGCCGGTGAGCTGCGTTTTGTCCTGCGCATCCGCAGTGAGCGGCGCGGTCTTCGCGGGCTTGTCGCGGTCGGTGCCGATGAGGTGAATCTCGCCGGTTTGGACCGCGGTGCTCGCTTTCACTTTGAGCGTGAGTTTGCTGCCCGCGAGGATTTTCAAATCGCCGAGCGCCCGGCGTTGCGCGGGGAGCTGCGTGTAGGCGGGCCAGACCTGCTGGCACTCCACGCTCGCGACCGAGGGGCGCGGCTTCACCTTCACATGAAAGCTCGCGCTCTCCGCGTCGCCGAGCGCCACCGTGTAGTCGAGCGGCTCCTGCACGCTCTGCAGCACGCGGGCGAAATGCGCGGGCTGCGCCGCGTCGGCAGCCATCTCGAATTCCTGCGGCTTGCCCTTCGCGGTCTGCACGCGCAACCGGCCTTTCGCCGGCACGATGCCGCCCGCTCCCGCCTCGATGCGCAGGTCGTCGCCGATGGCGATGACGCGATTGCCGCTCACGTCGCGGATGAGCGTCTTGCGCGGCACCGGGTTGTTGAAAAGGCACGCACGCAGGAGCAGCGGCTGCGTCTTGTGCCCGCCGTAGGCAGCCAGCCCCGCTGTGACCGCGAGCGCCGCCGCCGCGATACGCAGCCACTTTTTCATCGGCCCCGTTTTCACCACCACGTCGAACTTCATCTTCGCCGCCATCGCCGTCGTCTCCGCGACCAGCGCCCGCACCAGCGCCGGCGACGCCGGGCTGTCCTCCGCCTTCGCGAGCTGCACCGCCGCGA
>JAYVNN010000262.1:0-4411 GCA_043758435.1 Chthoniobacter sp.
GGTCACATCCACGATGGCATCCACGAGGTCCGGCACCTTCACCTCCGTCGCGCCCCACGAAAATTCCACCGCCGCGGTCACACCGTTTTTGGCGAGAAAGGCGCGCGTCAGCTCCACGGCCTCGGTCGCGATCACCTTGCCCTGCAAATCCTGCACCGTCCGAATCGCCGAGTCCTCCGGCACCGCGATGACCCAGCGCGTGGGCTTGCTGCTGACCTTGGAAAAAGTCATCTCCGCCAGCACCGCCACGTCGCTCCCGTTATTGGCGATCCAATCCTTGCCCGTCAGCCCGCAGTCGAGAAACCCATGCTCCACGTAGCGCGAAATTTCCTGCGCCCGCAGCAGCCGGATCATCAGTTCCGCGTCGTCCACGGCGGGCTTGTACGAGCGGCTCGCGCCGGAGATGTTGAAGCCGGCTTTGGCAAAAAGGGCGAAGGTCGGCTCCTGCAGGCTACCCGAAGGCAGCCCCACGCGGAGCACATGGCTGGCGGTTTCTTTCATGGGAAAAAGGGATGTGAGGTTAGGCGCGTCGCACGGAGCGGGCGAGGGGAAAATACGTGGGCTGGCTCACTGCATCGCCGCCCGCAGCGCCTCGCCCCAGATTTCGTAGCCGCGTTCGGTCGGGTGCAGGAAGTCGCCCATCGTTTCGCGGGAGATTGTGCCGTCGGGCTGCGTGAGCTTTTCGCCGATGTCGAGATAGGTGATGCCGTGCGTTTTCCCGAATTCGGCGAGCAGCCGGTTCACCTCCGCGACCTTCGCGCGCATCGCATCGCCCGGCTTTTCGCCGCGCGGAAAAAGGCCCATCAGCACGATGCGCGACGCGGGCGATTTCGCGCGGAGGCGGAGCAGCACCGCGCGGACGCCGTCGGCGATTTCGGCGGGCGTATTGTCACGGGCGTTCTGGGTCTTCGCGAAATTGTTCGTCCCGATATTCACCACCACGACGCGCGGATGCACTCCGTCGAGCTCGCCATGATCCAGCCGCCACAGGACGTTTTGCACGCGGTCGTAACCGAACCCGAGATTCAGCACGCGCCGGCCCGCGAAGGTTTTCTCAAACGCCCGCGCGCCGTTCGGTTTGCGGCCCGGCGTTTCCGGCACGCCGCCCCACAGGTGCGTGATCGAATCGCCCAGCAGCACGATCTCGGGATTCGTCGCGTCCTTGATCTTGAGGATCGCATCGTGCCGCTGCCACCAGTCGTAGAAATCGTTCTCCAGCTTTGACCGCGGGATGAGCGCGGTATTCGCGGGCGGCGCGTCGTGCGGCTGATCGCCGAAAAGCTCGCACAGCACCGGCTCCATCGCCCGCGCCCAAGCCAGCGCGCCCTCGGGCGATGGGTGGAGTTGGTCGGGCATCAGCTTGGGATCGAGGGTGCCGTCGAGCCGGAGAAAGGCGTGGTTCACATCGAGAAAGAACACGTTTTTTCCGTCGGCCAGCTTCGCCACGAGTTCGCCCCCGCGCTGGTTGGTGGCGAAACGTTTTTCCGCGCTGCCGCGCTCCGTGCCGTCGGCATTTTTATAGACGTTGGTCCGCGGAAAAATCCGCAGCAGCAGAATCTTCGTCGCCGGACATTTCTCCCGCAGCAGCTTCACAATCGCCGCCGTGCCTTCCGCGATCTGCTCCGGCGTGTGGACGACCTTGTAGTTCGCATCGTCCGAGTTGTTCGTCCCGATGAGCAGCGTCACCACCTTCGGCGACTGCCCCTCCAGTTCGCCGTTCGCCAGATTCCACAGAATATTCTCCGTCCGCCCGCCGCTGTACCCGAGCCCGATGGCATTGCGCGGCGCGAAGAACTGCTCCCACACCCCCTTGTAGGCCGCGTTGTCGAAATTGTGCGTGATCGAATCGCCGATCATCATCAGATCGAACTGGTGCGCCTTGATCGCCGCCACCTTCTCCGCATGCCGCTTCTCCATCCCACCCTGCGGCACTGGAATCGCCGCCGAACTCGGCGCACCCTCGGCGAAAGCGGACGCGGTGCAGAGGAGCGAAACGGCGAGCGGGCGGAGGAAGCGGGGAAACATAGATTTGGAAGCGCCGAGCATCGCGACCACGCGGAAGAAATCAACGCTCGCGGGTCGTGCCGAAAGAAACTGGAACACATTGACCTCAAAGCTGACGCAAATACTCTGACCGAGGATGCCGGTTCCGAATATTTTGTATCTCTACCTATCGATGCCATCGGAGAACGCACCGACGGAAAATCTCCTGAAGGCGAGACGCTTCAAGCTTTCCAAGCCTTCAAGTCTCAATGACCCATTTGACATGATTCCGGCCATGAGTCGAAACGCTCCCCCGGACCATGTGCGGCAGTTTCTCGAATGGAACGCGCTATCCAAAGGACTCCTCGGCTCAATCACGCCGAAGATGGTGGCCGATTTTAAAGCCCAGACAGATCGGGAATCGCAAAAAACGGACTTCGACCGAGCAGAATTGTTGCCGAGGACGAGACTTCTCTGCTTAACAAGTCGTGACGATGGAGTAATGATGTGGAGCCACTACGCCAGCCGACACGCGGGTTTTGTCGTCGGCTTTAAGACGGAAGTCTTATCGCGCCTGTCACCATCGTGCAGCTTCTTTGAGGTAGTATACGAGGATCGTCCCTTGTGCACGCCGCTGGATTTCATCCACGTCGGAATGAACTACGGCCTCGCCGAAAAGGTTTTCAGCGTCAAAAGTCCGGAGTGGGCTTACGAGAAAGAGTGGCGATGCCTGTTCGGGATAGGCCAATTAGGCGGGTCGGACTTCTTGAGTTTCCCTTCAGCCGCTGTCGATAATATCATTCTTGGCTCGTTGGTTTCCGCCGAGACGGAGAATTTGCTAAAAAGCGCGCGTAAGGCGGGTGGAATTCCTGAAACGGCGCAGCTCCGGCGTGGTCGATTGAGCGCGCAAAGTTTTTCGATCGAAATAGAGCCGACAACATGGCGCGTGTGACGTGCCGCGCCTCCAAAGCCGGGAAGATGAGTCGCGCTTTCAGCACTGGCGCTGGCGATGCGGGTTTCCTGGGGCGTTGCCCCAGGCTGGGATGAAGGCTGCGCCTTTGGCGCTACAGAAGCTCCAGCTCTGATCCGGCGCTTTACAGAAGTTTCAGCGCTCGACAGAAGATCGAGTTCCAATCCAACGCTCGCGGGTGATCCCGACGCCAACGGCGTCACCTCATCCCAGCCTGGGGCAACGCCCACGAACGCGCCAGCGCCAACAGCGCGATTCATCCACGGCGACGTGTCAGTCCCAGACGTAGCGCTCATCGAGCGGGACGCGCCTCGTTCCGAAGCTGAGGGCTTCGGAACGCACCGTTGCTGGGAAAGTGGTGCTTCGTGGCAGGAAGAGGAGGACGGCGCATTGGTGTCCAGCACGCGAACCTGCGCCACCCAGCCCGCACAACGAAGTTGCCCCGCAGCGCGTGCGTTCCGAAGTCCTCAATTTTGGCACGAGGGAACGATGGCGTCTCGACGATGGCGATGCCGGGGGCTTTCAACGCTTCGATCCTTCCTTTTGCCGCAATCTCCGGTAACATCCGCGACATGAGCACGATCACCGCGATCCTCGAAGCCGACGCCGACGGCACGCTGCACCTGCCGCTGCCGGCGGAGTGGCGCAAGCTGTCCATCCGCGTGAAAGCGGAACTGGAGCCGGTGGAGGCGGCGGCGCAATCGTCGCTGGCAGAAGAGCCGCTCAAAGGTTTCGGCTGCCTGCGCGGCAAGATTCGGATGGCGGCGGATTTCGATGAGCCGCTGGAAGACTTCAAGGATTACATGGGGTGAGGCTGCTTCTCGACACGCACGCGCTGCTCTGGTTTTGCGAGGGGAATCCCGCCCTGAGCGCCGCGGCGCGCGGGGCGATGGAGGATGCCACGAACGAGCGCTATGTGAGTCACGCGACGCCGTGGGAAGTGGCGATCAAGGTTTCGCTCGGCAAGCTCGATCTTCAGGTGGGTTTCGACGCGCTGTTTCCCGGCGTGCTGAACGCGAACGGTTTCAAGTTTCTGCCTTCCGCACCGGATCACTACCGCGCGCTGATTCCGCTGGCGCGGCATCATGGTGATCCCTTTGACCGCCTGATGATCGCGCAGGCACAGGTGGAGGGGCTGACGATCATTACTTGCGACTCGCAGTTTTCCGCCTACGGCGTGCCGCTGCTTTGGTGAGCCCGCCGCCTCGCTGCTCTCGCCCCGGACGGCACGGAGTGCCGTCCCTACCGAATCAAAACAGCGTCATCTGCGGCTTCATTTCCGCGAGCGCCTGCGCGGCTTTTTCCTTGTTGCGCGGCTTGCCGTGGGTGGGGAGGGGCGGGGCTTCGGCGATGGTGGGGTTGCCGTCGGCGTTGAGTTCGTGCTGCTCGAGGTTGGAGAGGATTTCCTTCGCGCGCGAAATGATCGACGGCGGCAGGCCGGCGAGGCGGGCGACCTGG
>JAYVNN010000263.1:0-13319 GCA_043758435.1 Chthoniobacter sp.
CTGTTCGCCGTTGAGCGAGATGGTCCACACGCCGCCGATCTTTTCCACGTTCACGTCGGGCAGCACGTAGTTGTTCGGATCGGGGGTGAAAATCTGGCCGGGTTTCGGATCGAGCGTGCCGATGAAACCGGCGGCGCGCTGCACCTGCTCGGTGGTGGTGCCGAGGCGGCGGGCGATCTCGGGGAAACGCCGTTTGCCGAGATCATCGATGTGCCGGTCCACGATGCGGTATTCGAGCGTCTGGTCTTTGCTCAGCCGCCGGAGCTGGATGAGCAGGCATTCCCGCAGGTCGCGCGAGCCGACACCCACGGGATGAAAGGTCTGCACAAACTCCAGCACGCGCGTCAGATCGGCGGCGTCCATCCCCGTGTTATTGGCGATGTCCTCGGGCGTCGTCTGGAGAAAGCCGGCGTCGTCGATGTTGCCAATGAGCAGTTCCGCAAGCTGCCGGTCGGCTTCGCCGATGTCGCTCGAATTGAGCTGCTCCATGAGATGCTGCTGGAGCGTCTGCATGCCCACGATGCTGTCGAAAAAAAACTGCCGCCTTTCCTCGTCCTCCGCCGAGCGCCCGGAATAGCTCTGGCTCTGCGCCATGTAATCGCGCCATTCGTCGTCGAGCTTGGCCAGCCGGTCGAACTCCTCCTGAAACTCGTCGTGCTCCTGCTTTTTGTCCTCGATCGTCGGCTCCATCTGGTCCTCCTCCAGCGTCGGGTTCGTGCAAAGTTCCTGCTGGATCAGATTGCGCAGTTCCAGCATCGGAGCCTGCAGGATTTGCAGGCTCTGCTGGAGTTGAGGCGCGAGAACCTGGTTTTGGGACAGGGACTGCGTTTGGGACAAGCCGGCCATGATTTTTCGTGAGGATAGAAGCTGCGCCGCGAACGTCTAGCAGCAATCCTGCCAGCGGCTGGAAATATTTTGCGGCAGCGCGCGGCCCGCTTCTGGCTTATTTGGGCAGGGATGAACGCAAAATCCTTTTTCGTCCCCGCGCTCGGCCTTTCCGCGCTCCTCGCGGTGCTCCTCGCGCCGGCCCCCTCGAAAGGCGAAGCCGCCGCCGAGGATCCCGTCGTCACGGCGCTGCTCGGCGAAGTCGCCACGCAGCAGGCGGCCATCATCGACAATCAGGCGAAGATCGATGCCAAGCTCGCCACCGTCGCCGAAAACGTGCGCGTCGCCCGCATCTTCGTCAGCCGCGGAAAATAACCATGAAAACCTTCCTCACTCTCGCGCTGTCGGCGACGGCTCTTTTGGCCCTCGCCCTCGATCTCCACTCCCAAGCTCCCGCCGCGCCTGCTGCGCCCAAGTCCCCGCTGGAAATCCTCCAGACGATGAAGGCGAAAAACCAGGAGCTGCTCGAAAAACAGACGCAAACGCTGCAAAAGCTCGACGATCTCGAAAAGGAATCCGTCCAGCTCAAGGCGCTCGGCAAGCGCACGTAGCCGCCGGGGTTTTCCTGCTCACGCGGCGAGCGCGAGGGGCTCGGGCAGGTCGGCGGCGGCGAGAATCGAGTCCCGCCGCGCGCGGGCTTCGGCGAGCGATTTCGTCCCGAGTGAGCGGCGGATGCGCTCCTTCGTGAAAGGCGTGGGATGGACGACGTAGTGGATGAACCAGGTGCCGTTGTTGTTCCAGAGGTGATGGTTGGGATTCGCCGGGTTCACCCGGAGTGAGAATGCGAACATGATGCTTGTAGGTTGGCAGAGGGCATCGCGGGAGATTTTGGTTCGCATCCGGCAAGAAGGGCCGTTGCGCACATCGCGGGCGACCCACTCGGTCGCTCGGTTCCACCTTGGTTTCTCCAACCAGGTTGGCAGCCCCGACCGCTGTGGCCGGGGCACTCGTGATGCAGTTTGCGTTGTTTGAAAAAAGAACTGAGGCGCGGAAAATAACGGGGCCGCGCGGGGCCGCAAGGGCGGATTCGCGTTATGACACGCGGGCGAAAATCACGCGCGCGGTTTGATGAAAATGCCGATGAGCGGCCGCGGCGACGGCTTGAGCGAGACGAAGTCGCTGACGAAGCCCAGCCGCGTGCGCAGCTCCACATGGCCCGCGCCTTTGCCGCCATAGACGAGCACGGAGCCGAGCGGCGCTTTGTAGGGGTTGGTTTCCTTGATCCGCTGAAAACCGTAGTCCTTCGTCAGCTCACCCGCGGCCTGTTTCGCGTATTCGGTTTTCGGGCGCGTGGGGATGATCTGCGAGGCGAGGAGCGCGTCTTTCACGTAGTGCCAGCAGCGGCTCGTGGAATGGCCGCGCGCCCGCGCTGCGGCGATTTCGGCGGCGTGAACCATGCGCTGGTCGTACTTGAACCGCGCGGCCAGCGGGCCAAAGAGCGAGAACTTGCTGGCTTCGAGCTTCTGCGCGTTGCGCACATCGTAGAGCGACTCGCTGGCGGCGGCGCGCGCGCCCGTGACGAGGAGGAAAAGGAGGACGGTAAAAAGTGGTGTGCGCATGCGGATGGACGGGGAGCGGCGCGGAGACTAGCGGCGGAGCCGGGGCGGTCAAACGGCTTTTCCCCCGCGCCAAACCCGCCGTCCTTTCCAGCAGGAATCCCGCCCGGCGCGCGCGGATTTGCTTTGCGTGCGGCGGGCGTGGCGCGGCTTAGTGGCGCGCGTGAATCTCGACACGCCGCTGACCGAATTGGAGTGGATCGCCCCGCCCCGGCTGCGGCAGCTCGACCGTTTCGGCCTCGCGACGGTCGGCGCGCTGCTCACGCATTTTCCGAAACGCTACGAAGACCGCACGCAGTTCGACCGCTTCCCGACCGGCGACACCGAGGAGCCGGTGTGTGTCTGCGGCGTGGTGAAAAAGACGAGCGTGCGGCGGATCCGCGGCTCTCAGAAAATGTTCGACGTGGTGCTCGAGGAGGAGGCCGCGCACGCGCTCAGCCCGCCGCTGCTCTGCCGGTGGTTCAATGCGCACTGGGTCGAGAAGATGATCGTCCACGGGCAGCGGCTCGTCGTGTACGGCAGGCCGAAAGCGGGCGGCTCTGGCGTGGTCATCGCGCATCCCGAGTTCGAAGTCGTGGAGGACGACGCGGAGGTTTCGATCCATTTGAAACGGCTCGTGCCGATCCATCGCGCGACCGAGGGGCTCTCGCCGCGCGTCCTCCGTCGCATCATTTGGGACACGTTGGAAAATCTGTGCGACGACGAAGTGGAGCCCGTCATCCCCGCCGCGCTCGACGCCACGCCGCGCGCGTGGGCGCTGCGGCAGATTCATTTCCCCGACTCGCCCGCGGCGCTGGAGAAAGCGCGCCGGCATCTCGTGCTCGAGGAGTTTTTCGCCATGCAGCTCAGCATCGCTGCGAAGCGCGCCGAGCAGGCCGCGCAGCCCGGCGCGGTCCATTCTACCGGCGACTCGCTGATGCGCCAGCTCCACGCCGCGCTGCCCTTCCCGCTCACCGGCGCGCAGCTCCGCTCCATCGCCGAAATCCGCGCCGACCTCGCCGCCCCGCGCCCGATGAACCGCCTACTCCACGGCGATGTCGGCAGCGGGAAAACGCTCGTCGCCCTCAGCGCTATGCTCCTCGCCGTCGAGGCCGGCTACCAGGCCGCGCTCATGGCCCCCACGCAAATCCTCGCCGAGCAGCACTACCTCACCCTCCGCCACCTCTGCGAACCCCTCGGCCTCCGCATCGCCCTCCGCACCGCCGCCCGCACCGAGCAAAGCGGGGCGCTCCCGCTCTTCGAAAACGCGGCGCTGCAAACTCCGGGGAGCACACGCGTCCCGCGTGTTGGCGAAGGCGTCCCGCCTTCGCGAACTTCCCCAGACGTCCGACCGCCCAGCGACGCCAAATACTCGAAGCGTAACCTCCCGAATTTCGAGAAACCCTGGGCCATCTACGCAGTCATTTTTTCCGCCCGCGCCCGCCGCTGTCTCTCACCCGCCGCCCGTACCATCGTCCTCGATGCACTGCGCCATTTTCACAAACAGCGTTACGAACTTTTCGCCGCGTGCGTGATGCCGGATCACACGCATTTCCTTTTTCAGCCGTGGCCGAAAGAGCGCCCGGCCAGCGGCGAGGTGGTCTTTTGGCCGCTCGCGGAACTGCTCCATTCGCTGAAGTCATTCAGTGCGCATGAAATCAACCGGCGGGAGAAAAAAACGGGAGAGGTTTGGGAAAAGGAATCGTTCGACCGCTTTACGCGGTCGGATCGGGATTTGGAGGAGAAGTTTCAGTACATCGTGCGGAATCCGTGGGATGCGGAGGTGGTCGCGGCGGGGGAGGATTATCCGTGGGTTTGGACGCAGGACGATGCGGACGCGGCTGGAAGTGCGTCGCGGCGGGACGCCGCGACCAACACGCGGGACGCGTGTGCTCCCCGGAACTCCGAACCGCACATCCTCGTCGGCACCCATGCCCTGCTTTACGAGGGCGCGGGGTTTTCGCGGCTGGGGCTGGCGGTGATCGATGAGCAGCACAAATTCGGTGTCATGCAGCGCGCGCGGCTGCGCGACCAGGGCAGTGCGCCGGACGTGCTGGTGATGACCGCGACGCCCATCCCGCGCACGCTCACGATGACGCTCTACGGCGATCTCGACGTGAGCACGCTCGACGAGCTGCCGAAGAACCGGGGCAAGATCATCACCGCCGCGCGCGATGTGGCGAAGCTGCCGGAGGCGGTGAAATTTTTGCGCGAGCACCTCGAAGCGGGGCGGCAGGCCTACATCGTTTATCCGCTGATCGATGAGTCGGAGAAGCTGGAGGCGAAAGCCGCGGCGGGTGAGTTCAAGAAATGGCAGGAGCTGCTCGCGCCGATGAAATGCGAGCTGCTCCACGGGCGCATCGCGCCGGAGGAAAAAGACGCGATCATGGAGCGCTTCCGCCGCGGCGAGTCGCAGGCGCTCATCGCCACGACCGTCATCGAGGTCGGCATCGACGTGCCAAATGCGACGATCATGCTCGTGGAAAACGCCGAGCGTTTCGGCCTCGCGCAGCTCCACCAGCTCCGCGGGCGCATCGGGCGCGGCGAGCACAAGAGCTACTGCATCCTGCTCCACGGAAAAAAACTCGAAGCCGGCAGCGCGGAAAAACTCCGCCTTCTCGAACAGACGTCCGACGGTTTCAAAATCGCCGAAGCCGACCTGAAAATGCGCGGCCCCGGCGACCTCCTCGGCACCGCGCAAAGCGGCCTGCCGCCGCTCAAACTCGGCGACCCACTCGCCGACCACGAGCTCATGCGCCTCGCGCGCAACGCGGCTTTTCTCCTCTTCGAACGCGACCCGCAGCTCACCGCGCCCGAGCACGCGCGCTACCGCAGCGTGCTTGCCGAGGGGCGCAAGCTCATGCTTTCACAGGTCAGCTAAATGCGCCGCATCCTCTTCCTCATCCTCCTCGCCGGGCTCGTCGGGTTCGGCATCTACCGCTGGCAGCAGCTTCATTCCCGCGAGCAGAGCGCGGCGTCCGGCGGGAAAAAATACACGCCCGCCGTGGGCCCGCGGATCGCCCCGGAGGACGTGCAGGTGCTCACCGCGCTCGATGCCGAATACACGCGCCTGACCGCCGCGGTCATGCCGTCCGTCGTCAGCATCGCCACCACCCGCAATGTCCAGCGCGCGCCTTTTCTCCCGCCGCGCGAGGAGCAGTCCCTCGGCTCCGGCGTCATCGTCTCGCAGGAGGGCCACATCCTCACCAACCATCACGTCATCGCCGGCGTGGAGACGATTTCCGTGCAGTTGACCGACGGGCGGCGCCTGCCCGCGCAGTTGATCGGCTCGGACGAGGTCACGGACATCGCCATTTTGAAAATCAGCGCGCCGGACATCGTGCCGCTGCCGCTGGGCGACAGCGATGCCGTGCGCGTGGGGCAGATGGTTTTCGCCGTGGGCAATCCGTTCGGTTTCCAGGCGAGCGTCACGCAGGGCATCGTCAGCGGGCGCGACCGGCGGGCGTCGGAGGACAGCGGGGTGGAGTTTTTGCAAACGGACGCGGCGGTGAACGAGGGCAATTCCGGCGGGCCGTTACTCAATCTCCACGGCGAGGTCATCGGCATCAACAGCCGCATTTATTCCCGGGCGCAGGAGACGGCGTGGCTGGGCATCAGCTTCGCCATTCCGTCAAACGTCGCGCGCCGCGCGCTCGAGAGCGTGCTGAAAACGGGGCGCATCGTCCGCGGCTATCTCGGCGTGAACACGCTCGGGCTCACGCCGGAGATCGCGCGCCAGCTCGGCCTGCCCGGCACCAGCGGTGCGCTCGTCCTCGACGTCATACCCGGCTCGCCCGCCGAACGCGCCGGGCTCCAGCCGCGCGACCTCATCCGCGCGTTCAACGGCCGGCCCGTGATCGACAATTTCGCGCTCCGAGAGCGCCTCGCCGAGACCGACCTGCCCGCGAAAGTGACGCTCGGCATCCTCCGCGAAGGCCGCGAGCAGACGCTCACCGCCGAGGTCGTGGAAGCGCCCGGGCCGGCGAAATAGCGCGCCTCACGCCAGCGCGCTCTGCCGCCAGCAGTAGTCGAACAGCCCCTCGAATTCCACGCGCTGCAGTTTCACGCACGGCACCACGCTTTCCTCCGCGCCGAACCGCGCCTGCTCGCACTCGCCGGTCAGCAGGTACGGGTCCCAGTTTGCCTGCCGCGCCATGTCCGCCGAGAACTCGCTCGCCGCCCGGTGCAGCGCGGCAAAGCACGGCAGCGCGCCCGCGCGGCGGAACCAGTAGCGCGCGTTTTCAAAGTCGCCCTCGCGCCGGTGCATCATGCCGTGCCAGTATGCGCCGAGGTCGCCTTTCGCGTCCTGAAAAAATGCGTGCGCCTCATCGAGCGCATCGAGCGCGTAAAACAGCCCGCCGCGCACCAGCGCGAAATTCCCGGCGTCGCCGACTGCCTTTCCCCCGCTGACTGCCGCGTCATCCGCGGCCCGAACGCGGAGCAGGAGCGCGGTGCTCAGCGGTTCGCTGGGCGTGAGCTTTTTGAGCAGGTCTTCCTGGAGAAAAACGCGGTCAACGAAGTCGGAGTAACTCTTCATGGCGCGCGAGCGTCGCGAGGGGCGGCGGCGGCGGCAACTATTTTTCCCCACTGGCAGGCGGGCTGCTTTCTACAGAGGAGTTATGAAGACAAAAACTTTCTGCGCCATTCTTCTGCCCGCGGTCGCCGTCGCCGGTCTGTCCTTCCTTCCGGGAAAATCCGGCCTCTCGCTCCCGTCGCCCTCGCTGAAACAGGCCGCGCTCGTGGCCCTGGCCGTCGCCGCCTCAAACGCGCATTCCACGCCGCTCACCGCCGCGATTCCGCCGGAGGAAATGGATCTCGCCGCCGGTCTGCGGCAGGGCGTTTTCAAGGTGGAGTTCAAAGGCAACGGTCGCGAGAAACTGCACGCCGTGATTTCCAACACCGGCAAAGAATCGCTCACCGTGCGCGTCCGTGCCGGACAGGTTTTTGAAAATGAGCGCAACTCCGTGGCCGTCGTCCGCCCGGATTTGCTCGTGCTCGCGCCGGGCAAAAGCGGCGAGCTTTCGCTCCCGACCGCCGCGCTCCGCTCGGCGAACAAAGTCGCCGACGCCGCCTTCCGCCTCTCGCCCAGCACGGCGCCGAAGATCGACGTGCTCCTCGGCTACATCCAGGACCACGCCGACCTCACGCCCGGCGCCATCCAGACCGCCGTGCTCGCCCTCACGGAAAATCTGCCGCTCAGCGCCGTCTCGAAATTCAGCGCCGCCGCCGGCCAGTTGCCGAGCCGCTTCGACACCACGGCCTTCCGCGCCGACACCGCCGACATCATCGCCGCGCTCCTCGCGCTCCGCGAGACCGGGCGCGCGGATGGCGACGTGGCCATGAGCATCGACCCGCAGCTCAAGATCGAATCCATGATCGACCCGCTCGCGCACGCCACGGCCATGCGCTACTACGGCCTCACGCCCGAGACGGAGTGGGAGTACTGGAAAAACGAACTCGCCACCGGCGACAACAGCACGCGCCATTACGCGCTCTACGGCATCGCGCGATTCTATCCCGACATCGCCCTCGACATGCTGCCGAAATGGGCGCGCGAAGCCCGCACCAGCGCGATCTTCCGCCTCTCCGCGATTCAGGCGCTGGCCGACACCGACCGCTCCGAAGCACTCTCCATTTTGCGCCAACTCGCCGACGACCTCGGCCGCTACACCGACCTCGGCCGCGCCGCCACCAGCGCCGCGCAATATCTCGACCGGCACCTCGCGAAAGTCGCGGCGAACTGAACGTCCGGCCCAGTGGGTGGACCGACATTCCAACGCGTGTCATCCTGAGCGGAGCGGAGGCGGAAAGGCGGGCGCAGCGCAGTCGAAGGACCTCGGCGGTCCATTCAAGCGCAGTACGTTTCCGGATCGCCGGGATCCTTCGACTGCATTCCGTCCCGCCTTCGCCCTCATGGAACTCCGCTCAGGATGACACGCCATTTTTCGGTGTCATCGTCAGCCCCGCTCCACCCCGACCAGATGCGCCTGACGCCCCGCGGCAAAGGCGGTGATGTTTTCCACCGTCATCTGCTGCAGGCGCTCGACCGCCTCGATGCTGTTGAAGGCGACATGCGGCGTGCAGACGACATTGGGCCGCGCGAGCACGGCGTCGCCGAGCATGAGCTCCTCGAGTTCGCGGATGCGGTCGGCGTCGCGCGCGTCGTAGGCCAGCGCGTCGGAGCGGAGGTGCGCGATGATGTCGCTGGCGATGATCTTCGACGCAGGCGCGCGCAGCACGCGCTCGTCCTCCAACACGTCGAGCCCCGCGCCCCCGACCTGGCCGGAGTCGAGCGCCTCGCGCAGTGCGAGCGTGTCGATGAGTGAGCCGCGCGCCGTGTTGATGACGATGACGCCGGACTGGCATTTGGCGAGCGTCTCGCGGTTGAGGAGGTGCCACGTCGCGGGCACGAGCGGCGCATGGAGGGTGATGATCTCGGCATGCGCGAGCAGTTCATCCAGCGGCACGAAAGTGAAGCCGAGCGCCGAGGCGACGTGCGCCGGCTGCTCGATGTCGCAGGCCAGGACGTGCATTTCAAAAGCCTGCGCCAGCCGCGCCACACGCTGCCCGATGTGCCCCATGCCGATGATCCCGAGCGTCTTTCCCGCCAGCTCAAAACCGCGCGTCGTCTCGTAGGAAAAGCGTCCGCCTTTCGGCGCGAGCATGACCTCCCGCATCCGCCGCGAGAGCGCGAGGATGAGCGCAAAGGTGTGCTCCGCCACCGTCGTCTCCGCGTGAAAGGGGACGTGCGCCACGGCCACGCCATGCGCCTTGCATGCCGGGAGATCGAGGTGATCCGTGGCCGTGGAGCGCGTGGTGATGAAGCGCAGCCGCGGATGCGCGGCGAGGAAGTCGGCGGTGACTTTCGCATTGATGAAAGGCGCGAGCACTTCGGCGTCGTCGCCGATGTCGTCGAGCGTGGCGACGAAGCGGACATCGTGGTCCGGCAGGCCGTGGGCGTAGAATTCCTGCTCACCCGGTTCGGTTTCGACGAAATAAATAATCACGCCCTCACTATGCCTGCGCGCGGCGGAAAAGGGAATCGCGCACACGTTTCGCGGGATGACAAAACGCCGCCGCGATGCGAAGCAAGGCGCTCATTCATGCACGCGCACGACGAACACGAACACGATCACGGTCACGAGGGCGAATGGAAAGAACAGCTCGTCGCCAGCGGCGTCTGTGCGGTTTTCGGTCTCGCGGGTTGGGTGGCGACGGGCACGCACGCGGGCTTCGCGACCGGCCTTTTTGCCGCGGCGTATTTCGCCGGCGCGTGGTTCACGGTGCAGGAGGTTTGGGAAAAATTGCACGAGCGGGAAATCGACGTGCATTTCCTCATGCTCGCGGTCGCGGCAGGCGCGGCGGCGATCGGCGAGTGGGCGGAGGGCTCGGTGCTGCTCTTCCTCTTTTCGCTCTCCGGCGCGCTGGAGCACTACGCCATGGAGCGGACGCAAAAGGAGATCAGCTCGCTCATCGACTCCGCCCCGAAATCCGCCACGGTGCTTGATCCGGCGGGTGCGGAGCAGACGGTGCCAGTCGCGGATTTGCAGGCGGGGATGCGGCTGCGGATCAAGCCGGGCGAGCAGTTTCCTGTGGATGCCGAAATCGTGAAGGGCGAGACGGAGGCGGACGAATCGAACCTCACCGGCGAGGCCGTGCCGGTGGAGAAGCGCGTGGGCGATGTGCTGCTCTCGGGCACGCTGAATCTGTGGGGTGTGGTCGAGGCCACAGTCGCGCGGCCGGCGCAGGAGAGCGCGTTGCAAAAGATCATCCACCTCATCCAGACCGCGCAGCGCAACAAGGCGCCCGCGCAGCGTTTCACCGACAAATTCGGCACGCGCTACACCTACGCGATTCTCGCGCTCACGCTCGGCATGTTCTTCGTCTGGTGGCTCGCGCTCGGGCATCGCCCATTCGTTTCCGTGCCGGGCGGCGTGAGCGCATTTTACCGCGCGATGACCCTCCTCGTCGTCGCCTCGCCATGCGCACTGGTGCTCTCGATTCCGTCGGCCATTCTCGCCGCCATCGCGTGGGGCGCACGCCGCGGAATCCTGTTCCGGGGCGGCGCGGCGGTCGAGCAACTCGCCGAGGTGCGGATCGTGGCGATGGACAAAACGGGCACGCTGACGACCGGCGATCTGCGCGTGGAAAAGGTCGAGAGCTTCCCACCGGGCCGCGAGCGCGAGGTCGCACAGCTTGCGTATTCACTCGACCGGCACTCGAACCATCCACTCGCCCGCGCGGTCACGCGCTACGGCAAACGCGAGCAGCTTTCGCCGCTCGAAATCACCGACTACGAAGCCGTCGCCGGACTCGGCAGCCGCGCACGGCACGACGGCGAAACTGTGCAGCTCGGGCGGCGCAAATGGGTCGTGGACGGGCACGCGGACGCCATCATCGCGGCGGTGCCGGAGACGGAATTCGGCGTGTCGGAAGTGTGGGTTGCAAACCGCGCGACCGTCGGCCGCATCCTGCTCCGCGACGACCTGCGGCCCGAGGCGCGCGGGCTCATCGCGCAGCTCCACCGGCGCGGCCTCCGCAGCGTGGTGCTGACCGGCGACAAGCAGAGCGCGGCGGATTTTCTCAAAGCCCAGCTCGGCCTCGACGACGTGCGCGCCGAACTCAAACCCGAGCAAAAGCTCGCGGTCATCGAGGGCTTCGCCAAGAGCGGCGAACTCACCGCCATGATCGGCGACGGAGTGAACGACGCGCCCAGCCTCGCCGCCGCCCACGTCGGCGTGGCGATGGGCGCGCGCGGCAGCGATGCGGCGCTGGAGCAGGCGGAGGTCGTGCTCATGCACGACCGGCTGGAAAACTTTGTCGCCGCCTACGAACTCAGCCGCCGCGCCCGCGCGATCATCCGGCAGAATCTCGCGATCTCACTCGGCGTCATCGTCATCCTCGTCACGCTCGCGCTTTTCCAAAAAATCCCCCTCACCCTCGGCGTCCTCGGCCACGAAGGCAGCACGCTCGTCGTGGTGCTGAACAGCCTGCGCCTGCTCTTTTTCGGCGGCGCGGAAAAGCCGGCGGCGGCGTGACGCCTTACGTTTTCCAAGCGAGCACGCCGATGCCCGCGAGGATGAGCGACGCGCCAAACGCGGTCTTCGGCGTGCAGGGTTCGTGCAGCAGCCAGAACGAAAGCAGGAGCGTGATGACGATGCTGCCTTTGTCCACGAGCGCGACGAAGGTGACGGTGCCGGTCTTCATCGCGCGGTAGTAAAAAATCCATGAGAGGGAAGTCGTGAGGCCGGAAAGCGCGAGCAGCGCGAGGTCGCGCGGGCGCGCGGCTTCGAGAGCGGCGATGGGGCGGGCGTTGGTCCAGACGAAGGCGTTGAGTAGGACGAGGGTGAAGACGACGCAGGTGCGGAGCGCGAGGCTCACGTCGGGGCCGAGGTTTTTCATCCCGGACTTGGCGAGCACGGAGGTGAGCCCGGCGAAGAGCGCGGCGAGGAGGGCTTGGATTTTCCAGGGTTGCATGGCGACGGAGAAAGTAGCTTGGGCTTTAGCCCAAACGAGCGCCGACTTTGGGCTAAAGCCCACGCTACTTTTCGTCGTCCTGCCGCTTGCGCTTGCGGGCGAGCAGGCGCTCGGTGGTCGATTGCTGGTCGTCTGGCGAGGCTGATTCCGTGGGCTTCGCGGGCGGTTGGGGTGAGGAAATGGGCGGAGGTTTTTGCGCCGGGCGCGACGGGAGGATGACAGGCGCAGGGCGTTCGGCGCGCTCGGTTTGGAGGGTGGTCTGGACTTGCTGTTTGCGCTGGAGGAGCGCGCCCATGGTCTCGCCGCTGGTGGCGGTTTTGCGGCGGAAGAGGAATTCGCGGATGACCGTCCAGTCGAGCTGGATGCGGCGGATGCCGACATCGAGCGGGATGAGGCAGGCGAGGAGGATGAGGAAAAGATCGGCGACGGGACGGGAGCTTTCGCGCGAGGTGCGGGCGGGGTGGTAAAGGTCGAGGTCGCCGGCTTTGAGGACGCGACCGCCGGTGCGCTCGGCGATTTGTTTGAGCAAAATCGGGTCGCTCCGAAACTTCAAATACTCGGGCGAATACGGCACCGCGAATCCGCCGACGGCCTGTTCCGGTCGCTCCTCGCTGCCCGCGCTCGCGGCGGCGGCGATGACTTGGTAACGGCCTTTTCCCCACAGCGGAAACTGCCCCTGATAGCGCCGCGGCCCGATCTGCCGCAGCGGCACGCTCACGCTCTCGCCGCGCGGCCCGGAGACGCGCGCCACCATTTCGAGAACGCGCTCGGCACCCGCAAAATCCTCCACCGAAATCACGCCGCTGCTCCCGGCGGAAAACGTGCGCAGCCGCAGGTCGGTCTTCTGCTCGACGCGCGAAATCTCGGTGACGAGCTGCCGCACGAATGCGCGGAATTTATCCCACTCCAGCCAGTCCTGCGCCCACGACGGGCCGAGGTCGCTGGTCCACGCGGCGCTCGTGCCGAGGCCGAAGCGCCACATCGCGAGCAGCGGGTCGGTTTCGCCCGGCTCTTCCTTGGTCGCAGGCACGCGGAGCAGCGTGGCGGCGCGCGGCTTGATCGTGGTCAGCACGTAGCCGCGCAGCGCGGGCAGCGCGTCGATGCCTTTGAGCACAGGCGACGGAAAACCGGCCTCGGGCGTGAAGACTTTGTTTTGCAGCATCGAGCGTTTCAGCGTCTTCGCTTCCTTGATGAAAATGCTCGGCAGCTCGTTCGGGTTTTGCGGGAAATAATAGCGCCCGCCGGTGGTCGTCGCGATGGACTGCATGATCGAAATGTCCTGCCCGCCGTGCGGGTTGATCGCGATCATCGAGACGCTGATTTTGGAATCGACGAACTGCTGCACGAGCGCCGGTGTGGGCGGCGAGGGATCGCCGTCGCTGATGACGATGAGGTGCTTTGCGGCGGCGTCGCTTTTCTGCA
>JAYVNN010000264.1:0-4403 GCA_043758435.1 Chthoniobacter sp.
AAACTCCGCGAGATCGTCGCCCCCACGGTCGAGGCACCGCTGGACGATGGGATCATCCGGCGTGCGATCCTCCTCCGGCAGCAGCAGAAGATGAGTCTCTGCGACTCGATCATCGCCGCCACTGCCCTTGAATTCGACGTGCCTCTCATCACCAGAAACATCGGCGACTTCAAGCACATCGCCGGGCTATAGGTCATCAATCCATTCCAATAATCAGTCGGTCCATCGTTCCCTGTCCTTTGTTTCCATTATCAATTCCTTATCCCATTGCGTGCGCACCACTCTCTCGGTATGAACCTGCTTTATGATCCGTCACCTGCTCCCCATTATTGCTGCCAGCCTCCTGTGCTGCCCGTCCGCACCAGCACAACAACCGCCGTCTCCAGCAACGGGAATTGCCGCGCTTCGGTTGAAGGCTGAGAACGGGGATGCTGCTGCGCAATTGCAACTCGGCCTCGCGTATGGCAAGGGCACAGGAGTGTCGAAGGACGATGTGGAAGCGGCAAAGTGGTATCGCAAGGCTGCTGACCAAGGGCTTGCTCCCGGGCGGAACATTGTCGGACTGATGTATCACGAGGGCAGAGGAGTCGCGAAGGACGATTTGGAAGCAGTGAAGTGGTATCGCAAGGCGGCAGATCAAGGGTATGCTGGCGCGCAATTCCACCTCGCCGTCGCTTATATCGAGGGCGTAGGCGTGCCGAAGGACATTGTCGAGTCAGTGAAATGGTTGCGCAAGGCCGCTGACCAAGGATATGCGCCCGCCCAAAGCAACCTTGGCGTCATATATGCGGGAGGCGCAGGCGTGCCGAAGGACGCTGCCGAGTCGGTGAAGTGGTTGCGCAAGGCCGCTGACCAAGGATATGCGCTAGCGCAAAACAACCTCGGCTTCGCTTATGCCGAGGGCGCAGGCGTGGCGAGGGACGAGGCGCAAGCGTACAAGTGGTACCTGTTGGCCGTGGCGCAAGGGAGCGATTTGGCAAAAGAAAACTATGCAAGGCTCGAAGGCCGCTTGACGTCAGAGCAGCGGGCGGAAGGGCAGCGGTTGGCACGGGAATTCAAAC
Source organism: Chthoniobacter sp. (assembly GCA_043758435.1). GTDB lineage: Bacteria > Verrucomicrobiota > Verrucomicrobiia > Chthoniobacterales > Chthoniobacteraceae > Chthoniobacter. Next base: position 1,062 of record JAYVNN010000264.1, read on the forward strand.
CGGTCAAATCGAATTAGGCGGCTCTGTGCCGTGCGCGTTTTTCGAGCGCGGGGATGAAGGCCGTTGGTATTTTCTGATGGAGCGATAAGCAACTATCTCATTACTTGACCCGTGGTAAGTCAGCGGTTCGCGGTCCAACATACTCATACCAGTCATGACCAGCCTCATCCGGATGGCCGTCCTTGATGAAATGCCTGTCGCTCGGATGAGGGAAATAGGCAGGCCACACAGGTTTTGTAGTAAAGGGATTGTGGTAGATGTCGAGACGAACGGGCGATTTGCGGCGTGCAGGCAAGAGCACCCCAACAGCTCCGACGTAGAGGCGACGTTCTTCCGTGAGCTTTCGGTCACCGCCATGTGTGAAATTTGAACGGCGGTCCTTAGGATTCAGATGTGCGTCTCGAAACAGAACAACCGGCTTACCGAACATCGCCGCATCTAAATCGGCTGGGCTCAGATAGTCACCGGCGGTAGTATCAAAAATTACCGCCATGCAAGGACGCGGATCGACCCGGTAGCGACTTAACTGGCCGCTAGCTTCTACTAGCGATGCCCGTGCGCGCTTCCCGATTGCGCAACTGTAATCAGATTCGCCATAATTCATGAGATTGGCTTCGACCTCTTTATCCTGCTCGTTTGGGGTAAGCTCCTTCACCTCGCAGATCGCAAAACCGTTCGGCGTCTGAACGTTGTAATCGGGGAACCGACCAGAGTTCGGAACTACTGGAATGGGTGTAACGGTATAGCCTCGCTCAGCGCAGTAGCTCTGGAATAACGTTTCGGACTCAGTCATTGAGGGAATGGCCAAGCACGAACAGAATCACCGACGAGGAGCGCTGGCAGGGTGCATTGTTCATCGACTTATTTGAATCCCCTTCAGCACGAAAAATGACCAAATTACGACCATGACGACACCGAGAACAATTCCAGCATATCCTCGGCAGAAATGGGCGAAGAGCATCGCGATGAGAAAAGTCGGAAGAGTGCGGCCGACGATACGAGCTAATCCAACCAATGATGCCGAGAGTTGCCCGTATTCGTAATATTCATGATATGCAGAGGCGATGAGTGAGACCAATAATACAACAAGCCACTTCCAGATAGCGCTCGGGTGGGACTGGTTATCAGTTTCATGAGTCTGCATTTTGTCCTTTGGTTACATTTGTATAGGCCGGATGGGGTCTTTCTTCGAAATGGATCAGCTCATTTCCATTTTCCTCCGGCTTTTTCCCTTCGAGCAAAAACTCCGCGGCTTGCGCGACGTCCTTGTCGCCGCGGCCGCTGAGGTTGGCGATGATGAGCTGGTCGGGGCGCGTCTTCGGCGCGCGCTTGAGGACTGCGGCGATGCCGTGCGTGCGCGGAGTGAAGACGGTGGCGAAATGAACGTGTCTCATTGCTGGTTAGAAATCGCGATAGACCTCGGAGCGGTGCTGGATGCGATAGATGCGGATGAGAGTCTGCGGGTGATAGACCCAGTAGAGGATGCGCCAGTCGCCCACCCGCAGTTTGCACAGGCCGGCGAGATCGTCCGGCATTCCGACCAGCCGACGATGCACGACGACCGCGGCGTTTTCCGCCAGCCAGAGAATTTTGCGTTCGACACTCGCGCCGATGGCGGAGTCGAGTTTGCCCAGTTGCGCGTTTGCTCCCGAGCCTATTTCGACTCGGTAGGGCACGGGAGATGGCGCGGTTTCCAGACTTTGAAATCACCGGCGAGGTCTTCCCGCCGAGCCTCGTGCAACTCGGCCATGATGTCGGGGTGCTGCGCGGTGAGCCAGTCCTGAAGCTCGTCCAGAGTCTCCACTGACCCGAGGACGGTCGCGGGAATTTCGAGGATTCCGGGTTTCATGATGCTGGGCAGGGTAGCGCGAGAACTGGGCGGCTCAAATCAAATCCTTTTTTCCTCGAACAAGAACTCCGCCGCTTGCTCGCGTCTGCACGCTTATTTCTTCGGCGGCTCCTCGCGCACGACGCAGGGTTGTTCCCGTTCGGCCAGATACCGCGCACGCGCTTCGGCCAAATAGGCCAGCCGTTCTTCCCGGCTCATCGCTGCAAGCTGGCGGCTGGTGGCTTCGCGCCATTTGCGTGATTCGGCCACGGCGTCGAAGCCGGGGATAGCGTCAGGGTTCGTCGTTGGTGAGGCCATAGATGATTTCCTTTGGGTTCACGATACTGAGCATCGGATATCCCTGCAACAAATTCACCGCGTTAAAGCCTGCCTCGCGCTGGACGTTGACGAGGTGCCGGAAATTCCAGCTCACGAGGAAATTGATGCGATGCACCGTGCAGATCGCCACATGCATCGCATCGTCGGCATACCGCTCGGTGACCACTCCGGCTTTCAAGTATTCATGCGCGAGGTCGTCGGCCTCATCCGTCTCCGCCAGCAGCACGTCCGCGCTCGGAAAAGTCTCCTCGAACAAATCGCGCACCGCCAGCGGCGCGGCCAGCAACTCGCGTTCAGTGATCACCGAGGTCACCAGTTTCCATTTTCCCTCTTTCGCCTGTCGCCAAAGCTCGCGTGTGTCCTGAATCTATTCCGCGTCGTAGTAGCCGCCGATGACGGAGGTATCGAGGTAGAGCGTCGGCGTTTTCATTGGCATCAAGTCGGAGGTGGAGGCAGAGGATCAGCCCGCGTCCTGCCGTCGGCGGCTACGGCCTTTTCCCCTTGAGCAAAAACTCCGCGGCCTGCGCGACGTCCTTGTCGCCGCGGCCGCTGAGGTTCGCGATGATGAGCTGGTCGGGGCGCATCTGCGGGGCGCGCTGGAGGACGGCGGCGATGCCGTGCGCGCTTTCGAGCGCGGGGATGATGCCTTCCCAGAGGCTCAGTTTGCTGAACGCATCGAGCGCCTCGTCGTCGGTCGCGAAGTCGTAGTCAATGCGGCCCTGCTCCTTCAGATACGCGTGCTCGGGGCCGACGGCGGCGTAGTCGAGGCCGGCGCTGACGCTGTGCGTGAGTTGGATTTGGCCGTCGTCGTCGGCGAGCAGCCATGTCTTCGTGCCTTGCAGCACGCCGAGTTTGCCGCCTTGGAAACGCGCGGCGTGTTCGCCATCGCGCAAGGCACTCGTGCCTTCGGCAAAGCCGCGTCCGCCGGCTTCGACGCCGAGCATTTTCACGCTCTCGTCGCGCAGGAAGGGCCAGAAGAGGCCGATGGCATTGCTGCCGCCGCCGACACACGCGATGAGCAGGTCGGGCAGACGCGCCTCCTTTTCCAAAATCTGCCGCCGCGCCTCCTCGCCGATGACGCGGTGGAAATCGCGCACGATCATCGGGAACGGATGCGAGCCGAGCGCGCTGCCGAGGATGTAATGCGTGGTGCGGACGTTCGCCACCCAGTCGCG
>JAYVNN010000265.1:0-13306 GCA_043758435.1 Chthoniobacter sp.
CGCGCCGATGCCGACGTAGGAGGAGTGCGGCGCTTTGTAGATGATGGGCTGGGTTTTTTTCAGCGACTCCTTGTCGGTGTGGGTCTGCTTGAAGCGGTATTTCCCGGCGAGAAAACTTTCCTGCCAATGATGAAAGCCGACGCCGTGCTCGGTGGTGGTCATCATTTTGTAGCCGTGGGTGAAGGCGATGATGCGGCCCTGGATGGCGTCGTCGGTTTTCGCTTTGTCCAGCTCCTGCATGCGCGGGAGGGCAAAGAGCGCGGTGCTGCCGAACATGACGGCGAGGACGATGATCGCGGTCTGCACGGTCTTCGGCCGGCCAAAGGTCATCGTGGCCACGATGGTCACCGCGCCGGCGATGAAGGCGCCTTTGGAAACGGTGAGGAAAATGCAGTACGCGGCCACGCCCATGAGCGCGGTGCCGATGGCGCGCATGACGGGCGGTCTTTTCCAAATGCAAAAATAGTAAAGCAGCGGGATGGCGGGGACGATGCTGTGGCCGAGGGCGTTGGGGTTGTTGAAAATGGAGAGGTTGAGGACGAGGCGGTTTTTCATCGTCAGCTCGGTGATCTCGCGGCTGCCGAGCGGGTCCACGCCGTAGAGGCTGAGCAGCGCGAGCGCGGCGACGGCGGCGATGAGGAAGGTCCACCAGCCGACGAATTTATTCAGCCGCGGGACGGTGTAGAGCGTCTGGACGATGACGACGTAGAAGACGTAGAGGTTGACGGATTCCTTGAAGGTGAACCACGGCGTGGGCGACGAGAAAACGATCCAGAGCCAGAAGGCGAGCACGGCCCAGTCGTGCGGCGTGCGGAAAAGATCGCGCGGGCTGAAGCCGCGCGCGCGCAGGGAAAGCGAGGCGAGGCCGGCGAGCATGGTGATGCGGACGAACTGCACATCGCCCAGGCCGATGGGCCACTCCTGCGGGCGCAGGTAGTAGAGGACGAGAAAGCTGATGACGGTGACGAGATCCATTCAGCGGTGGGGCGTGGTCGCGGTTTGGTAGAGGCGGGCGTAGGCGTCGGCCATCGTGGTGAGGGAAAAATGGCCGGTCATTTTTGTCCGCGCTTTTTGTCCGAAGTCAACGAGCCGCTCGGGCTGCGCGAGGAGTGCGCTGAGCTGTGCGGCGAGCGCGGCGGGCGTGGTGAGGTCGGCGATGACGCCGTCGTGGCCGGTGGTGATGAGGTGCTCGTGGCCGCAGCCGACGTTGGCGAGCGCGGGGACGGCGGAGGACATGGCTTCGAGGGCGACGTTGGAGAGGCCCTCGTTGACCGACGGAATGGCGAGGAGATCGAGCGCCTGGTAGCAAGTGCGCGGGTCGCTCTGGAAGCCGAGCCAGTGGATGCGCGCGGCAAGCGGCGCGGCTTGCGCGCGGCTGCGGACGGCGGCCTCCTCGCTGCCGCCGAGGCCGGCGATGACGAGGTGTGCGGTGGGGAAATGCGGGGCGATTTCGGCGAAGGCGCGAAGCAGGATGTCGTGGCGTTTGAACGGGCCGAAGCGGCCGACGATGCCGATGCACACAGCGTTCGCGGGCAAGTCGAGCGCGCGGCGGGCGGCGGTGCGGCTACCGGGAGTGAAGTGCGCGGTGTCCACGCCGTTGGGGATGACGGAGATTTTTTCGGCGGAAAACCCGAGCGCGAGCAGCTCGTCGCGCGTGGGGTGGGAGACGGTGTGGACGGCGCGGCAGGCGCGGTAAAACCAGTGGCGTTGGCGGAGGCGGCGCGGGGTGAGTTCGTCGGCGGTGAGTTGGCTGTGCTCGCCGTGAATGAGTGCGGTGCGGCGTCCGCCGAGGGTGGCGAGGCTGGCGTAAATGAGCGCGCCGAGATTGTGGCTGTGGATGGCGTCGGGGCGCAGGCGCGAGATGGCGGCGGCGAGCCGGAGCGCGGCGCTCGGGGAGAAGCCGCCCGCTTTGCCGAGCACGCTGACGCGCCCGGGGTGCGGGAGGCGCTCGGCAAATGCGCCGCGGCGTTCGAGGCAGGCGATGTGGATTTCAAAGCCGCGCGGCTCCAGCGCGCGGGTCATGTTGACGACGCCGTTTTCCATCCCGCCGGGTTCGAGCGAATTGACGACGTGGAGGATTTTCACGAGAGAAAATGGCGGAGCGCACGGAGGCGGAAAAGCGGCGGCTCGAAGACGCGGCGCGGGCGCAGGAATAAGGGCCAGAGCGCGACGGACGCGAGCCAGTAGCGCAGTGCAGCGAGGCGCAGGCCGTCGTCGAAATGCGTCCACGCGACGAGGAAATAATGGATGGCGAAGACGCGCAGCCAGAACGGCACAGCGAGCCGGGAGACCGCGCCGCTGCGCCACGCGCGGGTGAGGACGAGCTGGGAATTCCGTTTCATGCGCGGGGCGTTCTTGCTCATATTGGCCGGGTGCCGGCGGATGAAGGCGAGGGGCTCCGCGATGAAAAAAAAGCGGTGGCCGCGGGCGGTGAGGCGGATCCACATGTCGCGATCCTCGGAGCTGCGCAGCGCGGTGTCGAAGCCCCCGCAGTCGGCGAAGACGTGTTTTTTCAAAACGATGGACGAGGAGAGCGGGCGGTTGCGGAGGCAGAAGTCGCGGGCGGTGAGTTCGCCGGTTCGGAGCGCGGTGTAGGCGGGGACGCTGCGGGGCTGGCCGCCGGCGTCCATGCGGGTGGTGTCGGTGGCGATGGCGGCGAAATTTTCTGGCAGCGCGGCGAAGCGCCGCATGACGGTGGCGAGGAGTTCTGGCTGCCACAAATCGTCGGCGTCGAGGAAGGCGACGAAGGCATGCCGCGCTTCGCGAAGGCCGGTGTTGCGCGCGGCGGAGAGGCCGGCGTTTTCCTGCCAGACGTAGCGCAGGCGCGGGTCGGCGAGGGACGCGACGACCGCGCGGGTGCTGTCGGTCGAGCCGTCGTCGATGATGAGCAGTTCGATTTTCGCGTGGCTTTGCGCGAGCACCGAGGCGATGGCCTGCGGGAGATAGTGCGCGTAGTTGAAGGCGGGGATGACGACCGAGACGCGCTCGGTTTCGTGCTGCGACGGGCCGGGTGAGTTCAACGGTGCGCCGGATTTTTCTCCGCGAAAACGGAGGCTCGCCTACGCATTCTCCAGCGGGTGCTGGTAGTAATAATCGTGGGAGTAATAGTAGTACTGGTAGTAGTTCGCCGTGGCGCTGAGGTCGAGCCGGTTGAGGACGAAGCCGTAGAAATTCGCGCCGTTGGCGGCGAGCATGTCCACGGCGGATTTGGCGCTGCGCGCGGGGGTGTTGCCGGTCCAGATGACGAAGAGGACGCCGTCCACATGGGACTGCATGATGGAGGTTTCGGAGAGGCCGAGGACGGGCGGGGTATCGACGACGATGCGGTCGTAGCGGCCACGGAGCGTTTGCATCAGTTCGCGGAATTCGGGGGAGCCGAGGAGTTCGGTGCCGCTCTCGAGATGGCGTCCGGCGCTGAGGATGGTGAGGTTGTCCTGGCCGGTGGGACGGCAGGCTTGGTCGAGGGTGACTTCGCCGAGGAGGACGTTGCTGAGGCCGGGGTCTTTGCGGTAGCCGAAGAGGCGGTGGAGGCGGCCGCGGCGGAGGTCGGTGTCGATGAGCAGGGTGCGCGCGCCGGTGTGGGCAAAGGAGACGGCGAGGTTGGAGGAGACGACGGTCTTGCCTTCCTTGGGCATGGCACTGGTGACCATGATGACGTGGGGTTCCTTTTGGGTGAGCGTGCCCATCGAGAGGACGTTGGTGCGGATGACGCGGAAGTTTTCGATGAGGGCGTCCTTGTGGCTTTCGTCGCGGCTGATGAGTGCGGTGACGCCCGAGGAGGAGGAGTCGATCTGCGGGACGATGCCGAGGCCGCGCATGCTGAAGGCACTCTCGACTTCCTCGACGTTGGTGAGGGTGTGGTCGAGGTACTCGATGAGAAAGGGGACGGCGACGGAAAGGACGAGGCCGATGGCGAGGGAGAAGAGGACGAGCTTGGCGCGGTTAGGGGAGACGGGGCGGTCGGCTTTTTCGATGAGGTCGGCATATCGCAGGTTCACGCGCTCTTTTTCTCCGGCGTATTCGGTGCCTTCCATTTTGCGCATCATCTCGGCAACATAGGCGTCGTACGGGACGCGGGCGATGCCGTCGAGCGCGTCCTGGGCGCGCAGTTTTTCGTACTCGCGTTTGATGCGGTCGTATTCGGGCACTTTGCCTTTGAGGTCGTTCTTCCGGTTGAGGGCTTCCTGATATTCGAGGTCAAAGCGGGTCTGGGCGACTTGGTATTCTGCCTCGAGTTTTTCCTGGATGGCTGCGAGTTGTTTGTTGGGCTCGGCCATTTTGCCGCTGGTGGACAGGAAGGTTTTGGACAGTTCTTCGATGCGGGCTTTGACCTGCTGCTGCTCCTGCAGAAGTGCGTCCCACGGGCGTGCCGATTTCACGAGCGAGGGGATGACGACGACGCTGGTGCCATTCGGATCGGTGGCCTTGGGATTGCTCGCAGGGTCGCCACCGCCGGTGGACACGGTCTGGCCGATGTGGAGTTGGTTTTCGCCTTTGTCTTCGACGGAGGCGATGAGGGACAGCTTTGCGACAACGTCGTTTTCCAAAGCGGGATCCTGGAGGCGTATGCGGACGAGGCCCATTTCGTCGATGCGCTTGTCCAGTTTGGCGAGATCTTCGGGCAGGGTGTTGATGGACTTGAGCCGGATGAGAGCCTCGGTCAGTCCGCGCGCATCCTGGAGTTTACCTTTGTCGGTGGTCTGGCGTTCGAGGCGCGCGAGTCCTTCCGCGGTCTCCGCGGTGTAGGTGCGGACGAGGAGTTCGCGGGCTGCGAGCCGCTTTTCGGAGCGGGAGGTGAGGAATTCACGAACCATCGCTTCGGTCCATTGATTGGAGAGTTCGGGCGTAGCGGCCCAGACATCGACGATCAAATTGCGATCCTCATTGAAGCGCGTGGAAATCTTCGAGAGGTATTTGTCCTGGAGGTCGCGGTTGCCACCAAAGATGCCGAGCGCATAGGCCGTCCGTTCTTTGATGTTTTCCGAGGTCAGTTGCAGGGCTACAGACTGAAGCTGGCTGTCATTGGCGAAATTTGTTGAGTCGAGAGGACGGGCGATTTCCTCGACATGCACGAGAGCCTGGGCGTGATAGACGGGGCGGGCGAAGATGTAAAAGGTGAGCCCGCACATGAGCGAGAAGCAGATGAGGAGGGCCATGAGCCGGACGTGCTTGCGCGCGATGGCGAGGTACATGAGCACGTCGTGCAGACTGAAGACGCGTGCTTTGAGTCCTGGGATCATGGTGAAGGGAAAGGCGGGAAAAGGGTGCCGGGCAAAGGTGCGCGGGCGGGTTGCGGCGGCGCTAGGTTACGCAGAACCCTGCTGCTTGCAGCAAATGATTTGGCGCTGGCGGACTGGGAGGCGGGGTTCCGCCCGCAGGTGGGAACGGCTTCCGGTTTTGGAGCTAGAGGCTCCAGAATTTTTCCGGCACCACGATGATGTCGCCGCTCTGCAAAAGCACGTCGGCGCGGCGTCCGCGCTTGATGTCTTTGACGTTCACGGGAAGCCGAACCTTGGAACCATCGGGAACTGCACGGAGGACATAAACGGCGTTTTGATCCGCAAAGCGGGCGAAGCCGCCGTTTTGCAGGATGGCTCCGTAAGCGCTGAGTTTCTCGCCGGCCTTGAGCGGGAAGCTACCCTGACGGACGACGTTGCCGGTGATATAGACGAGGCTGGTGGGGCCGGCGGGGATGGTGATGACGTCGCCTTCGTCGAGGGTGATGTCGGAAGTCAGTCCGCCGCCGTCGAGAATTTTCAGGACGTTGACTTCTTCGACGACGCCTTTGTTGGCGGCGATGCGCATAACGCGGACGCGGGTGAGGTCGGCTTTGTCGGTCGTGCCGACGGTGAGGATCACTTTGATGAGCGTGGGGGTGATGCCTTTCGGGATGCGATATTCGCCATTCCGGAGGAATTCACCGTGCATGTAGATGAGCGGGCCGTTTTCAATATCCGCACCCTGCACGCGCTCGATGAGGACGGAGGCGTGGTGCAGTTGCGAGCTTTGCAGGGCGCGTTTCACGGCGGCTTCGGCACCGGGGATGGTCTTGCCGGCGACGGCGATGCGCCCGACCTGCGGCATGATGATGTAGCCGCCGCGGCGGACCTGGTAGCGTCCGTTGAAGGAGGGGTCTTCATTGACGAAAACCTCGAGGGTTTCGCCGGGGACGATGACCTCATTGCTGGCGGTCATGGCGCTCTGCTGGCTCTGCGAGACCTCGTCCAAATCCTTCTCCACCTGGGCCTGTTGCGCACGGGTGGCGTCGAGGCGGGCCTGCCAGTCTTTGACTTCCTGGTTTAAGCGGTCGGCGGCTTCGAGATTTCCGCCCGCAGTTTGCACGGCGAGCTGTTTCTGCGCGGCGTCGAGCTTGGCTTTGGCGTAGCGGGCTTCGCCTTCGAGGGTCTGCTTTTTTTCCGTCAAGTCCTCGACTTCGTTCGCCGATTTCCGCCCTGCTGCGCTGCGCTGGGGCGCTGCCGGTTCGGAGGTGTCGCGCGGGACCGCGGATTTCTTGAAGGCCACTTTTCCCGGCGCTTTGGCTTCCTGGGCACTGAGCGGGCTTCCGAGTGTGATCGCCACGGCAAGCAGAACTGCGGAAAAACTGAATGGGTGCAGGTGAAAACTCATGACAAAGTGTTTATCGGCGGAAAGTCGGCGTGGCGGGAGCGGGTGAATTACAAATTTTCGTGATGCTCGTCAACCTTTGATTGGCATAGGCCGTGCCGAACTTAGCCAAATGCCTCAATTAAAATATTTTGTGAGGCTAAAATAGATGAGGTTTTCGTAATAACTTTGCCTGCGGAAGTCGGAGTCGGTTTCCTGATACTGGTAAATGAGGCGGGCGAGGAAGGAGTCGGTGAAGTAGTGGGAAAGTTCCGCGCGCCCGGTCAGGGTGTTGGATTGGCCGTCGGCAGATTCGACGAGAGCGTAGGCAGCGGTCAGGATGAGGTTCGTGCGCGGCCCGGCATGGATGGAAAAGCGGAGTCCGGTGCGATATTCCACGCGGGAAAATCCGTCGCTGCTCAGGCCGTGGATGTCGTCGCGCAAAAAGTAGGCGTCGGCGGTGAGTTTTGGGCCGAGGATTTGACGAATGCTGTAGCCGACAACCTCGTTGATCTCGTCGTGGAAGCTGCTGACGGCGCGACCATAAAAAAGCGATTCTTCGGTGTAGGGGCCGGCTTGGTGGCGGAGGCTGACACCCCAGAGGAGGGCGTCCTCGTTGTTGCCGAAATAATAGCCGATCTCGGCGTGCAGTTGCAGTTGATCCGTGATCGGGCCGTCCACGCCGGCCCGGATGGTGTGCTCGAAGCTGTCCTGCAAATCCGTTTTCAAAGCCTGGTACATGACGAAAGGCTTGAAGCGCAGGTTTTCCCGCTCGGAAACGAGGCTGACGTTGATTTGATCGCGAAGCCGGGGCAGTCCGCGGTTGCCTTGGTTGTACCAGAGGTTTTCGTGCGACGCCTGAAAGCGCAGGTGCGTTTTTCCCACGATCAGCCGATCCGCCTGCGCGCTGACGACATTGCTGTAATAGAGGATGTCGGTGTTGCTCTGTTCGTTGCGGCTGCGGCTGTTGCTGGCCACGCGATCCTGCTGGGCGCGGAAAATGTAGCGGCCAGCCTGGTCGTAGCCGTCGAATCCGCCGCCGTTGAAGATGACGGCATCGTCGCGGATGTTGTTGCTGAAGCGCCCGATGCCGATGCGGAAATCGTCGGCGAAGACCACATTCCAACCGCCGATGACGGTATTCCAAGTGATCTCGGAGCGGACGATCGGCTCATCGTCGAAGCCCAGTAAATAAGGCGCGTAGAGACCGAATCCCGCGATCCCGGCTTCATTTTGCAAAGGTAAATAGACGAATGAGCCGGAGATCGCGACGCGCAGCCCCTCGGTGAGTTGCGCGATGATCGCACCGCTGATGGTGACGATGGCGATGGTTCCAGACTCGCGATTCTTTTCCGTCAGGTTGATGTTGTCACTCCAGAGGGCGGCGGCGGAGAGACCTTGCAGTTTGAAAAAGACCGGGCCGAATTTGAGGTCGGCGTCCTGCGGTTCAAAACCGCGCTGCAGCAACGGAAATGTGGCATTGAGCGACGGGAGGCCGAGCGTGGCGTGAGCCTCGACCGATTCGGTCCGCACCGAGGGGGTGACGGCGACGGGGTTGAGCGGATTCGTGTAGGGTGCGCTGGTATTGCGGAAGATTTTGGAATACGGCACCCCCGGAGTTGGCGGGGTCTGGTAGGCTCCGTAGGGGAGTGTGGCCGGCAGACTCTCTCCAGCGGTCGCCGCCGAGCCGCTGGACTGGAACTGCGGCTGTTCGGCAGGTGGCGCCGCCGGTGAGGAAAGGCCTGCGGCCAGACATGCGGACGCAGCACAGCAGAACGCGAATTGGCGGTTGAAGCGGGGTGCCTTCCCGGGGGCCAGTGGGCGGATCAAACCCGCCGCCCTCCCGTAAACCGTCCAGGTGTGGGTCCGTGCCTGCCATTTTTGTCGCGCTGGAGTCGGATAAAAAAAAGTTGCGCGAGCTGTTCGCGCCGGAAAGAGAAAGGCAGATAAGCGAGCACGCCAAGCAGAGGGATAAAGACGACCGCGGAAATCCAGAACCTTCGCTGCCGGGCGCTAAAAGCTTGGGCATGGATGCTGGTGATCGCACATCCGAGGACGATCAGCCAAATGACAGCCAGGCAAATCCACACCTGAGTGTTGAACTTTGCGGCATGCAGACTGAATCGGTTGAAAATCTCGCTCATTGAAAATGATTGCTGGGGGTGTTGCGGAGAGTTTTTCCCGCAAACGGGCGATCTATTTCAAAGGCATGGAAAACCGTTTGGCAAAACAAATTTTCCAAAAGCTTGATACGCTCCAAGGTGTGAATTGGCCTGCCCGCAAAAGCGGCAGACCCTCGTCATTGCGACCCCCGGCTCGGCGGACCGGGATAATTTTAACGAGCCAAAGGGGCTGAGTTTTGATCGGGGAGCCTTGCCATCGCCGGATTTTTTGCAAAAAAAGGACGAACGCCGCGGCACCGCATATTTGACCTGAAAGGATCGCCGCTCCAAGCGATTCGCTGGCGGGAAAAACGTCGGCATAGGAGGAAGCCGAGGTTTTGACGTTAATCGAAGCGCGCTCAACCCGATAGGGCTCAGTGAAATTTACATCGCCAAAGGGCAAAAAAAGTCGAAAAGATTTTATTGACATGTCGTTTTGCATTGGCGAGTCTCACGCCGCGACAAAACAAGGAGAACCTCTTGGTTCCCTGAAATTGCTCCCCTCCACAAACCCTTCCACCACAAACACCACTGCAATATGAAGTCATCCCTACTCCGCACAGTTTCACCTATTTTCGTTGCCCCCCGGAATCGTTTTTCCAAGGGCGTCACCGCGCTGTTCGCGGCCGCGCTGGCGATGGGTCTCGGTGCCGGTTCGGCGCACGCGCAGGGGCCTTATTACCCGCAGGTGGCGCCGCTTGGCGGGTCGCCTTTTATTCCAAATGGATTCCCTGTCATCTCAAATGCGGAATTGAATCTGATTGAGTCCAATATGCCGGCGGGCAAGACGCTGATTATTCCGCCGGTTGCTCCAAAGGTCACTGCGACGCTTGCTGACTACAAGACGGCTGTGCAGGCGACGGCGACTTACGTTGCCAATGGTCTTGGTGGAGGCGTGACCTTGGCGGCGCTGGCTGCGGAGGTTGCAAAATACCGCCAAGGGCCACCGTCGCAGGTCGCTGACGGCCTTGGATCTGTCGCGGCAGGTATTATTGCGTCCGGGAGCGGAACGAAAGTCGCGGATCTTCAAGCGCTGGCTTCTGGTGCGGCTGGAGCGGATCCTGCGTCCGTCGTGGCTGGCGGTGCCTTGTTTCAGGTTTTGGACAAAGCGTCGAAGAATGGTTTTGAGGCCAGTGTAGGTGCGATCACGAACAGCGCAATCTCTGGGGCTGCTGCCGGAAATCCGCCCCCGGCGGCGTTGACCTCTACTGGGATCAGGTCACTCGTTGGCAATGCGGTGTCGGCCATCACGGGTAATCCTGGATTAACGCCTGCGGCGAAAACCACCTTGGTGTCCGGGTTGCCGGCAACCATCATGGTCAACCCTCTTGTCGTGGGTTCGCCGGCAAATATTGATCAGGCTTCGGCGGCGCTGTTTGCCAACGCGGCAAGTGTAACGGCGGGCACAATGGCGGGATTGATTGCGGCTGCTGTTCCTGCGTCAGATGTTAATTATGGTGCAATCGCCCAAGGCGGCCTGCGCTCGAATCCAGCAGCAGCGGGGACCATAGGAACTGCGTTGTCCGCCTACTCGCTGTATGCCCAGGAAATTACTAGCTCATTTACTACATATGGAGCCGCGTTCGTGGCTGGCTCTGCTGCGGCGCAGACGGGAACCTACAGTGCTGCTGCCATTGCCGCGGCTGGCGCAACTAAGTTTGGCAGCAGTGCCCCGCAAATTGTGAAGGAGCTTCTTGTTGCCACAGGTGCTGCAGGTGTCGCTGCTCAGGATATCATCAATCGCGGAGTGGCGGGTGCGATTGGCTCTCCTGCGCAGAATGTTGCCACAGCCGCTGTCGGCGCTGGTGGTGCCTCGCTGGCTGACGTAACTATTGGAGCTACGACAGGCGCTCCGATAGGTTCTGCTGGTGCGGTTGCGAGGGCTGTGGTTTTGGCTGGTGGATTGACGGGAGCGAATGCGACCGCTGTTGGTGACGCTGCGATTCATGCGGCCGCCTCGATATCACCGGCGAATAAGCCGGACGCATATTCCGATATTGCCTACAATCTCGCTGTTTCGGGCGGGCCACTGGCATTCCAGCAAAATGCAGTTATTGCCGAGGCTCAGGCAATCGCCGCTGAAAATGGTGGGCCGGCAACTGCGCCGACTTACATTGCGGTGGTCTCGGCGGCAGCCGGTTCGCCAGCCAATCGCGCCGCTATTCTTGCTGCCGGCACTGGGGCGGTGGCCGGAGACGCCAATGCTGACGCGGCCTCAGCTGCGGGAGTTGGCTTGCTTGGAGTTCTTACCAATGTTCCGCTCTCAAATTATCAGGCGACTCTCGCTGCTGTGACACCCGGCTCTAGCCCGGCGATTGATGCGAGCAATCTCGCTGTGCTTTACGCCGCGAGCCTTGGTAATCCAGGCGACACCGCAGGGAGTTTGGCTGCCTTGATCGCAAAGAGCGGAACGAGCCCAACGGCTCTGACTGCGGCGGCTGTCAGTGCTAATCGCTCGAAGCAGACCGGCTTGAGCATTGCCGCTAATGTTGCCACCTATGCTAAGGCCAACCCGACGGGCGACATTCAGGCGTCCATCGGTCATCAGATTCTGGACAATCCAACATACGTGAAGGAAATCGCGACGGCTGCGACTGTGGTTCTCCCGCAGTACAGCCACAACATCGCGCACACGGTGGCCTTCAATCAACCAAAGACCGCATCTGATGCTGTAGCTGGAATCTTCTTGCACTCGAGGATTACCAACACGGTTGGCGCGGCCGGTGTTGACAAGTTGACTATCGGAGATCGCCCCGCTGCAGGCGCAGCAATCACTGCGGCTCTGGCGACCGGCATTCTTGAGTCCACTCAGCTTACTGCGGCTGAGCGAAAGACGGCATTGCAAGGAGCGATCGTTGAGTCTGTCAAAGCTTTGGTTAATCCCCTGTATAATGACGCCACCGCTGGTCCTGCCGCCTTCCGGCAGAGTGACGGTGTGACGGCGGCATCTTTTACACTGGTTAAAGCCAAAGGTGTGGCGGGAGGAATTACTGGTTTTGTCGCTCAGTTAGTGAAACCGACAGATACGGCGGTAGTCGTCAATTCATCGTCTGATATCTACAATGCTCTTTTTCAGGCTTCGTATAATGCAGGTGTGCTTACGGGTACCACCTACCAGTTGGATATTGCTCAAGCGGCAGCCCAAGCGTTTGCTTGGATCACCGGTATCGCAATCAGTCCTGCTGCTGTCACTGACATTGCCAATGCTGTTTATAACGGTTACCCGGTTGGTGGTGCGGCTCAGCTTACCAAGATCCAAAATGCGGTTGCCTTCGGTCTTACAGAAGGTGCTGGCCATGTAAACGCTGGTGCTGGTGCTGGTGGTCTTCGCGATGGTGCGGATCCCTTCTATACCCACAGCAGTGCCCAAGGCAGGCCTGTGTCGAATATTTTCGCACTCTAATCGCGAAAGAAATCCTCTGGAACGCCCCTGCGATTCAATCGCAGGGGCGTTTCCATTTTACGTGTGAGTATTGCCGTAGCGCGGGTTGGTAATGGTCAGAAGTAAAGGATGGATCAAAACTCCGAGGGCGCGGAAAAATAAGCATGGGTGACGTAGGTGATCACGGTGACTTAGATTTTTTGAGTTCCTTCTGCGTCATCCGCCAAACTTGCGGTTTAACTCCGACTTCCTGGACACCTATTGGGCTTTCCCTACGCATTCGGATTAAAATCGGGAGAGCCTTTAAATGACCATCAATGCCAACTTCGGAACACTTACTTCCCACAGGAAGACTCCGCGATATTGACGAAGTCTTGTTGTGTTGTTTGAGGAAACGGTCGCCATGCGAAATGCTTTCCTGCCAAGTCCCATTTCCAGGTTTTGGTTTATGGGGCTGACCTAATCGGGGACTATTCAGAACCGTCCTCGACAAGCGCGGTTTCTGCGCTAATCTGCGCGCCCGCTAATCATGTTTTCACTGCTCGCCGACAAGCTCCAAGACGTCTTCAAGGACTTGCGGGGGCATGGGCAGATCTCGGAGACGAACATCACGGATGCGCTGCGGGCGGTGCGGATGGCGCTGCTTGAGGCGGATGTCGAGTTCGGGGTGGCGAAGGGGTTCATCGCGCGCGTGAAGGACAAGGCGCTGGGGGAGGCGGTGCTGCGCGGGGTGGCTCCGGGGCATCAGATCGTGAAGATTTTTCACGACGAACTGACGGCGCTGCTGGGCGGGGACAATGCGCCGCTGAATCTCGATCTGCCGGCGCGGATTATGATGGTTGGCTTGAACGGCGCGGGCAAAACCACGTCGAGCGCGAAGCTGGCGGCGTGGCTGAAGAAGCAAGGGAAGGCGCCGCTGCTGATCGCGTGCGATTTGCACCGGCCGGCGGCGATCGAGCAACTCGCGCAGCTTGCGAAGCAGGTGGGCGTGCCGGTTTTCACGCCGCAGGCGGGGGAGACGGATGTGAAAAAGGTGGCGGCGCAGGCGCTGGAGTGGGCGCAGGAGCAGGGGGGCAATGTGCAGATTTTCGATACGGCGGGGCGGCAGGAGATTGATGCGGCGCTGATCGCGGAGATCAAGGGGCTGCGCGAGTTTCTC